>NZ_JBHVVJ010000004.1:0-296066 GCF_042883665.1 Arthrobacter sp. NPDC058192 | reverse complement strand
GATCCGACTCGCCTGCGAGTTTGGCCGTCTTGGGACGGGCCCGCCGGGCGGCGGCCATCCGTTGTGCCCCGTGGGGCAGGTAGCCCATCCGGGAATCGATATTTCGGCCCAGCTCGCGGCTGATCGTTGAAGGCGATCGTCCAAGGGCGCGGGCGATCGCCCTGATCGACGTTCCGGCGGCCTGCAGGTCCCGGATCCTCTCCCGGTCCTCCAGGGACAGGTATCGCGGATCAATGGGCTTTTCCAGCGCGGCGATGCCCGGGACGGGCATCGCCATTACGCCGGACGGGGCGGCAAACGAGGTCACTCCCCGTTTGTAGTCGATCACCCGTCCGTCAGGGTAAATGCGTCGGTTGCTCGACTTCCGGATTCCGTGGTCCCAGTCCCTGGCCGTGCGAATGTTCACGCCAACTGTCCGTGCCGCTTCACGCCGGGAAACACCTGCCTTCCGGAGCCGGAAGAACTCTTCCCTTCCCGGATGAGGGCCGACGCCCGGAGTTCCGCGGCCTTTCAGACCCGCTTTCCTGACCCAGCCTGCGCAGGTGTTGGCATTTAGCCCCAGCTCCCTCGCCGCTGCCCGTGTGCTTCCAAGGCGGTCAAAAACCGCGAAAAATGCAGCCTTCTGATCCTTGCCGGAGCGCGCTCCACTCGATGATTCACGGCTTAAACGAGACACGGTCGTTGCAACTCCCAAAAATGCTGGGTGTTGCAACGACCGTTAGAACCCAAGCCTGCGTGCGGGGCCTTCTGCGTTAACCACTGGGGTTGCGGGAGAATCCGCGGACTAGGTAGACTGATCGACCTAGTTAAGGAGGGTTCCGTGACCACTCGCACCGAAAATAATGGCCGCCGCCGGTCCCCTGCCCGTGCGCGGATCCTGAACGCTGCGGCGCAGCACTTCTACGCCGATGGCATCGCCGCGACCGGGATCGACGTGATTACCTCCTCGGCGGGTGTGGCGAAGATGAGCCTGTACAACAATTTTGCTTCCAAGGCCGCACTCGTCGAGGCGTACATCGATGCCCGCCACGAGGAATGGCTGGGCCTGTACCGGGCCCGGCTCGCGGAAACTGCCACGGCTCAGGAGGGCGTCCTGGCCGTTTTCGATGCCTACATCGATCACGCCGCGGCCGCCTACAGCCACGGTTTCCGCGGGTGCGGCCTCCTGAATGCCGCCGCTGAACTCGGTGCGGATGATCCCGGGCGGTCTGCGGTTCGCCGGCACAAGGAGCACGTTGAGCGTCTGCTGATCGAACACTTGACGACGTTGACTGACCCGCCTGCCGCGCATCAACTGGCGGAACGCCTCAGCTTCCTGCTGGAGGGGTCGATGGCGCGTGCCGGCCTGGAGGGCGAGCCGACGCGGCTGCTCCATGCCCGGGAGTTCGCCGCCGAGCTGCTCGGCGCGCTGTGAACCGGGCTGCCGGCGGCGTCACCGCCATCCTGGTCACGTCATTCTTGTGGGGCACCACGGGAACCGCCGCGACATTTGCTCCTGATGCCGGCCCGCTGGCGATCGGAGCGGCCGCCCTGGGTATTGGCGGCCTGCTGCAAGCGGCCATCGCTCTCCCCTCCCTGGCTCGCGCGCGGCAGGCGTTGCGAAAGCACGCCGGACTGGTGGCCGTCGGAGCGCTGGCCGTAGCGGTCTACCCGCTGGCGTTTTACAGCGCCATGCACCTGGGTGGCGTTGCAATCGGCACAGTCGTTTCACTTGCGTCGGCGCCGCTGGCATCAGGCATCCTGGAAAGGGTCATCGAGCGCAGGCTCCTGAGCCGCTGGTGGATGCTGGCCGCCTTCCTGGGCGTCCTCGGCAGCGTCCTGCTGTGCCTGTCGCGGGCCGGCGAGCAGGCGGCGTCCGCCATGGCGACCCTGGCCGGCGTCGGGCTCGGGTTGCTGGCGGGCACCACCTATGCCCTGTATTCATGGGTGGTTCACCAGCTGATGCACCACCAGCTGGGGCGCGGGGCGTCGATGGGCGCGGTCTTCGGGGCCGGCGGGGCGCTCCTGATTCCGGTCCTGCTGGTCACCGGGGCACCGCTGGTCGCCTCCGCGCAGTCATTTGCGGTCGCCGCCTATATGGCCCTGGTGCCGATGTTTTTGGGTTACTTCCTGTTCGGCGTCGGACTCGCCCGGGTCCGCCCGAGCACGGCGACCACCTTGACGCTGGCGGAACCAGCGGTCGCCGCCATGCTCGCGGTCCTCGTCGTGGGTGAACGGCTTGGGATCATTGGTTGGATCGGAATGGCGATCCTCGCAGCCGCCCTGTCGGTGCTGGCCTTCGCTCCGGCCAACGTCACGGATCGCGGCGCTGTGGGTCGCCGTACAGCAACGCCCGCTGACGTTCCGGAAGATGCCGTTCTCGCCGGCCCCGCGCACCGGCCTGCCCTCACTGAAGCGCCCGGGGCACCGGACGTCGCCGCGGAAACAGGCTGAGCCCAGTTAACGGGACCGGCCAGCGCGTCCCCGCCGGGACGATGCACTAAGGGTGCTTACTATTGGTAGGCTTCCTGCGGGCATCGACTGGAGATGGGATCACACATGACCGACCAACAAGCACGCCCGGCCAACGACGGCGTGCGCGGCGAACTCCAACAGGACCGTTTCGTCGGCGACCAGGACCTGACGCGGTGGAACAACCGGGCCGGACGCTTCCTGGCCGGCGCCATGCACAGGGCCAGCAGCCTCATCGGTCCGCACGGGGCGCTGATCCTGACGCTGTTGTTCGGTGCTGTCCTCGCTGCCTGCCTCACGGCTCTCTCCGCCCAGGTCTATGAAGCGGTGACGGAAGCCGACGGCGTAGCAGGGCTGGATCATCCGATGCTCGCCGCCGGCAAAAGCCTCCGCTCCCCCGGCCTCGACGTCCTCGTCACCGCCTACACCGACGTCGGCGGCACCATCGGTATGCCGATACTTGCCGTAGCTGCCGCAGTGGTGCTGTCCGTTCAGCGCCGATCATGGACCCCCGCCATCCTCATCGTTGCGGCCGGAGCCGGTTCGCTGCTCATGACCATCGCCGGCAAACGGCTCATCGGCCGGGCGCGTCCGGACCTCACCGACGCCGTTCCGCCGTACGAATACTCCGCCTCGTTTCCCAGCGGACACTCCCTCAACTCGATAGTCATTGCCGGGATCGTCGCGTATCTGGTCATTCTGCGGCTCAAGACAACCAGGGCCCGGATCCTGACCGCGGCAGCCGCTGCCGTCTTCGCTTTGACCATGGGCCTGAGCAGGGTGTATCTCGGGCACCATTGGCTGACCGACGTGCTCGCCGCCTGGACACTCGGCGCCGCCTGGCTCACACTCATCATCACGGCACACCGCCTGTATCTGACGGTCAGAAAACAGCGCGCCGCCGCGGTTGCCAACTCGACCCGGTCCTGACGCCCGCAGCGTCGAGGCCAAGGAGGAAAGCCATGCCGGATCTTAGCTGGAACCGTGAGCTGGTGGACCAGCTCGACTGGCATTTCTCCCACCAGGCACGTGCGCGGCTGGACGGGCTGACGGACCAGGAGTATTTCTGGGAACCCGTGCCCGGCTGGAGTGTCCGGCGCAGGGGCGAATCAAGCTTGCCGGACGCGCCGGGCGCGGGTGATTTCACCATTGACTTCAGCTACCCGGAGCCGGCGCCGGCACCGGTGACAACAATTGCCTGGCGCCTCAGTCACATCCTGGTCGGCGTTCTGGGGGCGCGCACGGCCTCGCATTTCGGCGGTCCTGCCGTGGATTACCAGACCTACGCCTACCCCGGGACGGCGGCGGAGGCGCTTGACCGGCTCGATGAGGCCTACGTCCGGTGGATCCAGGGCGTGAAAGGGCTTGACGAGGACGGTTGGGCAGCAGCATGCGGGCCGGCCGAGGGTCCGTACGCCGCCGCCCCGATGGCCACGCTGGTGCTGCACATCAACCGGGAGATGATCCACCATCTGGCCGAGATTGCACTACTCCGGGACCTTTATGCGCATCGCCAGTTTCTGAAATGACGTCGAGCGCTTCCAGGAGCCGTCTGACCGAGCCGCCGAGATTCCATTCGCCGGCGAGGCGCTCGAGTTCTGCCCTCGGATCGCCGGCGACTGCGTGCAGCTGTGCGCCCGCCTCCTCGAGGGTCGGCAGCCCGAGGTCGCGCACCACGTTCACGACGGCGGGCGCGACCGTGAGGTAGTCCGCGGCAGCGGCGAGCTTGGACCGCACCGCTGCGGACAGGCCGCTCCCGGCATCTGCGGCTGCCTCGAGCAGCCCGTCCAGGGTTCCGTATTCTCCCAGCAGCGTGGCGGCAGACTTCTCCCCTATGCCGGCCACACCAGGCAGCCCGTCGGACGTGTCGCCGCGGAGGGTCGCATAGTCGGCATACTGCTGGGGCAGCACGCGGTACTTTCCGACAATGACGGGCTCGGTCACGACTTCAAGGTTCCTCATGCCGCGCGCGGTGTAAATCACCCGCACTTGTCGGGCGTCGTCGACAATCTGGAAAAGATCGCGGTCGCCCGTGACCACGTCGACCGGAAGCTCGGCATAGCTGGCGTAACTGCCGACGACGTCGTCCGCCTCGTGTTCGGCGGCCCCGACAACGGCGATGCCGGCGAGGGCGAGCACCTCACGGATCATCGGAATCTGCGCCACAAGGGCGTCCGGCACGACTTCCACGTCCGGGGCACCGGCAACCGTTGCTGCTACTCGGTGCGACTTGTAGGTCGGGATGAGGTTGACCCGCCACTGCGGACGCCAGTCGTCGTCCCAGCACGCCACGAGATGCGTGGCGCGGTAATCGGTGACAAGCCGCGCGATCATGTCGAGCAGGCCGCGGACGGCGTTCACCGGCGTCCCGTCGGCGCGGCGGATCGTGTCGGGCACGCCATAGAAGGCGCGAAAGTACAGTGACGCGGTGTCGAGCAGCATTAGGCGCTGGGGCATAACTGATCCTGACACGGATCCGCCCGCCGTCGAAGGTTGGGGCCAAGGTTTTCCAAAGATGCTGGCAGAACTGACACTGCCCAAAGACAATGGCCCGAAATGCTCTGGAGCCGGGCCGGCACCCTATGCCATCGAGCCCGGAGCCCCTATTCTCTTGCCATGACAGATGGGAGCAAAACCCGGCGAAAGGAATCGCGCCAGCGCGCGGGTGGCTCGTGAATACCGGTAGCGCCCGGCCGCAGGACAATTACGATGCCTTCCTGTCGAGGCTGGAGGCCGCCACATCGAACCTGAGCGCCCGGGCCGGGTCACTGGATAAGGCCTTGGCAGCGGTCACGCTGCTTTTGGAACCGTACGATTCCGCCGTCCGGAAATGGGAACGACGGCGCCACCACGTGCATGGGCAGCTCGCCGCGCACTCCGGGTCACCGCAGTCCTACACCGCGCTGTGCGAGCTCCACATTGTGGCAGGAAAGATGGAATCGATGTTCCGGGGCCGGGCCGAGCGCCTGAGGGAAAAACTGGCCGTAATGCAAGTGCGCCGCGAGGCCATCGACAAGTCACTCCTGGAGCTGGACTTGAGCAAAATCAAGCTCAACGCGTCCCGAATGCTGTCACAGGACCGCGAAAAGTTGGGCAACATCTTTTCTGCACTGTCCGGTTCCACCGTTGCCGCCTCAGCCCTTCCGGACATGGGCCTGCTGGGCGATCTCAAAGAAGCACGCGAGGCAGTGATCCTGGCCGAAGCGCTGATGGAAGTGAAGGGCTACTAATCATGGGAAATTCACCACTCCACGATCCACGCAAGAAAACGGCCACCCTGGTGCGTTGGTCAACGAAACCCGGCGATAACCCCATCATCAGGTTCATCGTATGCTTTATCTGCGTTTTTGCCTTGTGCCTGATCCTGTTGATGTTCATACCCTTTCTCCGCAGTTTCGGGGCCGTGGTGTTGTTCACGGCCTTCTTCGCGACCCTTATGACCATTCCTGCAGTCGCAGACCGGCGAAGGCTCATGCAGGGGCTGACCAAGCGGGTGAACAGCACCATCGCCGAGGTGACCAACACTCCGGCCGACCAGTTGTCCGTCAAGGAATTCCGGAACATGGTCAAAACCGGTGAGCAGCTTCCGCTCCTCGTCAGCGGCGTGCCCGGGCTAAACCTCCATGTGGAACGGGCGGCAATGTCCGGAAGGAACGCCCCGGAGAAATGGCTTGCGGTCCTCACCGTGGTTCCGCCGGAGAACGGCACAGCGAGTTTCGACCGCCTGGTGGCCGCGGCCATCGACCCGGGCTGCGGTACCACCAGGGCAAACCCCTCCTGACCTCCGGGACTCCTACTCTCCGGGACTCCGGGAGTCCGGGAGCATCAGTCATTGGCATACTGAGCGTCGCCGTTTGATGACCAAGAAAGGCCCCCACGATGGTCGAATACAAAATGCCGGCCGGCGGAACGAATGTACGCTTCGACCAGACGGCGGGAGGACGCTCGTGATTGGGCAGCACTTCAACGGTCCCCTGCGTCGTGCAGCGGTCGCCGTCGCGCTGGCGGTGGCCAGTGCCGGCGCAATCAGCGGGACGGCGCAGGCCGCCCCCGACGATGACGAGCCCCGCTACTCGGCGGGCGCTCCCGGCAGCGGCGATCCGTACTTCCCGTACGCCGGCAATGGTGGGTATGACGTCCGGCACTACCATCTCGACCTCCACTACACGCCCCCGACCAATCCGGCAGTGCTCGCAGGCCAGCTCCGCGGCGTCGCGACGATCACCCTCCGCGCGAAGCAGGACCTGAAGTCCCTCAACTTCGATCTGCGTGGCCTAGGCGTCACGTCCGTCCTGAACGACGGCAAGGCCGCCAAATGGTCCCAGCAGCAGGATGACGCGAACCGAATCTGGGAACTCACGGTCGGGCTGCGGCCCAAGCTGAAGGCCGGGCAGGAGACGACGATCGTCGTCGAGTACGGCGGCTCCACCGGCCGGCCACGCGACACCACGGGTGCCCTGTACGGGTGGGTCACCACCGCCGACGGTGCGATGGTGGTCAACGAGCCCGAGGGCGCTGCGACCTGGTACCCGGTGAACGACGACCCCGAAGACAAGGCAACCTACACCTTCCGCATCACAGTGCCGGCAGGCAAGACGGCCATTGCGAACGGCCTGCCGGCCGGCCGGCCCCCTACCAAGGCCGGGTGGACAACGTGGACGTGGAAGGCGTCGGACCCGATGGCCAGCTACCTGTCGACGGCGAGCGTCGGCGACTTTGCCCTGTCGTACGACGTCGGTCCGCACGGCCTGCCGATCATCAACGCAATCGACGCGGGCGTGACGGGCGCGGCACTGGCACAGACGAAGGCCTCCCTCGCCATGCAGCCGGAGATGATCTCGTTCCTGGCGGGCCTGTTCCGGCGCTACCCATTCGAGGCGTTTGGGGCGACTGTCGACGACGACTCGGTCGACTACGCCCTGGAGACGCAGACGCGGCCGGTGTACTCACTGGTCGCGGATGACGCCTCAGTAGTGCACGAACTGGCGCACCAGTGGTTCGGCGATGCGGTCAGCCCGTCCGACTGGCAGGATATCTGGCTCAACGAGGGGTGGGCGACCTACGTCGAGTGGCTGTGGGCGGAGCACCAAGGCACGGCAACCATGCCGGGGCAGTTCGCGGACGCTGTGGCGTACCTGGATGCGAAAAACCGCTGGGCGCTCAACATCGCTGACCCGGGCCGCGACAACCTGTTCATGGCCCAGACTTATTTCCGCGGTGCGGCTGCCCTCCACGCGTTGCGCTTGAAAGTCGGCGACTCGGCCTTCTTCGCGGGCGCCCGGTCGTGGCTGGCCCGCTACAACGACTCGACGGCGACGACGGAGGACTTCGAGGCCGTCATGGAAAAGGCCTCGGGCCAGCAGCTCGACGCGTTCTTCGACGACTGGCTGCGTGAGGGCGACCGCCCCGCGATGCCGTAGCGGGGCCGGGCGCCTCGCCTGGCAGTCGGCCTACGGCGTCATGATGATGAAGCCCGCAGGTTCGACGTCGATGCTGATCGCCAGTCCGTTCCGTCCCTCAGCGGCCACCTCTGATCCCTGCTGGCCCTGGTCGGTCGAATAGGCGCACTGGAACTTGTCTCCGATCGAATGCAGGCCGGCGTCGATGGTCACCCACGCTGTTCTGTGGGACACGATGTCTGTGTTCATGGCACAAATGACCTCCCGGTTTGCAATGATCCGGCTCCAGGCCACGATGGATGTCATTCTTCCCGAGCCGATGCGGCTCGGGTACCAGAAGCTGATTCCGTCCTCGGATATGGGCCGCAGGTACTGCCGGCCACGGCGGAGAGCGAGATCGTTCTTCCGTATGGCCAGAACCTTGGCGAGCTGCACGTACGCATCGGCCGACTCGTCAAAGAAATGCCGGCCGCGGCTCCGGAACGAGCCGAAGCTACCGCCGAACATTGCTTCGCGTATATATCGGTCTGCCTTAAAATCGCTGGCAGGCTGCGGATCAACCGCCGTCGGGAACTTTCCGTCGAAACGCTGCTCGCTGCCGTAGTAGATGCACGGGATGCCGAGCGTCGTCGCGTTCAAAGCCAGGACGGCGAGTTCCAGTGCACTCCCCTCCTGGTCGGAGGCGAACCGCGCCTTGTAGCTTCTGCCCATGCGCACGAGGTCATGGTCATCAAAGTTGGTGACGACGTGGTTGCGGAACCAGGTGTGCGTTGCCTTGTCGACCTGGTAGGAGTTGCGGAAGAGGTCAAAGTAGTTTTGCGGGTTGGTCCACCCCTTCACCGTGTCAACCATTTGTCCCTGAACGTCAGCCAGGCCCAAGGCCGCGTCGAGCCCGGTTTCGTCCCGTATCTCGACGGCGTCCTCGCGGCTGCCGGTGATCTCTCCGACCAGAAGAAACGAGTCCTTGCCAAGGGTCTGGGAGAACTCATGAATGGCGGAGGCAAAGTAACGCATAGCGCCGCGGTCCATGTGCTTGACCGTGTCCACCCGGAAACCGTCGACGTCCGCGTATGCGATCCAGTATTGGTACGCCTCGGTCAGAACCTGCATCGCCGCCGACGGCGTGTAGTCATCCACCGGGCCGGTTCCCTGATGGATGTCTTTGAGTCCCTCGAAGTCCCCTTCAGTCGTCTCCGGCACGTGGTCCCAATTGCCGATCTTCCCCTTGCGGGTGAA
Organism: Arthrobacter sp. NPDC058192; assembly: GCF_042883665.1. NCBI lineage: Bacteria > Bacillati > Actinomycetota > Actinomycetes > Micrococcales > Micrococcaceae > Arthrobacter > Arthrobacter sp. NPDC058192. The sequence continues at coordinate 286,980 of NZ_JBHVVJ010000004.1, read as the reverse complement.
GACGCCGTCGGCCTGCAGTTCTTGGGGCCACACGGCAGCGCGCGTGTCGGCTGGATTGACCGGCGCGGGGAACGGCAGGCTGGGGACGCCGCTCCCGTCCCGCCAGCCGGCGACCGGAAACGTGGTGCCGTTCCACAGCGGCGCATAGAACTCGCCGGTGTTCGGATCGACAATGTCGTATTGGAAGACGTCGGCTGAATGGTTAAGGATCACATCGAGGATGACGTACAGCCCGGCCCCGTGGGCGGCGTCGACCAGGTCTTTGAAGTCTTGTGCCGTGCCGAAGTGCGGGTCCACTTCGAGGAAGTTCTGCGTGCCGTAGCCGTGGTAATCGTCCACTCCGGGTCGCTGGCGGAGCACGGGGCTGATCCAGAGTGCGGTTACGCCGAGCCTCTTCAGGTAGCCGATCTTGGACTGGATACCTTTGAGGGTTCCGCCAAGCCACTGAGCTCCGGCGGACTCCCAATTCTGAATGTCGGTCTGGGTCTGGACGGCGTTGCCCTCGTCCCCGGGTGAAAACAGCTGGGTGGTGCCGTGGACGATTTGGCCGGCAACATCCTTGTAGCCGTCTTCGTTGCCATCGGAGAACCGGTCGATCAGGAGGAAGTAAATCACCTGGTCCGACCAATCGCGGGGCGACGGGTGGTAATGGTTCTGCCTCAGGAGCTGCACCCACGGGATGTCCTTGATCGAGATCATTGTGTCCTCCCTGGATCCGAGTATTCGACGATCTGCACAATGAGCCAAGTATGGGGAACTCTTCCGGAGCGCGGAAGGGGCCTGAGGAAATAATCCATGAGCACAACCAAGGTGCATTCGCCGCGGTGGCTGACTCGGCCCTTGAGGGACGCCGGCCACCCGCCCGGAAACCTGTCCGTCCCACCCCAGCTGGACTACGATTCTGCCTGTTGGCCAAGCACCCTGTGACCCGCACAGGCGGGAACAGATGAGAGCGAGGAATGCGCTATGACCGGAGGGACAAAGCTGAGCGGACCGCACTGGCGGCGAGTGATGGCAGCGCTCGCCAATAACGACGCGCGGACCGCGTACGCGCAAATCGTCCTCGGCGCCGACCTCCTCGACGTGGTTGCTGACCTGAATGACCACCGGCGAAACCGTGCCATCGCCGTACTGCTTGAATCTGGGCTCGTCGAACGGAACGCCGCCAACGAACTTGAGGCACCAGAGGCGATCTTCCGCGACCTGCTCACGCAGCAACCCCGGCGACAGGCGCAGACCGGACTGGCCCGCTTCATGCGCCTGGGCAGGATCGAGAGGTATCCAGCCAACATGGCGGAACGGCGGGAGCTCCTCGCCTGGATTGTCAACGAAGCCTTCAAACCGGGCGAACACCTCACGGAAAAGCAGGTCAATGAACGGCTCCTCAGTTATACCGACGACGTCGTCATGCTGCGCCGATACATGGTCGACTTCCGCCTGTTGGAACGGACACCCTCGGGCTCCTCCTACTCGCGACACGACAAAAGCTAGCAACGGATGGGGTGCCTGCCAGCCAACACTCCCGTAAGCCGGTCGATTAAGGGATCTTGATCGCCGTGTTCCGCGACGCCACCTAATACTTGCTGGAACGGAGCGCGACGTCATCATCAAAAAAGATTCACGCAGTCGAGAAGGAGCGTGGCGTTGATCGTGCCCATATAGATCTCGACCCGTACATTGTGTGGCTGGGCGGCGCCAAGACTAAAGGTGTTGACAACGAGCTGCCAGGAATTTTCGTCGTCGGCAGTAAAAACTGTGGACGAATTCGTATTTGTGTCCAAGTTCCAAATGGCGAGTGTTCCTGACATTGGTTGCGGGCTAGTTGGACGCACGAAGGCAAAACAGGACACACTCGGTGCATTGACAGTCACATCCTGCCCCACGGAACCGGACTTCAGTGTCGTACTAATGGCACCAACATTCGTGCCCGACATCGCGCGAGGGTCAGCTCCCGTCCCCCATGAGACCGCACCTGCTTGGTTGATCGCTGTCCACGCCGAATTGGTATCGAAGTTCGGGTTGAGCAAAAACGACATCTCTCCACCTCCGGTTCCTCATACGCCTAGAAATCGAAACTTTCTGGTTGCGCCCACACCCCTGCACCGCGTTTTACCGTGTAGGAGCGCCCTTCACCGCGTAACAGCGAGTATGCCGTCACGGCGTTATAGCAGCGTTACAGCAGGAGGCCCTTGCAACTCCGGCGGGAACGGCACCGCTTCCCCCGGCTTGAAGACGCTGGTCCTGCATTCACGATCCGGACATCGATTAGGGTCGCTAAGCTGACGACGAACAGCACGTCCGGGTTGCCCGGCTGTAGTGCTGGCGAACCCCACCCGCACATGGCCGAAGCCGCGGCTCGGTCAGCCTCAGGCGGTTGCCGAAGCCGGCTAAACGGGAAACAGGATGCCCTAACAGAGCCGTCCGCTCCCGGCGTCTCCCCACTTTCATGTGCGCGCAGTAAGACGCCGTTTTTTGGTTATATCGGCGGTCTGGACAGTGGCCGGAGGCGGGAGGAAACTTCACATTGTGGGGGGCTCTTTGGAAGGAGCCTGAGATGGCTTGGCATATTGAAGGTACATATTTCGAGAACTGTAATTGCGACATGATCTGCCCCTGCACGACCTCCGGGCAGACGGCGCCGGCGGACAATGACCGCTGTCTCGTGGTCCTGGCGTTCCATGTTGATACCGGCGACGTGAACGGCGTTGACGTCGGCGGCCTCACCGTTTGCGTCGTTGCTGATGCACCGGCCGTGATGAGCGAGGGCGGCTGGAAGGTCGGTGTTTTGATGGATTCGGCCGCGTCAGCCGGGCAGGCCGAGGCGCTCGGTGCCGTGTTCGGCGGCCAGCTCGGGGGTCCGATGCAGGGAGTGGGTCCGCTGATTGGCGAAATGGTCGGGATGGAGTCATTGGACATGGCCTACGCCGACGACGGAAGGCGGCATCAGGTCCGGATCGGTAAGGCCGTGGACATGACTGTGGAGGACTTCGTTTCGCCCATGGACGCCACAGGACGCGGGGTGTGGGTGAGCGGCGTTGGTTTCCCGGCTGACCCTTTGGCGGCTGGCCGGTCCGTCGCTTCGCGCGGCGATGTCTTTGGAATGACCTGGGACTATAAAGGGCTGAACTCGTTCTCGGCGCCGTTTGCCTGGTCGGCATAACGTGCCGGGCCGCACGTATCTCGCGGCGAGCCACCGTGCATCACTGCTCGCTTTGCTGGGTTGCGCCCTCCTCGCCTGGTATTTCACCATCTCCGGCTCCGCTGGCATGCCCGCCGGCCAGGGCTCGATGGGAGCCGGCGTGGCGGGGTTCCTCGCGGCATGGACGCTGATGATGATGGCGATGATGTTGCCGGCTCTGGCCCCGCTCACGTCGATGTACCTCAGGTCCATTAGCGCCGTTCCCAGCAGCAGGGTCAGGGCGGCCCGCACCGTGGCCTTACTTTGTGGCTACCTTGTGACATGGATCGGGTTCGGCGTTTTTGCCTACGTTGCTTCGGTCGTCTCCGCGACGCTGGCCACGGATGCGCCGGACGTCGCTCCTTGGGTCGGCGCCGGACTCATTCTTGCTGCCGGAATTTACCAACTCACCCCTCTCAAGGATTTTTGTCTCCGACACTGCCGCTCGCCGATGGCGTTCCTGTTGCACGTGTCCGCATATAGGGGACGGTTTCGAGATGTGCGGGTCGGCCTTTACCACGGGCTGTACTGCATCGGCTGCTGCTGGGGGCTGATGATCGTTTTCGTTGCCGTCGGAGTGATGAACCTAGCGTGGATGGCGGTGCTGACGGCGACCATCCTGCTGGAGAAGACCTGGAAACATGGCCGGGCTTTCAGCCGGTTCACCGGGGCGGCGCTGATAGTTTTCGCGTTCTTCGTGCCCGCGCACCCATGGCTCCTGCCCGGGCTTTACATGAGCCCGGCAATGTGAGGCCAGCGACGCACTTCTCCCACGCACGGCGCTAGTCAGTGCCAGCGTCTCGAGGTGGTACAGCCTATTTTGGCTTATGGCGGTACCGCCTATTTTTGTCAGTGCACGGTGAGATGCTTGGGGCATGGACAGCAGTGCGGCTTTCACCGGGGAATCCTGGAGCGCGGAAAGCAGGGCGACCTTGGAGGCCGTCTTCGCGTCGGTTGCTGCGCTGGCTGACCTCGCCGGCCTGAACGTGAACCGCTCTGAACCGCCGGGCACTTGTTCGCCCGGCACGGGTCAGTCCGGTGCCGATGCGCACGACTCCGGTTCGCCCGGCAGGGATGCGTTGCGGGGTTCTGATCCGTTGCGGGCCTTCGCGGACGGCTGCCTGGACGGGCTGGCGGTGCTGGCCCGGCTGGAGCCCCGGGTGGCGGCGCTGAAGGCGCGGCTGGCCACGGATTACGTGCAGGCCGCCGGGGCGCTGGTTCCGCCGGCGGCGTCCCCGCGGGACCGCGCCGCGCAACAGATGGCCGCGGTCGCCGAGGTCGCGTGTGTCCTGACCGTCAGTGAACGCACCGCCGGGGCGCTCCTGTCCGACAGCCAGGCGCTGACCACAACACTGCCGCTGACCCTCTCGGCCCCGGAGGCAGGGGAGATCTCCTGGCAGCACGCCCGGATCGTCGTGGATGAAACCAGCGGCCTGGATGAGGCGGGTGCGGCCGGGCTTGAGGCGCACTTCCTGGACCCCGACGCGCCGGAGGCGTCCCGCGACTGCCGGGCCGGGGAGCTCGTGGCGTGCCGGTTCCGCGCCAAGGCCCGCGCCTGGCGCGAACGCCACCACCCGATCAGCATCGAAACACGCCATACCAGGAGCGCCGCGGACCGGCGGGTCGAGTACGTCCCGGACCGGGACGGCATGGCCTGGCTCTCCGCGTACCTCAGCGCCGAGACCGCCGCGGGCATCTGGGACCGGACCACCGCAGCGGCCCGGGCCCTGCAGAGACCGGGCGAGACCCGCACCCTGGCCCAGCTCCGCGCCGACATCAACGCGGCCTGGCTCCTGACCAGCGGCACCACCGGCACCGGCAGCGGGGACAGCGGACGGCCCGCCAGCGGGAGGCCCGACGGCGGAGGGCCCGACGGCGGGAGGCCCGGCAGCGGAACATCCGACGGCGAAGGACCCGGGCACGGAGCGGGTGCAGGCCGTGGGGATGCGGGGTGCTCCGGGAAGGTGCCGTCGCCGCGGGCGCAGGTCCTGGTCACCGTCCCGGTCCTGTCCCTGCTGGGCGCCACGGACGAACCGGCCGTCCTAGACGGGTACGGGCCCATCCCGCCCTCCATGGCCCGCCGACTGGTCACCGACGGCGCGGACTCCTTCTACCGGGCCCTGACCGACCCCCGCGACGGCGCGCCGCTGGAAATCGGGCGGAGCAGCTACCGTCTCAGCACGGCCCAGCGCCGCTGGCTCCGGCTCCGCGACGGCAGGTGTCCCTTCCCCGGCTGCGGCAACCACTCCCTGGACAACGACGCGGACCACCTGCTCGCCTGGGCCGACGGCGGCGGGACCGACATCTCCAACCTGGCCCAGCCCTGCCCTAGGCACCACCGCCTCAAACACCTCTCCGCCTGGACACCCACCGGAGCCGACAAAGACCACCCGCCCGGATGGACCTCACCATCAGGACGGCGCTACGCCAGCGAACACCAGGACTGGGAACCACCCCACTGGCCACAGCAGTCCGCGCCCGTCCCGGACCCCGGCCACGATCCCGGCGGCGATGCCGGCCGGAATACCGACCCGGAACCGCCTCCGGATCCCATCGCGGACTGGCACTCATTCATAGGCTGGGACCGACTCCCCGACTTCGACGCAGAGGATCCGTACTGGTCGGCGCCGCCCCCGGATCCCATCGCTGACTGGCACTCATTCATAGGCTGGGACCAACTCCCCGGCTCCGACGCAGAGGATCCGTACAGGTCGGCGCCCCCGGACGAAGCCATCCCGGAACGTTTCCTGCCCGAATATGCCTGATCGACCAGTTGCTTGGCGTTTCGGGGCGCAACTGAGGACAACCGAGCTTTCCGCACCATCGTGCGGGGGGCCTTCCAAACAGCAAGCGATTACATTGACCACGCCGACCTTCGGCGCTCCTGCTCAATTTTCATGGGGGACAGGTCGTGGACGGACCCAACTACGGCCAAAATGGGGCCTTCAGCAACGAGACAGCGACCATGTCGTCAATATGAACGACTGATCCTCGCCGATCTCGGCTTTGTTGGGGGGAGCCGGGTAATGCCGTTTGCGATCCTTCTGCCTGGCGCCGTTGGCATCGGGCGAAGGGGAAGCCGTGGACCTTCGGCCGGCGGCGGACCACCGCTTGCCCGGCCCCAGCTTCAGGGTTCGACGTGCTTGCTAGCGGCTTCCTCAAGTTCGATTGCCTGAGTCTCGGCCAGGCGCATCTCCGCGGCCGTGTCGATGTGGCGGGTGAGCACCCAGTACAGGAAGGCCGCGATCGGCAGGCCAATGAACAGGGAGATGTCTGCGCCGCCCATCGCTTCAGCCGCCGGCCCGATGAAGAGTTTTCCGGCGGAGAAGAAGGGAATCATCACCGCGAAGCCCACGAGGTACGAGGCGATTCCGGGCCAGCCCCAGCGTCCGTAAATGCCACGGGGATGGAAGATCTCCGCGATCGCGTAGTGGCCCTTGCGGACGATGAAGTAGTCCGTGAGGTTGACCGCCGTCCACGGGATGAAGAAGTACAGCACCAGCAGCAGGAAATCATTGAAGTTGGCAAGGAAATCAGCGGATGCGATGTTGGCGAAGATGAGTGAGATGGCCGCAGTGATCCCGATGGTGACGATGCGGATCCTGACGGTGGGCCGGATGCGGCGCAGGCTGTCGATCGAGGAGATCAGCGTCAGGGATCCGCCATACATGTTAAGCGCTGTGACCGACACGAGCCCGAGGGCGGCGATGAACAATGCGATTGATCCGAACCCCGGGAACAGCTTGTCGGCGGTGTTCTGGATCGAGGCGATAGTCTCGAAGTCCTTTCCGGCTGCCGCAGCGATGAATGCGCCCAGGAACATGACCCAGATGCCGCCCAGGGCGCTCCCCCAGAACGTCCACTTAAACGTCCCCCGGCCGGATTCCGGCGGGAGGTAGCGGGAATAGTCCGAGACGTAGATAGCCCACGAAATCTGGTAACCGGCCGCCACGCCCAGTTGCCCCAGGAACGGGACAAGGTGGAAACCGGCGAGATCGAACGCACCGCCGGGCAGGTCAAGGTGGGTAAGAACCGCCGCCGTGAGCAGTGTCAGCATGATGATGGTCAGGTAGGTCAGGTAGCGCTCGAAGCCGTGGATCAGGTCATAGCCGAAGAGTGCGACGACGACCGCGACAATTGTGATGACCCAGAACCAGAGCGTTTCGTTTCCCATGTGAAGGGACCCGGCCGCGGCCTCACCGGCCAGGACAGTGTTGAACACGTTGAATCCCGCGTACTGCAGGTAGGCGAACAGCCACACCAGTAGAGCGCCCACGTACCCGAACTGCGGACGGGACTGGATCATTTGGGGCAAACCGAGCTGCGGGCCCTGCGAGGAGTGTGCCGCCATGAACAAGGTGCCCACCAGGACGCCGATCGCGATCGCAATCAAAGACCAGATCAGGTTCCCGCCGGTCGTGATGCTGATCAGCCCCACGGCGAGTGTGGCTATCTGGGCGTTGCTCATAAACCACAGCGGCCCAATGTGCGAGACCTTTCCATGTCTCTCACTGAGAGGGACGTAGTCGATCGACCTGACTTCCAGTCCCCGACCCGTTGCCGGACCCGTGGCTGTACTCATGACATGTCTCCTAGAACGGGATGCTGCTGGCATCGGTGCGGGATCGAAAGCCGCAGCGACCGGAACCGCACCAGCGCCGCGAACTAGTGAAGCGAATCACATGCGGAGCGTGGACAAGAGTAAACTCCTGCCATTGCTTGCCCATATTCGATTGACAGAATCTTGGGCCCATTTCTATGCGAATGTCCATAGCCCAGGCAGACTGCCATTCTGTTCAATGGCGGCCATCAGTGGATCACTGCCCATAAGACCGGCGGGCGGCCGGAAGCGGAACGGACCAGCAGAACCGGTCACTTCGACCGCCGCCTATCAAAGTCACTTCAAAGGTAACTGACCACAGCCATCGCTCAGGGCTTCGTTGCCGTCAGGGGAACGTCGTTGGGCGGCGGGAGCGTCCGGCCGCCGCGCAGCACCACCGGCGGCACCGGAGCTGAGGTCAGCACGGGAGATACCGGCAACGGCCTTGGTTTCCGGGCCGGCTCCGGCGGAGCAGGGAGGGTGAATTCCGACCCGAAGGCAGGCGGTGGAGGGTTGTGCAGTGCCGGGTCAATCAGGTCCGCGAGCCCGGGGTCGTTGTCGACGCGGTCCACCCCCAGTTTTGGCAGCCCGAGCAGCTGCATCACAGTCTTGGGGATGCCGGCGTGGTTGGACCAGCGACTGTCGATGCCTGGCTTGACCGCGCCGCCGAACATGACCAGCGGGACCCGCGGGCCGTAGGCGAGTTGCACCCCGTCCGGCGTGTGTTCAACATTCGGAGTGGCGACGTGGTCATCCCAGCCGCCCCAATCGTCCCAGGTCAGTAAGAACACCGTCTCGTCCCACCCGCCGGACCGGACTACGGCGTCCACGGATTCCCAGATCTTGTTCATCCCGATCGTCACGTCGGCGGTCGGGTGTTCGTCCTCGGGCGCACGGTGCCACAGATAGGTCAGGGCTGGCAGCTTCCCGCCGGCGGCGTGAGTGACGAACTGTGACTCGGGAATCAGATGAGGGGAGCCGTTGAGTTGCTTGTAGTATCCAGCCGGGTAGTTGCCGTTGCTCGTGTAGCAGGCCCAGCCGATTCCCGTGTCAGCTGCCAGCCCGGGAACCGAGGGCATGTCCCACACCGGCGGAGGCAGGGTACGGGACGGGTTGCGCAACGTCGGTGACTGGCCGCCGACGATCAGGAGGTGGTTCGGCGTCGAGTTCGTGCCGAAGCCGCTGCAATGGTTTTCAAGGAACGCCCCGCTAAGGGCCAGATAGGCGTAGAACGGGATGGCCGTCATGGTGTCGAACTGGGTGTGGGTTGCCTGGTGCTCTCCGGTAAGCCAGCGGTAATAAGCGTGCCGGTCGTGGGGTTGATCCGATGCGGGCGGGTTGGGCTGGCTCGGCCAGTCTGAGGCAACGTTCGCCCCATACGGTGCTAGACCCCGGAAGTAATTGTCGGTGGTGTGGTTTTCCTGGACCATCACCACAACTCGCTTGACTCTATTGTTCGCCATGTCGTCCCGTTTCCTCCGCCGGTCGCCCCGGCGCTTGATCGGTCACCACCGAGACTATGCCGGATCCAGCCCCGAGTCGCCTCCCAGCGGCACCTTGACGGCCAGGCCCGATGTTCCCGACGGCCATCAGGGGTCAGACGGGGGCGTCTGCAGCATGGACGTTGATGGGTTCCGGCCCGGCACGTCCCGGCCCGACCAGATCTTGATGATCGTCCAGCCGACGGCGGCCAAGGGGACGGCGAGCAGGGCGCACCCGTCCCTCCGCACCGTCAGGGTCGTCCGCGAGTAGCGGGGGCACTTGCTCTCCTCGCCTGCTGCGCGTATGAGGAAGACATGGGCTCACAACGGGACATCCTGCGCGGGCGCGTGGCGGTCGTAAAGGGCTCCACGCGCGGTCTAGGGTTGGGCATGGCCCGGCTGCTGGGGCATCGGGGCGCGGCGGTAGTGCTGGCGTCCAGATCCGGCGCCGACGTCGCGGCCGCCGTCGAGCAGCTGCAAACGGAAGGGATCAAAGCGTCCGGACGTCCGTGCGACACCGGTGAGCTAGCCGACGTCGAGGCCCTGCGCGACGGGGCCCTCAGCCGCGGGATACTCGACATCTGGGTCAACAACGCTGGAGCGTCCGGCGTCTTCGGGCCGACGGCGTCCGCCCCGATCGATGACTTCACGCTGGTGGTGCGGACCAACATCCTCGGCACGTTCCATGGTTCGAGAATTGCTTTGCCCGTGTTCCTCGCCCAAGGCCCCGGGGACCTCGTCAACGTCAACGGTCACGGCGACCAGGGGCCAGTGGCGCTGCAGAACGCGTATGCGTCGAGCAAGGGTTGGGTGCGTCAGTTCACGGAGACACTGCGGCTGGAGACCAAAGGAACCGGCGTCCGGGTGCACGGCATGAACCCAGGTCTGGTGCTGACGGACATGCTGGGCGCATCACCTCCCAGCCCGGCTACGAGCATCGGCTGGGCGGGTTGCAGGTCGTCGTCGGACTATGGGGGCAGACCGCTGACGACGCCGCCCGCCCTCTCCTGGACCTCGTAACGTCGGACGCCGCCGAGTTCCGGTATCTGACCAAGGCGACCATGGTGACCCGCGGGGTGCGGAACTTGCTGGCCGGACGCCTTCGTCGCGCCAACCGCATGCCTATGCACGTCACCGTACTGGACAAGCATCGCAGCGGCTGACTGAGCCGGTTCCCCCAGTCTTACTTCGGCGACGATTTGAGTGCCATAGCCGATCCCCCGCCGCGTCTGACGGGCTCAGCGGCTGCGACCATAGCGCCGTCGTCCAGGAATTCGATGGCGGTCGCGGCGCCTATCTCCGCTGCCGACGTGAACGCATCCCCCGACGGCGTGAACTCGTGGCCAAAGGGTGTCAATTGCTTGCCGTACGCGGCGATGAACTCCGGCTCGGCCGTGACCTTGGCCGTGTTGCGTTGCGAGGCGCGCGGTGCAGCAATCGCCTCGGAGATGGTCATGCCCAAGTCCACCCGGTTCAGGATGGTCTGCAGGACAGTCGTGATGATGGTCGAGCCGCCTGGCGAGCCGAGAGCGAGGAACGGCTTACCCTCCTTGAGGATGATGGTCGGCGACATGGACGAGCGCGGCCGCTTCCCCGGCGTGATCCGGTTCGGGTCCGCCTCGTTGTAGACGGTCGAGAAATCGGTCAGCTCGTTGTTGAGCAGGAAGCCGCGGCCGGGGACCACCATGCCGGACCCGCCGGTCTGCTCGATCGTGAGGGTGTAGTCGACCACGTTCCCCCACTTGTCCGCGACCGTCAGGTTGGTCGTAGAGACGTTCTCGGTGTCCTTTTCGTCAGCGGGCGCCACGGCGGCAGCCGGGCACGCGCCGTCGTACGAGGACACGGACCCCGGCGCAACTGGCTTCGCCGCCGCATGCAGCGGGTCGATCTGGCAGGCGCGCTCCTTGCCGAACAGCGGGTCAGTGAGCGCGGCCGTGGGGACGTCGACAAAGGCGGGGTCACCCACGTACTTGCCGCGGTCGGCGAAGGCAAGCGCGCTTGCCTCGAGGTAGTGATGCAGGGCGCCGGGCGTGGACATCCCGGACAGATTGGACGGCTCCAGAATGTTCAGCGCCTCGCCGACCGTGGTGCCGCCGCTGCTGGACGGTGCCATACCGTAAACGTCCAGGTCGCGGTAGTCCACGTGTGTGGGCGCCTGATCCAGGGCGCGGTAGGCGGCCAGATCCGCCGTCGTCATGTGGCCTTTCGGAACGGGCAGCGTTGTCCCGGCCCTCTTGGGCGGAGACTGCACGGTGGCTGCGATTTCGGCGGCGAGCGGGCCACCGTAAAAGCTTTCGGTGCCGTTCTTGGCGAGGAGCCGGTAAGTCTCGGCGAGGTCGTGGTTCTGGAAGACGCTGCCGACGGCGGGAGCGTCACCGCCCGGGAGGAAGAGGCTGCTGGTGGAGTTGAACGCCTTGAACCGGAGCTTGTTGTCAAGGGTCTGCTGGCGGAACGTCTTGTCGACCACGAACCCACGGGTCGCGACTTTGATGGCGGGCTTGAGGGCGTCCCCAAGGCTGAGCGTGCCCCACCTGTCGAGGGCCCGCTCCCACGTGGCTGGCGTGCCGGGGACGCCTACGGAGACACCGCTCGTGACGAGCTCGGGCGTGAAGTTATAGGGCTGCTTGGTTGCAGGGTCGATGAACGCGTCGTGCTTCATGGCTGCCGGTGCGGTCTCGCGGCCGTCGATCGTGCCCACCTTGCCGGTCTTCGCGTCGTAGAACACGAAGTAGCCCCCACCCCCGATCCCGGAGCTGTAGGGCTCGGTGACCCCAAGGGTCGCGGCCGCGGCGACGGCGGCGTCCGCCGCGTTGCCGCCCTTGCGGAGAACCTCGATCGCCGCTGCGGACGCCTCCGGGTCCACGGTGCTCACCGCGCCGCCGTAGCCGGTGGCGGTCGGGGTCTTTTCCGTCACCCGCGGATCGGCGAACGCCGGGGCGGCGACCGCGCCGCTGGTCACGCTCAATGCCAGAGCCGCGGTGACGGCCACCAGCCCACGTTTCATATCTGCCATGATGGCCCCCGAGTCCTTGTGATGCGAGTTGACAACAATTGTCACGCTACTCCCCCGGCCTGCGACACTCAACACTTGCGCCGTCAGGAATGGATGCCATTTCAGTAGCCCGCAGAAGAGCGGCGGATGTACGGATGTATGGGACATCCGGCACGCCATTTACGGAAAAATGTGCCACGAGCTTGGTTGTGGGGAATCCCCCTGTGTTCAACTGATGAGGCAGCGATGCGCCAATTCAGAGGCGTGCAGGGTGCTTGGTATCCGCTGCAAACGCCGGCAATCGCTGGTCGCACACGCCGCGGAAACCGCACGTGGCCCTGGCCGGACTCAGCCCCACCCACGTCTTCTTTACCGCGTGGAGCCGCAGGCCTAGCGAAGCCAACAACATTACCGTCAACGCCGCCATGGTCCGCAATGTCCTCGACACCACGGGCCCATCCGGGAACCTGCAGCACGTCGGACTCGTCACCGGCCTCAAGCACTACTTGGGCCCCTTCGAGGCCTATGGCACCGGCGCGACACGCCTCACCCGTGTGGCGTCCTCGCGGCACACCGACAGCGACCTCAACCGCCCTGTCGAGTGCTTCACCGACATGACCCGCAGCCGCAACGCCGGTTTTACCGGCTACGCCGACACGCTCACTGCCTTCGCCACCCTGTTCGACACCCTGCGCGACGAACGTGTGATCCCCGCCTAGCCAGCGCTGTTGCGCAGTGGCCCCGCGCGGTATCTTGCTTGAATGGACGATACATCTCAGGTCATCGTGGTTGGCGGCGGGTTTGCTGGCATGACCGCGGCCGAGGAACTCGGCCGCAAGGGCATCCGGGTACTCCTGATCGACGCGAACAACTACCACCAGTTCCAGCCCCTCCTTTACCAGGTGGCGGCGTCGCAAATCGGCGTTTCGGCGGTGGCCCGGCCACTGCGTTCCGTGTTCCGCGGTATCAAAGGGGTGCGCGTCCTGACCGCCGAGGTGACGGCGATCGATGCCGCCACCCGGGCTGTCACCACCGCCGACGGCTCCCGTTACCAGGCACGCATCCTTGTCATTGCACCAGGCGCCGTCCCTAACTTCTTCAACACCCCGGGCGCCGAGGAACATGCCTACCCGCTGTACTCCGTGGCCGATGCCACGCGTCTGAGCGCTGCGCTCACCGGCGTCCTGGATGCGGCGGACCGCGAGCAGGCGGGCAACGCGGACGTCGTCGTGGTCGGCGGCGGGCCCACCGGAGTAGAGACCGCCGGTGCCCTGGCGGAGAACGTCAAGTACCTGGTGCCGAAGTATTTCTCCCCGGAGCTCGCGGCTAGGTGCCGCGTCCATCTGGTGGATATGCTCCCCAGCGTGCTGATGGCATTCTCTACCAAGTCGCAGGAGTACACCCGGGGCCGGCTCGCGAAACTCGGAGTTCAGCTGCACATGGGTCAGGGGGTCACCGACGTCCGTGCCGACGGCGTCACGCTGGCGGACGGGACGGTCATTCCGGCTCGGATCGTGGTCTGGGCCGGCGGCCTGCAGGCCGGAAAAATCATCGCCGAGTCCGGCCTCCCGCAGGGGAAAGGCGGGCGCATCGACGTGCAGCCGGATCTCACCGCGCCCGGCGTCGACGGGGTCTACGTGCTGGGCGACGCAGCCAACATTACCGATGCCGCGGGCGCCAAACTGCCGCAGCTCGGTTCGGTCGCGCAGCAGTCCGGAAAATGGGCCGCCCGCAACATTTACGCTGACCTGGCCGGCGGCACCCGCCAACCGTTCGCCTACTGGGACAAGGGCTACATGGCCATGGTCGGCCGTGGAGCCGCAGTAGCCGAACTCGGCCCCAAGCGCATCCAGCTGCAGGGCCCGCTGGCATTCGCTTCCTGGCTGGCGGTTCACCTCGCCCTGCTCCCGGGTTTCCAGCAGAAAGCCCGGGCGCTCTCCTCCTGGGCCGCCGGCTACGTGACGCACAGCCCGTCGCAGGTGATCGTCGGCAGACCGGACTAGGGCACCTGTTTGGCCTAACTCGGAATCAATCGTCTGACGGCGCGGGCAGCGCCTTCCGACCCGCCGTCGTCGGCCCACCGCCCCTCGACTGGCTACCCAACGGGAGGTAAGCTGGCTCACCACCGAAAAGCGGCAGAGATGAATCGCAGGGGTAAGCCGATGACCGAGAATTCGCAAGGCGGCCAAGACGCTGCGGCAAGGGCCGGGAATCCCGCACCGGGGGCCGATGAGTCCCGCAGCGGTGCAGATGTGGGCGAAGCGGTCCAGATCGCGGAGTCGGGCACCAACGCGGAGGGGGACCACTCGCATCCGGAACGGGCCAAATCAGGCGAGGCGCCTGTCGAGCAAGTGTTCAACGATTCCGCCATGACGCAGGGGCAACGGACTGTGACCGACTCCGCCAAGACAAACGGGACCGTACCGCCTGGGCCCCCACCTGCAAAGGCCGGATCCGGTGGCGCCCAGTCCGTTGTCGGGGCCCGCGAGTCGGACCGTCTCGCGGGCGGCGAGCAAACGGCCACGGGCAAGCCCTTCGACACCGGTACGGGCGACGCCGAAACCGGCGACGACGAATAGCACGTCTGGGCTCAGGCCAACAGATCCAGCAGGGCCACCGGGCACACCGCCGGCGCCCCGGAGCCGTGGCCCTCGCGTCAGCCTTGGGTGAGGACGCAGAACTCGTTGCCCTCCGGGCAGACGAAGCCCACGGGTTCAACATTGGTCACACCGGGGCCCTCAAAAGGAACACCCCAGCCGAGTGTCTCAGCCGAGTGCCTCAGCCCAAAACCGGCCGAGCGCTGAGTGATCACCGGCTGGACGTCCGAAGTGCACCCAACAGCCACCCCGGGCCCCGCCGTCGCCGTCGACTTTTAACCCAGACACCTTTCAGCCAAGTCAGCAATACTCTTGGCACGCCCTACAGCCATTACCGGAGGAAGAATGCCAGCCTGTTTTCCGGATCGCCGCTCGTCCCGCGACAGTCACGTCCGTGCGGGACAGGTTCCGGGGTGTGAGCTGCATGGGGCCGGCGCCCGGGTGAGAGGCGGCTGGCAACCATGACTATCGTAGGTGTGGTTTTCCTTCTGGCCTGCCTCGTCTGGATGGTAAGCCTCTTCGGGGAGTTGAAGTCGAAGCGCAGGAACTGGATCCGGCTTTCCACCTTGGGCTGGAGGCATGGCGTCTTGCGGGTGGCGGGCCTTGCCGGAGTTGTCGGACTCATCGTGCTCGCCTGGCCGTGGCGTCCTGTGGCACTGTTCGCTTCCTCGGGTACCCCTGAGCTTTTCGCCTTGGACGTTTTTCTGTGGTGCCTGTGTCTAGCCCTGACAACATTGACATCGCGAACCGGGCCCGCGCCGATCCAGCAACGTTCCGAGGCGCCGCCACCGGCCTTCCCTCAGCAACCCCCCACCCCGGCGCAGGGGCACGCGTCGGCCTGGGTGTCGCGGTTCACGTTCCTTGCCGGGCTGGCAGCCGCTGCTGCATGGATCGCCGTCAATCGGTTTACATCCGAACCTCCAGCGGGCAGTACGGGCAGTTCATCCTCCGGGTCCGAACTCACCCTTCGGACTCGGGTCAGGCATGTTGTGGTCTTTGTCCAAGAGAACCACACCACGGATAACTACTTCGGGGGCCTGCGGCCTTACGGCGCCAACGTCGCCACTGATTGGCCGGAACAACCGAACCCGCCGGAAGCCGACCAACCACACGACCGGAAAGCCTACGCCCAGTGGCTCCAGAACGGCACGGCCACCCGCACTCAGTTCGATACCCTCGCCGTCATACCGTATTACGCATACCTGGCGGTGACAGGCGCCTTCCTGGAAAACCACTGCAGCGGATTCGGCACCAACTCCACCCCTAACCACCTGCTGCTCCTGGGCGGACAAAGCCCTACGCTGCGCAATCCCCCATCGGACGAGGACTTCGAATGGGACATGCCGTCCGTTCCCGGGCTTGCCGACGAGGCGGGCCTGGACTGGCGCTGCTACACGGGCGAAGACCACTACCCGGCCCGCTACTACACGCAGTTGACGGACTCTCCCAATCTGGTACCGACGTCGGCGTTTACGGCCGATGTCGCCGCCGGATCCCTGCCTGCTCTTTCCTACGTATGGCATGAAAGCCCAGGAAACGAGCACCCCACCCAAAATGTGTCAGACGGAATGAACGCTGTCTGGCAGGCGGTGGACGCCGTCGTGAAATCCGGGCACTGGGACGACACCGTCTTCCTGCTCACCTGGGACGACTGGGGCGGCTGGGATGACCATGTCAGGACGCCGAACGTGGAGCACACTCCCGACGGCGTCCAGCTCGCCTACGGCCCCAGAGTCCCCCTCATCATGTTCGGCGGCTCCGTCCGACCCGGCATCGACAGCCGCTGGTCCTCCCATGTCGGAGTGGCCAGAACCGTCATGCAGCTTCTGGGCCTGCCCCCGCTTGGGGTCGACCGCGTCGATACCGACCCCGGTCTCGCGGACCTGATCGACCCCACCCTGCACCAGCCGCCGCCACCCTCCTACGGCTCCCGAATTTCCATGCCCCCTCCACCCAGCCCAAGGCCGCAGCCCGCACCAATGCCGCCGGCCCCCATCACGGCGTCCGTTCCGGTCCCCCCGGTGATCCTGCGCGATGGCACCACGATTCCGCCGCCCCACGACGTGCTGGTCAGGGCATCCCGACCCCCCGACCCGTCGACGCCAAAACCAGCGGCGCCGGCCACTGACCGTGCGTAGCGCGGCGGTTCTGGGGGTACGGCGGTACCCAGGCCGCAGCAGGGAACGACGGGGGACATCCCCGGCCGGAGACCTATGCTGGTGTCACCAATTCGTCGGTCTTGAGGGCAGAGCCATGACCGAATCAGTAGTGGGCCGCCCGACTCCACGCGTCAACACGAAAGCGGGATGCGCATGACGACCGGAAAATCAAAGGGAACCATCGGCCGGGGCGCTGCCGGTCTGCTGGTGCTGGCTACGGCGATAGTCCTGGCAGTTTCGGGCTGCCAGCCAGGGTCGGTGGCGGGCAACCAGGCGCCCGCGACGGGCGCCCGCGCGGACCGCCCGGGGCACGTGTTTGTGATCAATCTCGAGAACCAGGGATTCGACGCGGCCTGGGGTGCTGACTCGGACGCTCCCTACCTGTCTCAGACGCTTCGCCCCAAGGGCGTGTTGCTGTCCAAGTACTACGCAATCGCCCATCATTCCGCTCCCAATTACATCGCGCAGATTTCGGGGCAGGCCGCCAACCCCATGACCCGGAACGATTGCGGCACGTATGCCCCGTTCGTGCCAGAGGGCACCGCATGGCCGGGGCAGGTGAAAGGCACCGGCTGCATCTACCCCGCCTCGGTGCCGACCGTCGCGGGGCAACTCAGTGCGGCCGGGAAAACTTGGAAGGGCTACATGGAGGGGATGAAGAGTCCATGCCGGCACCCTGAAGCCGGGGCCGAGGACGCAAACCAGGATGCCTCACCGGATGATCAATACGCGACCCGGCACAATCCCTTTGTGTACTTCGCGGCGATCACATCCTCTCCGGATTGTCAGAAGAACGTGGTCGACTTCACCGAACTGGCTGGCGACCTTGGATCCGAAGCTACCACGCCGAACCTTTCCTACATCAGCCCCAACTTATGCAATGACGGGCATGACAGCCCCTGCGCGGACGGCAGGGAGGGCGGTCTGGTCAGCGCTGACGTCTGGCTGCAAAAACACATCCCCACGATTCTGGACTCCCCGGCCTATAAGCAGGACGGAATGCTCGTCATTACCTTCGACGAAGCTGACGGTGCCAGACAAGGCCCAAAGGGCGCCGTTCCCGGCGGAACAGCCGGGGGCCGCGTCGGCGCCCTGGTGCTGTCCCCCTTCGTCCGGGGCGACACAACATCGGACAAGCCATACAGCCACTACAGCCTTCTGGCCACGATCGAAGACACTTTCTCGCTGCCACGCCTCGGCTATGCCGGTGCGCCCGGAGTCAACGCTTTTGGATCCGACGTCTTCAACTCGCTGCCATGACCCCCTCATGCCTTCCTTGCAAACAGACTGGCGGTGGAATGCAAACAGGCGCCCCCGACTTGATTTCCTGGTCGTAAGCATGCTTAGGATGGGTTCAGGCCGTATCAATCGGCTGCCAAACCAGAGGAAGGAAACACCATGGGACTAGGCGACAAGATTGAGAACGCTGCCGAGAAGGCTGGCGGCAAGGGCAAGGAAGCTGCCGGGAACGCCACGGGCGATGAAAGCCTGAAGGCTGAAGGCCAGGCGGACCAGGCCAAAGGTGATTTGAAGCAGGCCGGCGAGAAGGTCAAGGACGCCTTCAAGAAGGACTGACCAACCGCAGGCAAAGGGCGCATCTCCGACAAGGGGGTGCGCCCTTTGCTGTGCCCGGACGAGTCGAAAACCCTGCGACTCCTAAGTGTCACACTCGGTGACCGAACCTCGACCCTTCTCCGCCGATGCCCCAACCTAATGCTCAAATCCTGAAGTATCTCTGTCCATGAGCCAGCCAACAGCATGGTTTGGGTCCTGCTTTTCTAATTCATCAGGTTCTTCGGCGGCATGCTCGCCCTCATAGGGGTCGGATTCGTGCTGGAATCGATGATCTTCCCTTCACTGTCGTCATGACCGCAAATTCCGCTCGCCCCTTCCTTCGCTCGGCTGGACCGACGACGGTCTGGAAGTGGGCGGGGCGGCGGCGTAGATTGGCGATGCTGGCGGCCATGTCCCGCCGCGGTTTAGGTCCGCCGACGTGCCTGTGCACGATCCAAGGTGAGGCCGTTCATGAGGCTGTACTCGCGACGGCGCACAACCCCCGCCGCGGCGGAGAGGAGTGATCAGATGAGCGAGGTTATCCAACGGCTGCTGGCTGCGATGAATGACCAGGACCTCGAGTCAGCCGCCGCGTTGTTCAATCAGTCGTACAGGAGTGTGCAACCGGCCCATCCGGCCAGGGCATTCGTGGGCAGGGCTCAGATGCACGCGAACTGGGCAGCGATGTTCGCCGGCATTCCGGATTTTCACGCGGAAGTGGTGCGCTCGGTGGACGACGGCAATGCCACGTGGAGCGAATGGACTTGGGCCGGCACCCGCACCGACGGGCAGCCCTTCGACATGCGGGGTGTGACGATCTTCGAGATCGAGGACGGCCTCATAACGGCCGGCCGCCTCTTCATGGAAGAGACCGAACGAGAAGATGTGGGCATCGCCGAGGCAGTCCAGACGTTATCTGGCCGCTTGCCCGAAAATCCATAGCCAGGTCCCGTTCGCCAACGTGCTGCAGCCCCGGAGGGTGGACAGCCACGGGACACCTAGGCTGCAGCCAACTCCTTGAGCTGCCTGCGTTTGAGGTTCGCTGAGGACGGCGGTCCTGGACCTGCCATCGCCGCTCCCGGTCCGGACGACGCCGGAAACCCGCCGCAGTCATGGCGCAGAGGACCGGACCTGCCAATCTAATCCCCAAGACGCGGAGCGATGTTGTGATTGAGTCGGAAGACGTTTTCGGGATCGTAACGGGCCTTCACCGCCGCCAGCCGCTCATAATTGACACCATAAGCGTCCCGAACGCGGTCATGCTCCTGGTCTCCAAGGTTGTTCACGTACACGGCTTCTTTGATGTGCGGACGCATCGCGTCGAAACAGCGGCGGGTCCAATCGATATTGCGGTCGGAGTCGGCCGGATCCTCCCACTGGGACAGGATCAGGAAATCGTACTGCCGATCACGGTGGGCAAACGCGGTGGCCCGCGGATCCACACGGCTGGCCACTCCGGTCATCTGCTGCAACCCGATCCCCGTGTGAGGCGACGGGCTTGTCGCCGCGAACTCCAGAAGGACGTCGATCGCTTCGTCGGAGAGGTCCTTGACATAGCTGGACTTCCAGTAATGTTGTCGGCCGCGCGGGAAATCCGAATCGGATCCGCTCTGGAAGGCCTCGTAGGGCAGCGGACCAATAGCCCCGGCTACCGGACGGCCAAAGTCTCGCAGGGGCTGAAGGACCCGTTCTCCCTCGTTAAGCGGCCCGCAATAGCACACGGCTATCGAGACCATGGATCCACCCTCCGGGTGGCGGGACAGCGAGCCGGCCGTCGACAGCTCATCCGGCGCCCCGCTCGCGAAGCGATGGTAGAACCGGAGCGCATCCCGTGCCTGGTCCGGAGGGAAACTCAGGCCGCCTGCGAGCACCGTGGTGACCGGGTGGAGCTGGTACGTCAGCGAGGTGACCACCCCGAAGTTCCCGCCGCCCCCGCGCAAAGCCCAGTACAGGTCCTCATGGTCGGTCGCACTGGCGGTAACGAGCGCCCCATCGGCGGTGACCACATCGGCCGCGAGCACATTGTCGCAGGCGAGACCGTACTTGCCGTTAAGCCACCCGATGCCGCCGCCGAGGGTAAGGCCGGCGATGCCGGTGACCGAAACAGCCCCCAGAGTCGTAGCCAGCCCAAATGCCTGGGTCTCGTGGTCGAATTCGCGGAGCAAGAGACCAGTCTGCGCCTGGGCTACGCGCCGGCCAGGAATGACGCGCATACCCTTCATCCGCGAGAGGTCGAGCATTAGCCCTTCTTCGCACACCGCGGAACCGGCCACGCTATGCCCGCCGCTGTGGATTGAAAGCGGTAGCTGCTGCGTGCGGGCGAAGAGCACGCCCTGAATGACATCAGCCACCCCTGCGCACCGCAGTATCGCCGCGGGACGGCGATCAATCATGAAGTTGAAAACCCGGCGCGCCCGGTCGTAGTCTTCGTGGGCCGGGGCCAGCAGATCACCACGTATCCGAGCCGCCAGCTCGCGAATGGGGCCCATATCTTGGCCCTGCCGGCTCCCAGCGCGTGCTTCTTCTGGCATGAGGGGCCCCCGATCATTTGAGCCGATCGTCCGCTCTGGGGATAAACATGTCAAGGCTCGGGGCATGCCTCCGGCACCGATAGGCCGCCTCCGAGACGGACCAACGGTAGGCATCATCATGCGAACCGTGCGCCACCAGCGCGAAAACGCCTCTTGGCGTATTAGCACGCGGCATCTTCGGCGTCTTGGAGAATGGAATCATGGAATTCAACCGGCTGCTGCAGATCCGGCGCATCTATGCGCAGCGTGCTGCACTGGAGCTTCCCAGGGGCAAGGAGATTATCGAACGCTGGCCGGACGCCGACGTCGTGCTTGTCGACAACCACTGGAACATCCCTGAGGTGCACGGTGACGAAACAAACGTGCCGCGCTGGTCCCGGATCAAGACGGAGGCGCTGGTCCTCGGGGTCAAGAAAGCGCTGACGGTCAAGCCGAATGGCCGGTCCGCGGACTTTATCGCACCCTCAACCGCGAACGGCTGCGCGATGGCATGTGCCTATTGCTACGTGCCCCGGCACAAGGGGTACAGCAACCCGGTAACCGTGTTCGCGAACATCGACCAGATTGCCGGGGCGCTTGAGCGGCACGCCACACGCCAGGGCATAAAACTGGAGCCCAACCAGTGCGATGCGGAACTCTGGGTCTACGACGTCGGTGAAAACAGCGACTGCTCTGTCGACGCGCTGATCAGCGACAACGTGGAGGATCTCGTCGCGCTCTTCCGCGACTTGCCCACCGCCAAGCTGTCTTTTGCCACCAAGTACGTGAACCCGGCAATGCTCGGCTGGGACCACGGCGGTCACACCAGGATCCGCTTTTCCCTCATGCCCGCGAATTTGGCGAAATCGATTGACGTTCGGACCCCGCCGGTGGCTGAACGGATGGCTGGCATCAACGACTTCGTCGATGCCGGGTACGAGGTGCATGTGAACTTCTCCCCCGTCATCATCACGGACACCTGGCTTAGCGACTGGAAGGAGCTGCTGTGCCAGCTCGATGCCAGCCTGACAGCCGCGGCAAAGGCCCAGCTGGCGGCAGAAGTCATCTTCCTGACCCACAACGAGCGGCTCCACGAGGTCAACCTGGGTTGGCACCCGCAGGCTGAGAACGTGCTGTGGCGTCCGGATCTGCAGGAATCGAAGGTCTCCTCCAACGGCTTCACCAACGTCCGCTACCGTTCAAGGGCCAAGGCGGGCTATGTGCGGCAACTGACCGCACTGATTGCGGAGATCGCCCCTTACTGCCGCATCCGCTACGCGTTTTGATGTTTCACGGTTTGTCTCACTCGACGGTCAGCCGAGTGGAGCCGTTTTAGTTGTGCGGGCCGGGAAGATCCCGGCCCGCACAACTAAACGCTCTGAGAATGCCGCGCGGTTATTTCGCCAAAGTCTGCGCTGGCTCTTTCCCTAGCTTGTTTGCCTTCTCCGCTTCCAACCTTGCCTTTTCCTCTGCTTTGACACCCGCAAGCCATTCGTCGCGGTTGGAGCCGGGGACCCAGCCGGTGTCGACGACCTTCCGCTGGAAGACGATTGCGGCGGATACCAGCACGACAGCGATCAGGATGGTGAGGACCACGCCTGCAGTGGTCCCGGCCCGAAGGCTGACACCGATGAGCGTCCCGAACCAGCCGAAGTCCGCGTCGCCGAAGGTGCTGTTGGAGAAACCGAGTTGGCCGAGCACCAGCAGAAGGATTGCAGGCAGAAGGGTGATGATCACGCCATTCACGAACCCTCCGAACATCGCACCACGGCGCCCGCCGGTTGCGTTGCCGTAGACACCGGCTCCGCCACCGGTGAAGAAGTGGGGCACCATACCGGGCAGGATCAGGGCCAGGCCGAAGGCCGGGTTGAGCCACACGGCGAGGACACCGAGAGCAATGAGTCCTCCGGCGAAGGAGCTTAGGAAGCCGATCAGGACGGCGTTGGCGCCGAAGGGGAAGACGATGGGGATGTCCAGGGCCGGCTTCGCGCCGGGGACGACCTTCTCGGCGATGCCCTGGAATGCCGGCACAAGCTCACCGAGGACGGTGCGGACACCGTAGAGGATGATGGCCACGCCCACGCCGAACTGCAGCGCTTGGCCAAAGCCCGCCATGATGAAGGCGCCCCCGTCTGCAACATCGAAGATGGCCAGCGCTTTGTCGAGCGGCAAGGCGATCAGGCCCCAGATAGCGAAGACCATGTAAATCAGGACCATGGACAGCGAGGTGGCGACCATGGAGTCCCTCAGGAACTTCAGCCCCTGCGGAAACTTGATTTCCTCTGTCGACTTGCTCCGACGGCCGGCAGCCTGGCCGGCCGCACCGGCAGCGATGTAGCCCAGCGTGCCGAAGTGGCCGATCGCAATGGTGTCGTTTCCGGTGATTTTCTTAGTCCAGGGATGCGCAAAGGCAGGCATGACCACCATGATCACGCCGAGCAGGACCGCACCGATGATCACCACAAGCCAGCTCAGGTTGTCGCCCAGCCCAACGGACAGCACCACGGTGAGCATGGTGGCCATGAAGACCATGTGATGCCCGGTCAGGAACACATACTTGAGCGGTGTGAATCTGGCCAAAAGGAGCATAAAGAGGAAGCCAAGGGTCAATACATAGGCGCTCTGGGCTCCAAAGTCTTTTTGCGCAATCGCCGTGATGACTTCATTCGTGGGAATTACACCCTGCGCGCCGGTCACATCAAGAATCAGCGTGCCAAGCGGAGTCAGCGAGCCGACAACGACCGTCGCCCCGGCTCCGAGGATCAGGAATCCAAGAGCAGCCTTCAAAGCACCACCGACAACCTGGCCGGCGTTTCGGCGCAGGGCGATGAGCCCCACGGCAGTGATGATGCCGATCAAGTAGGCCGGCACGTTCAGGATGTGCTGGCCGATAAAGTTCAAAACGACGACGAGCCACTCCATCGTGTGTGCTCCTTTTCTGTTGGTCTGGGTGTGGGTGGTTAGTTGACGGCTTCGGTGAGCTTGTCGGTGATCTCATCAAGATCGAAAAAGTTGTCGATAATAATCACGCGTGCAGGCACATCGCCGATCTCGGGGGCGAGCTCGTCAGACGTGAGGACGATGTCCGCCGTTTGCGCTGCTCCGCGCGCGACGCCGATATCGGCAGCTTCGACGTCGGCATCGACGCCGAGGCTTGTGAGGACTTTTTCTGCATTCATTTTCAGGAGCACTGAAGTTCCAATGCCCATTCCGCACACTGCGACGATCTTCATGGGGTGCCTTTCAATCCAGGGGTGTAAACGAAAACTATTTGGCGGCCAGGTTGCTGAGGATGGCCCTGACTTCATCTGGAGTCGCAGCCGCTTCGAGCTCGGCGCGGGCTTCCTTATCCGAAAGGACTCCCGCGACGGCTTTGAGGACTTCGATGTGCGCGGTGTGGTCGAGGGCCGCCAGTCCAATGACCAGTGAGACCGGATCATTCGAGGAGTGCCCGAATTCGACCGGGGCCTCCAGGCTGACCCAGCTCAAGCCGCCCTTGAGTACCGACTCGGCAGGCCGCGCGTGGGCGAGGGCAATACCGGGCGCGATGACGATGTACGGTCCGTGCTCCTCAACCGCTGCGATCATTTCGTCCGTGTAGTCGTCGGTGGTCACTCCCCCGGCGACGAGGCCATCTCCCGCCAATCGGATGGCCGCCCTCCAGTCGGCGGCCGCCGCGCGGGTGGTGATGGACGACAATTCTTGGGCAAGGTTCAACGCCACAGTGGGAATCCTTAGGTCAACGGAATACGCACAAAGTCGATGTGCGTGACACACGCTACAGCCGCGGCGGACCTTATGTCTACAAATGATCCAAAGTCGCGCTCAGCCGGGTTGCCATTGCCGTTCCCAAGCCGACTTAGGCCTGGGCCCCGGCTCGCGTGATTCTGCTGATGCGATCAGCGTCGAAGAGCGCATCCTGGGCGATCAGGGACGCGCCGGTGACTCCTGCCCCTTGACCGAGACGGCTGGGCTCCACGACCAGGTCCTGGGTCCCAAAATTCCTCGCTCCCGCAAAGATGGCCTCGCGGATCGGCAGCAGGAATGCCTCCCCGGCCTCCGCGAGGTTGCCGCCGACGATTACCGCTTCAGGGTTGAGGAGGCCGACCACATCGGCGATGGTCTGGCCGATGGTGGAGCCGGCCTGCCTGACGAGTGCCAAGGTTGGCGCATCGCCCTGGCGGGCAAGCTCGACGATGTCCGCACTCGTCCGGACCCTGTATCCGCGGCGAATCAATTCGTCCCGGATGACGGCTCCACTTGCGACATCCTCGAGGCGCTGCAAACGTCCACCGTCCGCCCGCGGCTTGCTGGCGTCACCGGCACCTCCGCGCGCGCCGCGGTAGACCTGGCCATCCAGAACAAACGCAAGCCCAAGCCCCATGCCAGCTTTGGCGACAACAAGGTTCTTGTACTCGCTCCACCCGAGTCGCGCCTCAGCGAGAGCCATAATGTTGACGTCGCGGTCCACGGCGAAGACCGCGTGATCATAGCGGCCGGCGAAATACTCGCGGACAAGGATGCCTTCCCACTGGCGGTCGATTTGCGGAGCGGCAAGACGCCCCGACGCGACATCCACGGGTCCCGGAACTCCGACGCCGATGCCGACGACGTCGTTTCTGGTTTTTCCGAGGCGCTTGAGCATATGGTCGAACACCTGGCCGGCCCACTCGAAGATTTCGGCGGGGCCCTCACTCAGGCCGATATCCGCTTCATCGACAGTCAATATCGTGGAGACAAGATCAGTGATCGCAAGGCGTGTATGCGATCCGCCGATATCGACAGCCAGGAGCAAACCTGCATTGGGGTTGACCGCAAAAGTCTCGGGCGGGCGGCCGCCACGGGAGTCAAGCTGCCCCACACTGACAATGACGGATGAGGCAAGCAGTTCATCGAGCCGCCGGGCGAGGGTGATCCGTGACCAGCCCAGCGCTTCGATCAGGTCATTGCGCGTGGTCGCCTTCCCGGACCGGATGAGACTGAGTGCTACACCGGATCCAGTTGAAAGCCCCTGAGCCATAACAGCCTCTCCCTAAGCCCCGGCCTATTGCCGCGGCGACACCTGCAACCATTGACTTAAGTACATTTGTATACCAAAGTAGCCGGCGTGACTACAGCCCCGCTTTCGACCGTCCCATTGTCCTCTGCCCGCCTCGACTCGCGCGCAGTCGCTGCCGCGCAAGCCATCGCGGCGCATCTCGTGGAATCAAAAGGCCACGGGCACGCGGGCACTGCCATGGCATTGGCGCCATTGTCCCATGTCCTGTTTTCCCGGGTCCTGCGCCACTCCCCTACCCGCCCGCACTGGCCGGCACGGGACCGATTCGTCCTGTCCGCGGGCCATGCGAGCCTCCTGCTTTACACCCAACTCTTTTTCACAGGCTACGGACTCACTTTGGCCGACCTTGCCGGAAGCCGCACGCTGGGATCGAAGACGCCGGGGCATCCGGAACTGCATCACACTGTCGGCGTGGAGATGAGCACCGGCCCCTTGGGCCAGGGACTTGCTTCCGCGGTCGGCATGGCCATGGCGGCGCTGCATGAACAGGCCGTGTTCACCCCGGACTCCCAGATCCTGGATCATACAATTTGGGCCCTGGCCGGCGACGGCTGCCTTCAGGAGGGCGTTTCCGCCGAGGCCTCGAGCCTTGCTGGCACCCTCCGCTTGGAGAACCTGGTCGTAATCTGGGATGACAACGGCATCACGATCGACGCCGACACAAGCGGCACATTCTCCGAAGACGTCCGCGCACGCTATGCCTCCTACGGCTGGCGCGTCCTTGAGGTCGGCGATGCCACCGACTTGGATGAGCTCGAGAGGGTGCTCCGGAAGGCCTCGGAGCGGGCTGGCAAACCGACCCTCGTAGCCGTGAAAACCGTCATCGGGGCTCCGTCCAGCAAGGTTGGCGGCACCCCCGCAGCCCATTCCGGAGGATTCGGGGCGGAAGAGCTGGCGAGGGTGAAGGAAAAGCTCGGATTCGCCCCCGACGCTCGGCTCGAAGACCTCGTGGACGAGGAGCTCTTGAACCACACGCGAAAGGCTTCCACCCGCGGAGCAACGCTGCACGCCGAGTGGGACCGGCAATTCGCGCGGTGGGCCGCAGACCACCCAGAAGCAGCCCGCCGCTGGGAGGGCTTCCGCTCCGGCGAATGCGATCTGGCCATGCTCTCGGGTATCGAAACGGGCACCCCAAACGACATGGTCGCTACGCGCAAGACCAATGGAGCGGTTATTGCCACCCTCCACGGAAACGCCCCACTCTGGGGAGGTTCAGCCGACCTCAGCGGCTCCACGAACGTGACCGTCCCGGGCCAACCGTTTTCCGCGGGACATCCTGCAGGCGGGTTCATCCGCTTCGGGATCCGGGAACACGCCATGGCCGCGATTCTAAGCGGCATCGCTCTGCACGGGCCGTGGCGACCTTTTGGCTCCACCTATCTGGCCTTCAGTGATTACATGCGGCCCAGCATCCGGCTCGCGGCGCTCATGGGACTCGGCGTGGTCTACGTCTTCACGCACGACTCCGTGGCGGTGGGTGAAGACGGACCGACACACCAACCGGTGGAACAAATCGCGTCTTTGCGGACGGTGCCGGGCCTGGACGTGGTTCGTCCGGCCGACTCGGTGGAGGTCCTGGCGGTCTGGCAGCGCATTCTTGCAGCACCGGACCGGCCCGTGGCGTTGGTGTTGAGCCGGCAGGACCTACCCGTGCTGCCCTCCACCGCCGAGACTGGGCACGGTGCGAGGTCCGGCGGATATGTCAGATGGCAGAGCGGAGCAGGAGATGACCTTGCGCTCATCGCAACGGGCAGCGAAGTGAGTCTGGCCATAGAAGCCGCACGCACCCTCGAAAGCGAAGGCATTGCCGCGCGCGTCGTCTCGATGCCATGCGTCGAGTGGTTCGGTGCCCTAGACGAAGGCGACCGCGAAGAGGTTCTTCCGTCGACACTGACCGCCAGGGTCGCTATCGAGGCAGGCCGTGGCGATGCCTGGTATCGCTGGGCCGGCTCTGCGGGCCGGGTCGTGTCGATCGAAGAATTTGGGGAGTCCGGTTCAGGGGCCGAAATCATGATGCTTCGAGGCATCCACCTAGACGGAATCCTTGGGGCGGCCCGGGAAGTAATCGGCTTATGAAGTGCCCGTGCAATCCGGCCTTCGAACCCGTGTCGTCTTTTGTCCGGATTCCCCCTCGTTTGAGCAAGGGGACGATCACGGCAATGCCGAAGGCCCCCGTGAGGACGCAGAAAATCGCCAGCGCGGGGTCCCTCAGGCCCCGGGTACGCAAGACCCTTGATGTGGCACCGGGGCGCCTGGCGTAGAGTCTGCGCAAGACACTGCAACCGAATCGAGGGATGACCGATGACAGTTAAAGGCTGGAACCCGCTGGTGCTTTTGCCCGTCGCGTTCGTTGTGACCTTCGTTGTTTGGGCAGGTCTGCGCGTCCGACGCCGGTCCAGAGGCTAACGACTCGTTCAGTTAGCATCGTCTCGTGGCTGAGTAAGCCGGCCGCCGCCTCAGGTGTCCGCCCCGGGTGTCCGGTGTGCGCTCCCGTCCGGTCCGCACGTCCCCTGAGAACCTATGGCCGAATGTAAGATGTCTCCGTGAAGAAGCTCCTCCCTCTCTCCTTGCTGGGCGGCGTTGTCGTCTTGTCCGTCGCCGGATGTTCAACCGCCACCCCTGGCCCAGGCGCGGCCGTTCCGACTCCGAGCGTGACCCCATCCCCCGTAGCCGCGGCTCCGGCCACCGGCTGGGAGCTGGACACCAAGGGCGGTGCCGACCGGATCAAGGCCGCCGGCCTGCCGGTGCTCAACATGGAAGGGGCAGCCGAGCACTTCCACGCCCATCTGGACGTTTTCGTGGACGGCAAGCCCGTCGCTGTCCCGGCGGACATCGGCTTCAGCTTCTCCTCGACCGGTCAGCCTAACGGCATCTCGGCGTTGCACACCCACGACGAGTCGGGCATCGTCCACATTGAGGCGCCGGTCGCGGGTGACACCTATACGCTTGGCCAGCTTCTGACCGAATGGGGCGTCCTGGACGGCAGCGGCAAGCCCGGGACCGCGCGCTCAGGCACATCGGGCTGGTCGGTCGCCGTGAACGGCGCGAAGCAGCACGGGCCCGCCCAGGCTGTCGTACTGAAAGCCCATGACGAGGTCGTCCTGTTCTATGGGACAGCACCGGAACCGCTGCCCACCGCGTTCAAGTTCCCGGCCGGCCTCTAAGCCCCCGTCGCCCGAGCCTGCGGCGCACGACAAGATCAGTTACTAATGGACGACGGTGCCGGTGGATCGCACAACGGTTCCGCTTCTTTGGCTTCGCCCGCTGATGTCGATCTGCAGCCGGCTGCTTTGCAGGGGCGCCTCCAAGGCGTTGGAGAGCTCCGGCAGGGTGGATGTCTGGATGCTGCGGATGAGGTCCCGGACGTCGGCCCTGTCATTTAGGGTCACCTTCAGGGTCAGGTCGGGGGCTATGGCTGAACCTCGCAGCAGGGCCTCGGAACTGACGACACCTGGCAGGGTGTTGATCTGGTTTTCGACGGCGGCGGCGATGACGGACGGGTCGCAGAAGGTGAATCCCTGGCTGCCGTCTTCATGGAAGCGGTACGTGCCCGCCGTGTTTTTCCTGGGGACCTGCGCAAAGATCCACAGCAGCCCCAGCACCCCGACGATGAGGCCGATGATCAGCATGACGGCCGGCGCCCACGGCTGCGCGAGGAGTGAGTACAGATCAACGGTGATGACGGATATCCCTGGGGGCGCGGTGTTTAGCAGGGAATGTAGTGTCCCGTTGGCCTGCAGGAGCAGCGCCGTGCCAGCGGCCACGACGAGGACACCGAGAATTGCCAGCCAGATCCGGTTCAGGGGTCCTGCGGTCTGTCTCATCGGAAACCTTCCGTCAATCGTCGCTGCTGGCGGGCGCGCGAACGGTCCTAGTCTCTGGACCGGACCGTGGCGGTCACCTGCGGAACCGGGGAGAGCCCGGTTTCTTCCAAGCGGGACCGGACAGCCTCCGGGATCCTGGTGCGCAGGTCTCCTGGCTCGTGCAGGTAAGTCCTCACACTGAGGTGTACGCGCCGGGCTGTGGCTGTCGCTGCAGCCGTGTCTACGCCGTCGATCTCCAGGCACCGGGCTTTCGCCAGCCGGGCTACGGCACGGCGCGTCATCACAGTTTCCTGCTCCTGCACCGCCCGCACCTCATCTCCGCCGCCGACTCCGGTAGCGCCGAAACCATCGATTGCGAGCGCACTGTACCGCCCGGGAATGATGGCGCACAGTAACAGGATGATCCCTGCCACTATGGCGGCTATCCCGATCTGCCATACGACGGGGTCGTTCCACGCGAGCGCGGCAAGCCAGTCGCGTGGTCCCTGCAGCAGGGCGGGCCACGTGCCGTTGACCAGCCGGCTGACGCCCAGCCAGACCAGGGCGACGCCGACGGCCAGGAGCAGGATACCCACGATGAGCGCAGGGACGGCGCGGCTGGGCCGGTGCCGCAGGCGCGTTGACCGTTGGTACCCGCTCATAGCAATTTCCTTCGTCCGCCCGTGTCGGCGCCCGTGGACAGCCACGAGATCCTGATGTCGATCTGTCGAACGTCAACCCCGGTCAACTCCGTCACTCTGGTCTTGATCCGGTGCCGCAAGGCCTCCGTGGCCTGGCGTAACGGCACCGGATAGGCCATCCCGACCTCCACACTTAAGGTCGCGATGTTCCCGGAGAGTTCCACGGATGCCTTCGGCCGGGCGGAGAAACCGGCACGGGGTCCGACGCCCAGAAATCCCCCACCGGATGATTCGTCGCTGACCACCTGGGTGGCAATTTTCTCGATCACCCTAGCCGCTAGGACGGTCTGCCCGCGGGCGCCCGTCTCGCCGAAGTCCTCGCCGGCGTCCTCGGCCCCGGGCAAAGGCAGGGCATGGGCTCCTTGCGGGTTCATCGGCTCGATGCTCTACCGAACAGGGCCTGCAAGTCGAGTTTTCCTTCCGCGACCCGGCCGACCAGCAGGCCGACGAAGCCGAGGACCACCACGGCCAGCAGCGCCAGCCAACCGCCGAAGCCCAGAACGATGCCCAGAACGAGACCTATCGTCAGGCACCACCGTGTAGTAGACATAGCCATCCTTTTCGTCATCGTCCCGTTGCCCCTGGCGGAGGATTCTGGGACGGGTGGTTACTGCAGTTGGGTCTTCTGGACCTGTTGGTCTTCGTGGTCCTCGTCGGGCAAGTGGACATCGGTGACATTGATGTTCACTTCGAGCACCTCCAGTCCCGTGGCGCGCTCGACGGACTGGATGATGTTGCGGCGGATGGCCTGGCTGACCTCCACCACGGAGAACCCGTACTCGACGACGATGGACACATCGACGGCTGCCTGGCGTTCGCCCTTTTCCACGCTGACGCCGCCGCTGACATTGGTCTGGGACCCGGGAATGCGTTCGGTCAAGGCGCTGAACGCGCGCCGGCCCGCACTGCCCATGGCGAATACGCCGGGAACCTCGCGGGTGGCCATGCCGGCCAACTTCTGCACTACGGTTTCCTCGATCGTGGTGTCGCCGCGATCGGTGTGCAGTGCGTCCCTCGCCTTCAGTTGTGCCACGTCGCTGCCGTGCTTCTGCTCCTGGGGTGTGTTCACGACGCCGCTGGAAGTTTCGGGGGTCCGGGGTGTCTCGGTCATGGAAAACATCTCCTTGTGGGACTGGTGAGCGTGCTTACACCGGTAAAGACGAAGCCCGGCGGGAATCGTCACGTGATGGCGCGGATTTTTTCCTCACTGGGCAACAGAAGGGCCGTTCGGTTCACGGCGTTGCCCGGCTGTGGCATATTGGGGCACGGGACGGGTCCTTAAGCGGACGGGATGGACAGAGCATGTGTGATCATGGCCCCGGCTTCGAACCGGACCTGGACGAGGGAAGTGTCGTCGCCCGTGCCCAGGACGGCGACCTGGCAGCATTCGAACACCTGGTGCTCACCTATCAGCACAGACTCTTTCGGCTGGCGTATCGGATGCTCAATGACCGCGGCGAAGCCGAAGACATCGTGCAGGAGACTCTGACCACGAGCTGGCGCGGTCTTCCCATGCTCGCCAATGTCGATGCTTTCGGTGGCTGGATTTACCGGCTGGCAACGAACAAATGCCTGGACCTGCTGCGCAAGCGGTCCGCCCATGCCGAGAACATCATCGGTTTGGAGGACATGGACACCCTCCCCGAAGCCGGTTGCCGCGCGGTGTCGGCCGCATTGGATCCAGCCCACGAGGCCGAATTGTCCGCCGAACAGGATGGCCTGACCGCAGTCCTGAGCACACTTCCCCCGGCACAGCGGGCATGCTGGCTGCTGCGGGAAATGCACGGACGCAGTTACGCCGAGATTGGTGTAACACTGAAGATAAGCCCGACGGCGGTTCGCGGCACACTCGCGCGGGCACGGCACCAGATAGCGGAAGGGATGAGCCAATGGCGCTAGACGACTTCCCCCGGCTCGGCTGTGGCCGTAGCCTTGACAGCATCTGGGCCACGATCGACCGCCCACCCACCGCACACGAGGAACAGTGCGACCAATGCCAGACCGCCAGAACCCGGCTGCAAAGACTCAGCGAAGCAACCAAATCACTGCGTGAAAGCGATCTTCACGACCCCACGCTGAAACCCCGTGCCGGGATCAAAAACGCCATCATGGAAGTGGCCCGCGCGAAAGTCCGCCGCGGCAACAGGATCCTCCTGCACAGCGCAGACAACGGCACCACGGAGATCAGCGAACAGGCCCTGAGCTCCCTCATCCGGTCGGCAGCAGCAGGCGTCCCGGGTGTCCACTCACGGCGCTGCAGCATCGAAGTACTCTCGGCCGCCGCCAGCGTCGCCGATGAAAAAGCTCCGGCCGGAGCCACCGATACCTCCACTAATGCCGGTCCTCGCCTCATTATCAATCTTCGGGTTGCCGCCGCCCCGGGTATCGTCATCCCCACAACAGTGGAGACGCTGCGACACGTGATCAGCAAAGCGATTCCCGCCGTCGTCGGTATCGGCGCCGGAACCGTCAACATCACCGTGGAGGACCTTTACGATGTCTGACCAATCCCTCAAAGGTTCCATCATCACCAGCCAGCTCATTGCCTCCATCGCCGCCCGCACGACAGTGGAAACGCCCGGAGTCCTCAGACTTGAACCCACCCACCAGGGCTTCCTCCCCCGGCTCCGTCCTGCCGCCCTGCAGAATCTCCGCCATCCCGGCAGCCAGAACGGCACCTACCAGCACGACGGCGTCACCGCGACAATCAGCGACGGCACTGCGTCCGTCCAGCTCTATATCGCAACCGACGTCGCCTATACCGCCCTCCACGTCGCCGACCAAGTGCAACAACGCGTGCGTGAAAGCATCAGCCACACGGGCCTCACCCCAGGCACGATCGACATCACAATCCTCGCCATAGAACCCCGCCGCGGCACAAGAACCATGTAACCCGAGAAGCCCGGCCCGGGTCGCCCGGCGGCTATGGGAGCGTTGGCCGGGAGTCGCATGACGAAGGCGAGTCGGCCGCCGCGACACTTGCACCATCGTCCGTCTAGTCGGGCTTCCGGTCGTGACCTTCCCCCGGTCCGGATGGCGGAAGGGCAGCGGCAGGGCGGCCATGGTTGCCCAATAAATTTAAGGGCTCAAGGAAGGGCACCATAGGATTTTGGCAGCGCATAGGGATTGACGGGCCGGTCCTCCTCGGATGAAGAGGGTTCCCGCGACTGAGGGCAGGTTCGCCTCCACGTGGCCGCCTTTACACGTGGTCGAGCAGATGATCACGCGGTGGGGTCCGGCTCGCAGGAGTGCGCCTTTCGAGGGTGATGACAGTGGCGGCTAGGGCGATAGTGAGGCCCATGACGGTCTCGAGGGCGCGCTGAGTCAGGAGGGTGCCGATCGAGGCTGGCAGCATGAGATCGCCGAGCAGAAGGGCCATCGGGGTGAAGAAGACCAGGCCGAGGCTGTAGTTGCGCCCGGTCGTCAGCTCGGTGCACGCCTGGAGCACGGCGATCAGGATGATCGCGGCATAGCCGCTGGGGTGGGCGGCCAGGACGAGGGTTGCGACGCCGAGGCCGGCGGCGGTGCCGATCACCCGCTGGGCAGCGCGCGTGAGGCGGGCGTGCAGGTCGGGTGCCGACATGGGGACGGATGCCGTGACGAAGGTCCAGTAGGGGTGGCCGATGCCGCTGGTCGCGACGGCGAGGCCGGCGGCGGCAATACCGAGCAGATAGCGGGCGGCGTGGCGGCCCACCGGGTCGGACGGGCGTAGGCCGCGCCACGACAGCCGATACCGCACCGGGGCGCCGCCGTCACGGGCGGTGCGACCCGGAAGGGCGAGCAGCAGCGCAAAGACGGCCGCGCCAGCCGCAGCGAGGGCGGCGGCGGGCACCGTGCTCAGCGCGATCGGGACCGTGGCCGAGGCTGTGAGGGCGAAGACCGGGTTGAGGGCTCCGGCCGGATGCCATCGGCCCAGCTCGGCTAGCACTACCGCGACGCCGGCCCAGGCAGCCGCGACCGGGACGAGCAGCCAGAGCCGGAACGGGACGGTCGCCACTAGGGCGCCGACGACGACGCCAACCACCAGCACCACACCAGCCTGCGCCTGCATGGCCAGGCGTACCCGGGCCGGCTCGTGTCGGCCGTACAGGGCGGTGAAGGCACCGATCGCCGCATACAGCAGCAGGTCGCCGCGACCGGACGCCAAGCAAGCCACCAGCGGCACGAAGATCGCCAGGCTTGCGCGCAGGGCGGTCCAATGGGCGCCGGCATGCGGGCCCAGGTCGAAGACTGCCGCCCACCAGGACCGCGTGGGGGTGGGCTGTGTCATTTTAACCTTCCGAGGTGGTACAGGAATGAAGTACTTCGAGGTTACTACACCTATGAACTACTATTGTGGTTGACCGAGGCGACCGCCACGGGGGCGCGGAGGAGGCGGATGGATCAGGACGCAGACGGCCTGCCCGCTCATGGCGACGTCGTGGACCGGATGCAGCGTCAGTGGGCCCGGCTGCGCCCGGACCTGAACTTCACCAGCCTCGGGGTGATCCACCGCGTGCTGCGCGCTTCCCGCCTCATCCTCGAAGCCAGCGACGCCTTCCTCGCCGACTACGGGCTAACCCGCGGCGAGCTGGACGTGCTTTCCGAGCTGCGCCGTACGGTCGAACCTCTGAGCCCAACGGCGCTGGCCCAGACGCTGCTTGCCCCGCGCTCCGCGATCACCATGCGGCTGAACGCCCTTCAGGCTCGGGGACTGCTGAGCCGGACGGCCAACCCGGCCGACGGCCGCTCGTCCCTGCTCGTCCTCACCGACACTGGCGCCGCGCTCGTGGACGAGGTGATTCCCGCCCAGCTCGCCCTCGAAGATGCCCTACTCGCCGAAGCCCCGGCCTGGGCCGTCGAGGGCTTGGTCGATCCCCTGCGGGCACTGACCTCCGTGTGGGAGCAGGGACGCGGCCACGCAACCGGCTCCAGCAAGGACCGGGGGAACGGCGCGCTTGAGCCCTCCGAATGAGCCGCAGCAGCGCGCGCTTCGGGTGAGCATCAGCCGACGCGCTACCGGGTTCCGCGAGGTAGACCACCAACGGCTCCAACCTGAGGACGGAGGTTGGCTGTGGAAGCAGCGTCAGACTGGACTGCCGAAAAGTCTTCCTGGACATGCACGCCGAGCAGTCTTGGATTCAAAACTGACACCCAATCCTGCTTGAGGGTCTTTGAGACTGCTCAA
This sequence comes from Arthrobacter sp. NPDC058192, assembly GCF_042883665.1. NCBI lineage: Bacteria > Bacillati > Actinomycetota > Actinomycetes > Micrococcales > Micrococcaceae > Arthrobacter > Arthrobacter sp. NPDC058192. Next base: position 251,179 of record NZ_JBHVVJ010000004.1, on the reverse strand, counting down.
GGTTTCGTTGACAGCGGGGTTGGTAGGTTCTTACGCGGCTGAGGCCGCGTTTTTTATTGCCTCAAACTCCATGGGTGTCAGACGTCCGGGGGCACGTTGGCGGCGTTTTCGGTGGTAGCTGCGCTCGATCCAGGTTGTGATGGCGAGCCAGAGTTCGGCCCAATTTCCTGCAGGGTCCAGGAGCCTGGCGGAACCGGACCGGGCCGGGGCGTCACTTGAGCTTCAGAATCGCTCGCGCGACGACCAGCGCCTCCAGATTGGATTGCACCTCCGTGACCGCTTCCCGGATCGCCTGTTCGGCGCTGGGTCCGTCACCGGCGCCGGCCAGCCCGCGGACGTATCCTGCCAGGTCCTCAACCTCGGTGTCGTAGCAGTTGCCCTTGCGGGACATCGACTGGACCGCGCCGGCGCCCTCCAGGAGAACGCGCCAGGAGACGTGGCGGTACTGGAAACCCTGGTCCGAATGAACGAGCGGTTGCTGCCCGCACGCGAGCGTTGCCAGCGCCTTGCGGAGTGATGTGTTGGTGAGGTCAAGATTCGGGGAAAGGCCCACCGCGTAAGAGATGATCTGCCGGTCGAAGAGGTCCATGACCGGTGAAAGATAGAGCTTCCGGTCGCCAACGCTGAACTCGGTCACATCCGTCACCCACTTTTCATTCGGAGCAGTGGCTCCGAACTCGCGGTTCAGCACGTTCGGGGCAACCGCGCCCTGCCCGCCCTGATAAGAGTTGTAGCGCCTCTTTCGCCGGACCTTGCAGACCAGCCGCAGCGCACGCATCAGCTTCAGCACGGTCTTCTTCGCGACCGTCCACCCTTGCTTGACCAGCTCGGTGTGGATGCGGCGGTGCCCGTACCGCCCATGGTTCTTCTCGAAGTAAGCCACTTCCGCCCGCAGCCGTTCGTTCTCCCGCCGCAACCGCTCCAGCTCCGGTATCTCCGCGGGCTGTGGAGCGTGGGGCGCATTTGGCCTGCCTTTCGGCTTCGGACGCAGCGCATCGGCACCCTCGCGGCGATACACCCGCGCCACGTTTTCAGTAACCCAGGCGAGGACAATCCCACCTCCGCCGCAAGATCCGGGGCAGTCTCACCCGCGATGAACCGTTCGACCAATGCGAGCTTGAATTCGAACGAGTACACCTGTCTCGTCGGCTTGGCCACCAGCGCTCCTCGACCATGGATCCTCCACCGCCGATAGAGAAGCTTTACCGGTCCACGAGACACGCCCAGTAACCTCGCCGCCGCACTATCCGCGATGCCCTTCTCAAACCACGTTACAGCGGCCTCGCGTTGATCCTCGGATAACGAACTAAATGCATGCATAAAAATGCTCCCCGGGAGTCGGAACCGAATTTCTCAGTCCAACTTCCGGGGAGCAGTTCATTCATCGGGCGGGGCTTTCTTTCCGCAAATCACGAGCCATTAGTAATGGGAACACCAACAACGGAGGAGTGATGTGAGACCGAGGCCTAGGTGGCGGCTTCCGCCACGTACGAAACGCCAAGTATCCGCGATTGGAAATATCCTCGTAGCTGACACCAGCCCGGACCTAGTTGGCGAACGAGAGGGAGACCGTGCTAATTCGGCCGCTCACGCATGTGGAACACGCTATACATCTACGACGAAGCCTGGCGACCCATGCAACTGGCGCTTCTGCCGTTGAGTACACTAAAAATCTCACGGCCCACGGCCCACGGCCCACAACGGCGAACTCGTCGTTTGCTGTCCAGAGTCTCGCAGGACATTATGGTGAGCGCACCAACAGCTTTCACGATCGCCTGCCGAGGAGACCAAATCCGATGCCACATACCTGCAAGCCATTGTCATTTTGCATTTCAGCGGTTGGCAGGCGTACTAGATGACTCGCTCGAATTTTGACGGCGCCCAGCCTGGCTCGCGGACAATCTCTCGCTCGATCCGAAAAGCGCCGCTAGATGTACTTTGGCACATGGGACAAAGGGACCATAACGACCAGCAGTCGCGTGACGCGAACGAATGGTATTGGATAAATCGATTCGGTCACTCGCTAGTCGATCACTATGGTTCTGGGCTCATGGGCCAGACCTCCTACTATGCGGGACCTCTGACAGAAGAGGAGATCGATCGCCTGACACCGGAGGACCTGGCAATGCTCGCTTGCTCCGCAAGCGTGGTGGCGCGCACGACAGCAGCAGGCAGCGCGGCAACTCCTTCAAGCTCGCTCGAAAAGCTAGCCTTCGACTCCGAACGAGACGTCCGCAGGGCAGCGGGTCACAACCCCTCAACCCCCGCAGCGGTGATTCTGCGCATGCCTAGCCGAAACTCAGATGGCACGTAAAATGGTGAGGTCAGCGAGCATCGTCTTGAGTTTCTGTGGGCCGAACTCGAATCTGTCCCAGTCGATCGAGAACTCGCTCTAAAAGTCGCAGCCGGCCGCTACGAGGATTTGCATCGCGTTGCACTTGCCCGAAAGAAGTCAGTTTCTGTGGATATTCTTACGAGGCTTGCTGCCAGTTTCCGTTTGCCACCAGAAGCGGCATTAGAACTTGCTGAGAACAATCACATAGAAGTTCGAAGCTCATTGGCGGCGAATAGGTCGGATAAGATTCCAACGGAAGTTCTCGTGGGTCTTGCAGACGACGCCGCACCCGAAGTACGGGCAGCCGCAGCGACAAACTACAAACTGCCGGACGACGTGCTCCTGCGCCTGCTCGATGACGAAAGCGCCGAGGTCCGTCATGCGGTGATTGTTCACGGTCATTTAAGCTACGACGTTCAGCAAGACCTGGACGGTGAGGATGAATCGCGCCGTAGTCTTCAAGAGCGTCTGCGGTCACACAAATGGTCCGGGCGCTACCCGGAGGATGATGGGGAGGAATCTCCTCGTGCAGCGCTCCTGCGCAAACTAGCTGGATCACCGTACGCGCTAACGCGTGCTGCAGTGGCCCAGAATCCTGAAACACCTATCGACGTTCTCGAAGAACTCGCAGGCGACACCGAAGAAGAAGTCACTCGTGCCATTTCGTATGGGCTCGGATACGACACGGCCAACCGCTTCGTCGATGGGGGCTACAATTTCACCACGATTTGGTGGTACCGCCGGCGGTTGAGCAGGACAGAGTTTTCAAAACTTCTGAACTCTCCTATGGCCCTTCTCCGAGCCCTGGGAGCCGCTCGCCATGAAGCCTTCCTTCAAGACGACCCCGAGGCGATGTCCAGGCTGGCACGAGACTCAGCTCCCATTGTCCGGGCTGCGGCGGCGACAAGCCCTTTTATTTCGTTTCTAGACTTCGTCGAATTGGCGAGTGACACGGAAGAAACCGTGCAGCAGGCCGCTTCGTCATCCATCATTGACTGGCTTAGACGGCAGCAGGAGCCGCATATCCCTTATGAACAGAGGGAAAACTTCGATAACAACTGGCTTGTCCGAATGGAATCGGTTCCAGATGGAGTTCCTGAGTTTCTTGGGAAGCCGAATTGGTACGAGTTACACTTTGACCGTATTCCCGTAGGCGGGTTCGGGTGGTCTGTAGGAGACGAGGAGCTTGAGCTTCTGGCGAAATCCGGAAGCAGTGCCGTGCGCGCCGCGGTTGCCTCCTACCCTGGACCTCACGAGTCACGTTACAGTTCGGCTCGCCTGACTCCGAAGGTGCTTGCTCTCCTGTTGAGGGACGAAGACAGCACTGTTCGCGAGCGCGCGCTCGGCAACACCGGCACGGCTGCTGTCAGCTTGGCTGCCTCCAGCGAAGCGCCAGCGGAGGCGCTGGGCCACTATGCGCGTTCGAGGAACCCTGACTTGCGCCGCGCGGTCGCGGCCAACCCGCTGACGCCGGGCCCTATTTTGGCGAACCTCGTGCGCGACACAGAGGACTCCGTCCGTGCGGCCGTTGCCGCAAACCTTGCTACGCCGGGCGAAGCCCTCGTCGTCCTCGCTGGTGACCAGAGCGAGGAAGTTCTACTTGGGTTGCTGGCCAACGAGAATACTCCTCAGGCAATCCTTGAGCAGCTAGCCATCCGCCCGGCAGACTACGGGGAAGCCGAGCGGCATAGAAGGCTCGCCATAAACGCAAGTTCGCCCGCGCATGTCCTTGCCAGGATTGCATACAGTTGGTCGGGCGAAATTCGTGAATTAGTTGCAGGGAACCCGAACACGACCGTGGGTACTCTGGAGATCCTGACGTTCGATGAGAACCCGCGTGTGCGTGCTGCTGCGGAGCGTCGCCTCCAAAGAGATTGAAGGTGTTTGAGACCTGGTCAATGCCATGTGATTTACTTGCCTCATTCGCGGAACCCTACCAAGTAACCGGCGAAGCGCAGCGACCGATCAGGAACACGGAATGCTATCGGTCATCCTCGAGCGGGTTCACGACGCTCCCAATAAGCTCAGGTTGCGCCCGTGAAGGCCATGCCAGCTGGTGAGAACCCCTGTCCTCGATGTCCAAAGGCTCAACCAGCGGGTGCGTCGTACTCGCGCTCACTTGCCTTAGGAGTGTCAAGAGTGCGTGCATGGTCTGATGACACGAACCTGTTCAACCAGTTCGTGCTCCGCGGACTGCGCCTCGGCATAGCACCCATTGGGAAATCCGAATCTGGAATGAAGCGGGGGCTGCCGGCTACGGGATCGTGTCCACGGACACAGCCCTTAACCAACCCTCCGTGGTCTCACCGTTGATCGTTGCCTCACCCGATTCCACGACCATCTGGACCTTTGTACCGTCCCGCCACCCGGCAGCATCCGACTCGTCAACGAACACAAGGGCGTCACCGCCGCTGGGTCCGGAATCGTGCGGGAAAAGACGAAAGGCACCTTCGGGGAGCTCGTCGAGCACATCAACAGGCTCTTCGAAGGCGTCGGGATCAGCGACGAGGACCAGATCAACGTCATCTCCTCCGTCATGCGCCACGCGGAGAACAACGAACAGCTCCAGCGCGAGGCCATCGCCAACGGGCCCGTGGACTTCGCCGCCTCCCCCACCCTGCCCGAAGCCATCGAGGAAATCGTCTACGTCGCCGGCGAAGGCCACCAGAAGGCCATCAACGCCCTGCTCGAAATGGCCGACAACGGCGGGCTCATCGACGTCCTCCTCCGCGGCGGACTCCAGCAACGCCTCCGCGACCGGGCACAACAGGAAGCCGCCGAGGTCGGCTGAGTCTCCCACAATGCAGGAAGGCCCAGGCTCCAAAACGGAGCCGGGGCCTTCCTGCGTCGAGCCCAGTGCAGACGAGCGTGAAGTCACTATTGCCCAACTATCTTGGAATTTCACACTGACCGCGGCTAGTCACGACTAAATCGCGAGTACCTTTTCAAAAGTCGCGCAAACTCTGCAAAAGTCGTAACTAGACGTTCAAGTCACAGTGAGTTGTCGATCTATACGACCGCCAACTAGGCCGATCGCCGCCAACTATCCAGTCCCGTTCGGGTCTGCCCCGGCTTTTGTTGACTTGGGGTCAACAAAAAGCGGGTAGGCCCATTGTCTCGTATTCGAAGGGGTCAATCGGGCTGGGACGACCTTGTCAAGGATCCCCGCAGAGTGGATTTAAACGTCGTAGCCTGCCTCTCGTAGATCCTCGCGGAGCACGTTCACCATTGCCCGGTCGTGGTGGCGAATTGCCGTCTTGTCCCATGTGGTTCCGCTCTTGACCAGTTCTGCAATCAGTTGCAGCTTCGTGCTCTGCCGGACGATCTCTGTCTTGTTCGCCTTATAGGGAGGCAGATTGTTACTGAACTTGGAATTCGTGCTGACACTAACAAGTGCGAGATTTCCAAACATGTGGAGCTCCTCATCATCAGGCGTCACTAAGTCCCAACCGTCATCGTCTCGGTTGGCGTACTGAGGAAAGAAGTGCTCGACGGAGTTTCGGTACACGAATGTGAAGTTGGGATCGGCCGGTAAGGCGGGGTCGGCACCCTTCGCTGCGAGAAGATAGTCAAGGTAGGTGAAAACGATTCGCTCGATGTCGAACCCACGCGGTTGGGCTCCCACAAAGAATGCCTGCTGCACCTTTTGGCGTGCGTGCGTCCTCAGAACGCGGAGGATCGCATGAGCCGCCTCCTGCCGTGGCAGGCCAATAAGCGGTTCGCGCAGAATTCTCGTGATCCAGTGCATCGTTCGCGGCGAGGTGTAGGTGACTCGAAACATTGACTGGAGCAGGAGCACCTCACGTGTTGCGTCGTCAACGGGGGTGTCCTCCCACTCCCCCTTGCCGGGTGAGAAGGCGTTGGGGAAGCGCGCGTTGGTCTTAGTCCGTTTGCCTTGTTGAGGCTCTGACTCGCCGCGGGTCAGTCGTTTAAGAGACCAAGCGCCGTCGTCAGCGTTGGTTGCCGTGAACTCACGCTTGAGGACGTAATTGTCAAGCACAAACTTGCATTGCAGAAGAACCTCGACGAAGTGCTTAGCCCGGTCCGACCGTTGTGTCTCGGAGAGCGGTTTGAAATCGCTTTCGAAGAGTTTAATTAGCTTGCTGTCGTCGAGGTGGCCGTCGACGTCGTCCTCGCCGCCCGTTTCCCGCAGAATCTTCAGAGCGTGGAGGAGCAAGGTCGGAAACTTGATCGGTGATTCAAATCGGCGGTGTTCGAAGTCTTCCTGGGCTGGCTCCTCAGCGGTGCTGGCGTAGAGCCGGAGCGCTTCCCGCATGCTTACACCCGTACTCCGGCTCACACCACTTCGGGCGTGGATCTGAGGCCTTTTGGCGCGCAGGTCGTCGAAGCTTGAAACCTCTAGGCGGTCCCATGTCGAGCTGAAAATCTCGCTTCGTAAGGCCGTGCTGCTTGGAGCCAATGCCATCTGGATATATGAGTCCATCTCGGCGCATGCGTCCCAGACCCACGCGAGGCAGGCTCTGTCGTCTTCGACTTTCCCCGTCTCATTGCGTAGGTAACTCATGAGTCGCGCCTTAACGATGTCTACCTGTTCTAGTTGCTGGCCACGGGTGTTCATGATCTCGAAGTACTTGTTCAAATCGGTTCGTACAGGGAGGATCGCTCGCACGAGCTGCACGTTATCCTCTAGGAACTTCTGAAACTTGTCCCGATCTTCGGGCGTCCTGAACTTCGCCATGCGCGACGCGATCATCTTGAAGCCCACGTGGATGCCTGCACCCTCGTCGTCGTCCGAGGTTGTGAGGCGCGTGAGCGCGTGGGTAGCGTTCCTCCGTGATTGATACGTGAGCCGCGCCGTTGGCTCGACCCGGAGGTACTTCAGGAGCATGAACAAGGTCGTCAATCGTTGTTGACCATCAACGACCTCGAAGGTCACAACACTCATCCCGGCCTCAGCAGGCTTCTGAGCCACGATTAGGTTGCCCAGAAAGTAATCGTTGGCGCCCTCCTGCGCGGCGGCCCACACGTCGTCGATGAGTTGCTCGATCTGCTCAACACCCCAGGCGTAGTTGCGTTGATAGATCGGGATCTCGAAATGCGTTTCCACCTCACCAAAGAGCTTGCCAACCGTGAACAGATTTGCTTGTAGCGTGCTGATCCTCAACGGGCCAACCTGTCCAATAGGCGCAGTAGGTCCTGCTCGTGCTTCGGGTTGTCATCTCGCCCTCGGACCTCGAGGCGTAGCCGCCGAAGTTCGGTGGCGGTCTCAGCACTTCGAAGAAGAACAAAAGCGGATTGGCTGTCTTCCAACGAACGGGCGTATTTGTTCACGGCAGCTAGCTGAAGCCTCTGATGCCTTGTACGGAGGTGGTAGGCCCACGTGAACAACCGGTGCCTTGACTCGCGAATATCGGCGTCGCCGAACCGGTTCGTGTAGTAGAGCAGCGATGCCAAGTAAAGCTCGGAAACGTATCGGTACCGTGCCCGCGACGGGAGCTCACGGAAGTCGTCGTCCGTGGAGGCGAAGTCGTCCCAAGCCTTCTCCGTGCCTTCGTCCTCGTACCGTTCGTCAAAGCCCTCCTTGCGGAGTCTCCGTAGTTCCCCCAACATAAACGTAGCCATTTCGAAGAAGGGCCTGCCTGCAACCACGGGTGCGTCAATCTGAAAGCGGGTTCGGTTGACCATCCGGTCCGTTTCATCGGAGTGCTCGGCCCAGGCCCCAAGCATGGGAACGGCTGTTTGAGCGGCGAGGTGGTAGCGCGCGGCGGGAGTGCTTGCCGATTTGGGCGTCAATCCCTTAAAGGCGTCGATGTGTCGCACGGCAAAGGTCGGTGCGGAAAGTCCGCGCGCCCACCGCTTTATACGCCAGAGGTACGTCGAGAATAGCCGGTCGAGCTCTGCGTCCGGGACGTTCTCCCAGACCTCGACGAGGGCTTCTCGCATAGCGTTAGACTCGCCACTCATCTCGCGCAGGTGGTATGCCTTCAGCAGATCGTGTGGAAGCAGGGGCTTGCCCCGATAGTTCTGCGAGTCGAAGACCCGGAAAGCTTCGTCGGCGTCGTCCGTCTCCACGCGGATGATTTCACAGTTGTTACGGATGAAGTCAGCGAAGGCCTTGGCCGGCTCCTCCATGTGTCTGACCCGCCGGTCCAGCTCCGTACGGACCCGAACCACGGGAGCGGCCTGGTCCTCATGCTCTATCGGCAGGACTTCGGTGGGGAACCCGCTCGCCTCGTCGAGCAAATCTAACAGCATGGTGAGCGTCAAAAGACGCTGCTGGCCGTCGACAACATGGGTTTGAACATCCTCGTTGTCCCGGTGGAGGATGACGGCGCCGAGCACATACGAAGGCTTCTGAGCCTGCTCCGCATCTGGCAAAGCATTCGGCGCACGGTTCTCTGCCCTAAAAGCGTTTCGGATGTCGTCGAAGAGTTGAAGCGCGGTGGCGGGCTCCCAACTGTAGGACCGCTGATAAGGCGGGATCGTCAGCCCTTCGTCTAATAGTTCGCCAACGGTGACGACTCTGACGCCCTTCTCGCGTTCAATAGCCACACGGACACCCCCTTCGCAGATTGGGCAACCAACCAGCAGCCCGTCATTGAGACTCTAAGAGACTAGCCGCCTTACACAGTGCTTCGCGTGTCGATCTACAGCGCGTGTTCTATGGGAAGCCCAATCGATACGTTGGCATTGTTGGAAACACCGCCAAGGTCGCTTCAACCTGGCGGCGTCTTGGAGCAACCTCTTGCCACCCGCTCTGCTGAGGCACAATTCGTGCAGCCTCTTGCGCGCCTGCGGTTCCCGACGCTGGTGTGCTGTGTGTGGCCGTTCTTGCAGGTCCATGCGTAGGACTTTGTGCCCGGCACCACTTCGCTTGGGCTGAACCCATTCCGCTCGCGGTCCCAGTCCTTCACTAGGGCCGGCTCTTTGGTCGCCAAGTCATTCGTTCCTATGAGAAGCATGCGGCCTGTGTCTACGGGACAGGTCCTCTTCTTCTGTTTACAGCGGTAGTTGATCCTCGCCGGAAACGCATGTCCGTCATCGCACTGCCACCAGACCTCCAAATCGCTCCCTCGTGTGACCGGTCCGGGGTTGGTCGCCTTGGCGTCGACGCCGATGCTGCTCAGGTGCTCACCCAGATCCTCGAGGGGTTCGGAGAGGCAGAACGTCGGGTTGGAGGGGTCGGGGAAGTCCACCGCGATGAAGGCTTTGGAGACTACCTGCCCGCGGCGGTTCATCAAGGTCCCCATGAGCAGCACTTGGGCGGCGTCCACGTCGCCGCGGACCACGAGGACCTCGCTGCGGGACATCTCGGACAGGGCCCGGTCCCTGGCCCAGTCCAGGACGGGGTGGAGCGGGCCGAGGTAGTGGGCCTCGGGCCAGCTCATGTCATCGGATTCACGGGCGCGGTTGAGTTCCCGGGTGCCGGCGTCGACGGTTGTGGCGAGTTTGAGCCGTTCGGTGACGCGCCGCTCGGATAAGTAGTCCTGCGGGAGGTAGCCCAGGCGGTGCTGAAGGTCAACGGGCGGGTTGAGCTCGGCGAGGCCGTGGCCGGCGTGGACGGTCCAACCGAGGACCTTGTGCGGATCGCCGAAGGCCTCGTTGAGGGCCTCGTCGAGGAAGTCCAGGTCCGTGGAGTAGAGGCCGAGGGGCTTCTCCACCGTTATTGATTCGGTTTCTTGGTCGTTCTTCAGGGCCTCGAAGTCGAGGAAGTCCCAGAGGTCACCTGAGTCAGGGTCGGCGTCGGGCTCTCCGACGACGTCCTCGAAGTCTTTCTTGCCGAGCAGGACATCGCGGATGGCGTCTTCCTCCTGCTTGACGCTGTACTGCCCCATGAGGGAGGCGACGTCATTGAGGACCGTGTGCGCCTCGTACTCGCGTTCCATGAGACGCGTGAGGACCTTAATGTCACCGGAAAAGCGGGTGTTGTGCGGGTTTAGGAGCAGGGTGGTGATCTGCGGTTTCTGGCGCTGGCCGAAGCGGTCGATGCGGCCGTTGCGCTGTTCGATCCGGATGAGGCTCCAAGGGATGTCGAAGTGGATCAGGTGGTGGCATTCGGCGTGCAGGTTCACGCCTTCGGACGCGACGTCGCCGGTGACCAGAACCCGAAGCGGGCTGTTGCCGCGCTTGAACTGGTCCACGATGCTTTGCTGCTCGACGTCGCTGAGGCCACCATGCAGGAGGCCGACGTTTTCCGGTTTAAGCCCGAGTGCCGTTGGCAGCGTCTCCTGCAGCCACTTGAGCGTTGCGACGCGCTCGGCGAAGACAACCGCCCGCATTGGGGATCCCTTGCCGACGCCGATCTTCTTCAGGTACCTGACGAGTTCGGTGTACTTGGCGGGTTCACTGGTGTTGGCTGACTCGGCGAGCTTGCTGAGGCGTTTGAGGGCTTCGGTTTCCTTTGCCTCGGAAGGTGAATCGGCGTCGAGCTTCCTGAGACGATCAGTGACCGTTTCGAGAAGCGCGGCAGGGCTGGATAGGAACGCCTTGGCAAGGAGCCAGGAGAACAGCGCGCCGTTCTGGCCCGAATACGGTGCCGGCCTGCCTTCGGGGTAGAGCCAGACGTCGGAGAGCTCCTCGGCGATGGCGTTCTCCGCTGCGGAGGCGGACACGAGCCTGTTGTCCGGCTCTTCCCGCTCGGCCCAGTCCGCACCGACTTCCTGGGCAACTTCGGGGCTGTGCCGGTGCCGGCGGATGATGAGGTTCTCCACGTGCTTGGGGTCGAAGGTGCCGTCCGGGCGGACGGCGGTGGGTCCAGCAGCCGCAGGATTTCCGCGAACGACTCGTTGCGTCCGTTGTGCGGGGTGGCGGAGGCCAGAGTGAGCGCCTCGGTGTTGGGCGCGAGCACCCGGGCGAGCTCGTTGTTCATGGCCTGGGTGTTGGTGACGTTGTGGGCCTCGTCAGTGACCACCGCGTCCCAGTGCAGTTTGCCGAGCTGGGCCCGGTAGCGGGGGCTTTTCAGCGTGTCCATGGAGATGATGGCGCGCTTGTAGTAGGTGAAGGGGTTGCGCGTGGCCGGGAGCTTTTGCCGAATCTTCTGGATGCCGGCGGAGTCGAGGCGGACGAAGGGCAGGGCGAAGCGGCACCAGAGCTCGTGCTGCATCTGCTCCAGCACGTGCCGCGGGGTGACGATGAGGATGCGTTCGCCGCGGCCGCGTTTGACCAGTTCGCTGAGGATCATGCCGATCTCGAGGGTCTTGCCGAGGCCCACGGCGTCTGCGATAAGGATGCGCGGGCGGATGTTCTTGGTGTCCAGGGCCTTCGCGACGGCGATCTGCTGGTACCTGAGGTTCCGCGACAGCATGCGGGTGGAGACAGTCAGGTACTCCGCCGACTGGGGTGTCGGAGTCTTGCGGAGAGTGGTCTCCAGGAACAGCCGAGCCCGGCGGTAGTTGGGGGTGTCGTCGGCCACAACCTTGGACTTGGCAGGGTCCACAACTTCGATGGTGTCCAGGGCGGAGTAGAACGCGGCAGCGGTGTCCCGAACGAGCTCGCTGAGGCCCTGGACCCTCATGAGGGTGCCGTCAACGGACTTCTCGACGCTGGTGACAAGCCAGTCCTCGTCCATGACACGGACCACTGAACCGGGCGCGACGTTGAGTTCAGTTTTGGTGATTCCCTTGATGGTCAAGTGATACTCCTGTATTCGGTTGCTCCCCCTGCGCATCCGCAGCAGCCTGTAACAGCTTAATGCAGCTCTCCGAAGGACATCGGCATTGCACCATCAACGGAACCGAGAGTAACGCTCAATTGGGCAAGATCGTTACGTCCTGAATATCCGTCGCGACTGCAATGCGATCCTTCACGATCCAAACCTCGACCCAGTGCTCGCCGTGGAAGCTACTCGTTTCGGTGATTTCGTGACCCCGCTTACGAATCTCACCTCGGAACGATTGCCTGCGGGCAGCTTCTTCGCCCGCGTTGCGTACCTTCCAGTACACGTCGTAGGGTTCCGTGACCGTACAGTCTTCGACGCTGAACCGAAGCGAACGACCCACTGGGACATGGTTGCCTCTCCCGCTCAGCGGACGGTAGCGACCACTTCCTTTACTATTCGCTGACATGCGACCCACAACACGAACCCGCTGCCGTGGGTCAAGCGACAACAAAATGCCGTGATCCTTCTCAATGTCCTGTTCCCCGGGAGCCAGCGTCTTTTCGTAGTGACTTGATGCCGACGCCAGAAGGGCGCCGCTCTCGCCGGCTTCCCGTGTCGTGGAGCCGAACGATTCGCCGAACAACTTGCGCCACTTTTCCACGCTTTCGTCGGCGTCAGCATCCAGAGCTTCAGTCATGAGCCTTGACCAGGTCTTTACCTGGCTTTGAAGGTTTTCAAACCCGCTGGGGGTGAGCCGATCGGCGAGGTTCTGCCCGATGCGGTCGTCGACCCACGGGGGCGTCAACATTGGATCGACATATTCATGCAAAGCCTTGACGAGTGACGTGAGGGTGCTCGCGACGTTGGCATAATCGTCCACGCCGGCGAAGGACCTCACGCGCTCTGCCAGCAATGCTGACAAGACAACGGAGGGAACCTGAATCGAGCTCCGGTCGCGCAAGTACTTCATCAGGCGTACCACCCGCACCAAGTGCCCGTGCGTCGTCCGGTTGTTGTCCTCAAACCAGGCAGTGTAAGCGACCGGATCCTGGCGGATGAACTCGTTGCGGGTACGGTGCGTGATGTAGGTATTACCATCGTCCCGCGTTACAAAGGGGACAAGATCGATGTGGAAATCCCCTGCATAGTCCAACTTCACGCACCGCTTTCCGAGGACCGCCATGTCACGGTAACGGGCGGAAGACTGAAGGGCTTTATGGAGCGCTTGGGTGTACTGCTTGGGCTCCCAGTCATCTTGCTCGTCCATGGGCACGAGAACGTCGGCGTCGAAGTCGTTCCCGCTGAAGGGCCTAATTATCGTCTTGTGCGCAAACGAACCCTGGGGAATCACGTCATCCGTCACGACGACAGCTAGGTCTTCATGGCCGGCGATGAAAGAGTTCACCGCCGATACCCGCGCATGGAGCGTACTTGTCCGTGTCGCATCGAGGTTTACGTAATCGCGCAGGAAGAGATTGAATTCCTTAGTTCGTGCCGTCATGCTGTGACCTCCAGAACCGCATCATAGGAATCGTCATCGTTTCGCTGGTATAGGACTAAATCCGGCTGGGCTTCACGCATGTGATGTCGCCCGAGAGTGACTGCCGCCGTGGTTGGTACCGCGGCGATCAGGTGAATCTTGCTAGCCTTCGGGAACGTCGCTTCGATCAGGCTCAGTGCACCGCGCCACGTTTGGCCAAAGGCGTTCAAGGCGGCACGGCTGTCTATCACGTCCGGAGTCGGTTGCAGTGTCTTAGGGCGAAGCTCCAACACTGGCATTCCAGCGAGCGTGCTTGGAATACGTTCACGACTCACTCGCGCACTCAAACTCACGAGTACAACTACCTCTTCGACAGCACCAGCAGGGCTGAAGGCGTCCAGTCCAGTTACGTGCTCGACTGTGAAGGTAGGGACTGGGGTCGCGGGGCCCGCTCCAGGCCAGGTCCATGCATCCACTCCGTCCTGGCGTTGACGGTGGTATAGGAGAGTCTCGGCCTTGTCATCCAGACGGGATCCCAGATAAATGAGAACGGGAACAGGAGCTATGGCGAACACGCTCAATACCGAGGTGTCCTCCGCAGCAATGGCGTCGAACACCCTGTCGACCGTCTTGTTTATGATCTCCTTGGCGCGAGCCCAATACCAGGACGCGCTTTCAGAGTCGGGAAGAGCGATGTCAAAGACGCCGTTCCTTGTGTCCTCGCCCATGCCCGTCAGTCCTTCTCGACGCAGCGCCTCTGAGATCTGGGCTGGTGGAATCGGGCTAAGCGTCCCACGCACAGACCCAACAAGCCGAAGCACTGTCGTCGGCCTCAGAGTGGCGAAGTCTGTTACTTGCCTTACACGCTCCTCGTGTTCGCTCTTCTTCGATGTCAGGAACTCCACCGAATAGCTGTCCCGGTGTTGGATGGAGTCGATTTTTTTGTGGCAGTCGTGGCACAGCAGGAACAAGTTCGATTCCCGAGCCCGGTCCTCTGCGGACAACTTAGACTTGCCTCTCGGTGACTTCGCGCCCGACGTAGCTCCGACGTTGTGCGCTATTTCGCCCGTTGGGACTGAATGCCAAAAGTTGCTCGAATCAATCAGCCATTCGGAGCAGAGGACGCACCGTGCCGCTGCTCGCCCCCAAACACGTTCACGAACTGCGTCAGGGATATTGCTGCGGGCGATCTCTGTGTCCTGTAGTTCTTCACTCAATGTCTGATCCTTTGCAGTCCGGACGCCAACGCGCCATCTTTCAACGGGCGCTCTGCCGTAAAAGCAGTGTTGAGGGGAGTCAAGGCAGCGACAAGCCTCGAAGAAAGCCCGGGCTTAGTTGCAAGTCATGCAACTAAGCCCGGGCGTGAGTGTCGCCAACTAGACCGGTCTTCGCCAACTTTCCAGTCGCGTTTCGCCAACTAATGGTCAAACCGCCAACTAGCTTCCGATCTCACAAGTGACTAGAAGTCCCAGTCCTCATCCTCAGTGTTGACAGCCTTGCCAATCACGTACGAAGACCCCGAACCCGAGAAGAAGTCGTGGTTCTCGTCAGCGTTCGGCGACAGGGCCGAGAGGATCGCCGGGTTCACATCGGTGACGGAAGCCGGGAACATGGCCTCGTAGCCCAGGTTCATCAGGGCCTTGTTGGCGTTGTAGTGCAGGAACTTCTTGACGTCCTCGGCCAGGCCGACGGAGTCGTAGAGGTCGTGCGTGTACTGGACCTCGTTCTCGTACAGCTCGAAGAGCAGCTCGAAGGTGTAGTCCTTGATTTCCTGGCGGCGCTCCTCGGAGACCTTTTCCAGGCCCTTCTGGAACTTGTAGCCGATGTAGTAACCGTGCACGGCCTCGTCGCGGATGATCAGGCGGATCAGGTCGGCTGTGTTCGTCAGCTTGGCCCGTGAGGACCAGTACATCGGCAGGTAGAAGCCGGAGTAGAAGAGGAAGCTCTCGAGCAGCGTGGAGGCCACCTTGCGCTTCAGGGGGTCGTCGCCCTGGTAGTAGTCCATGACGATCTGGGCCTTCTTCTGAAGGTTCTCGTTCTCGGTGGACCAGCGGAACGCCTCGTCGATCTCCTTGGTGGAGGCCAGCGTGGAGAAGATGGAGGAGTAGCTCTTGGCGTGCACGGACTCCATGAACGCGATGTTCGTGTAGACAGCCTCTTCATGCGGGGTCAGCGCGTCCGGGATCAGGGAGACGGCACCGACGGTGCCCTGGATGGTGTCCAGCAGGGTCAGGCCGGTGAACACGCGCATGGTGAGCTGCTGCTCGGCCGGCGTCAGGGTGTTCCACGACTGCACGTCGTTGGAGAGCGGCACCTTCTCCGGCAGCCAGAAGTTGTTGACCAGGCGGTTCCAGACATCCACGTCCTTGTCGTCCTGGATGCGGTTCCAGTTGATCGCCTCGACGTGGCTCAGCAGCTTGACCTTCTCGGTCATGTCATCCCCTCAATGTTGGGTTAGTTCTCTAGTTAAAGCGTATGACGGCGGGCGGCCGCCCGCCGTCGTACAATCACGAATTAGTTGAAAATTAAAGCATGCAGCTGACGCAACCCTCTACCTCGGTCCCTTCCAGCGCGAGCTGGCGGAGACGGATGTAGTAAATGGTCTTGATGCCCTTCTTCCAGGCGTAGATCTGGGCCTTGTTGATGTCGCGCGTGGTGGCGGTGTCCTTGAAGAACAGCGTCAGGGACAGGCCTTGGTCCACGTGCTGCGTGGCGGCAGCGTAGGTGTCGATGACCTTCTCGTAGCCGATCTCGTACGCGTCCTGGTAGTACTCCAGGTTGTCGTTCGTCAGGTACGGCGCCGGGTAGTACACGCGGCCCAGCTTGCCTTCCTTGCGGATCTCGATCTTGGACGCCACCGGGTGGATCGAGGAGGTGGAGTTGTTGATGTAGGAGATCGAGCCGGTCGGCGGGACGGCCTGCAGGTTCTGGTTGTAGATGCCGTGCTCCATAACGGAAGCCTTCAGCTCACGCCAGTCATCCTGGGTGGGGATGTGGATGTTCTTGAACAGCTCCGCAACCTTGGCGGTCTGCGGCACCCACTCCTGCTCGGTGTACTTGTCGAAGAACTCGCCGGAGGCGTACTTGGACTTCTCGAAGCCGCCGAAGGTCTGGCCGGTCTGGATGGCCAGCAGGTTGGAGGCGCGGACGGCGTGGAACACCACCGAGTAGAAGTAGATGTTGGTGAAGTCCAGGCCCTCTTCGGAACCGTAGTGGACCCGCTCGCGGGCCAGGTACCCATGCAGGTTCATCTGGCCCAGGCCGATTGCATGCGACTGGTCATTGCCGCGGGCGATCGAGGGCACCGAGGTGATGTTGGACATGTCCGAGACGGCCGAGAGGGACCGGATGGCCGTCTCGATGGTCAGGCCGAAGTCCGGCGAGTCCATGGTCTTGGCGATGTTCAGCGAGCCCAGGTTGCAGGAGATGTCCTTGCCGGTCTGGTCGTAGGACAGGTCATCGTGGTACGTCGTGGGCTGGGAGACCTGGAGGATCTCGGAGCACAGGTTGGACATGATGATCTTGCCGTCGATCGGGTTTTCCCGGTTCACGGTGTCCTCGAACATGATGTACGGGTAGCCGGATTCGAACTGGATCTCGGCGAGGGTCTGGAAGAACTCGCGGGCCTTGATCTTGGTCTTCTTGATCCGGGAGTCGTCCACCATCTCGTAGTACTTCTCGGTGACCGAGACGTCGGAGAACGGCATGCCGTAGACCTTTTCGACGTCGTACGGGGAGAACAGGTACATGTCCTCGTCCCGCTTGGCCAGCTCGAAGGTGATGTCCGGGATCACGACGCCGAGCGAGAGGGTCTTGATGCGGATCTTCTCGTCCGCGTTCTCGCGCTTGGTGTCCAGGAAGCGGTAGATGTCCGGGTGGTGCGCGTGCAGGTAGACGGCACCGGCGCCTTGGCGGGCACCGAGCTGGTTGGCGTAGGAGAAGCTGTCTTCGAGGAGCTTCATCACGGGGATGACGCCGGAGGACTGGTTTTCGATCTGCTTGATCGGGGCGCCGACCTCGCGGATGTTGGTCAGCGCGAAGGCCACGCCGCCGCCGCGCTTGGACAGCTGCAGGGCCGAGTTGATCGAGCGGCCGATCGACTCCATGTTGTCCTCGATGCGGAGCAGGAAGCAGGAGACCAGCTCGCCGCGCTGCTTCTTGCCGGCGTTCAGGAACGTCGGGGTGGCGGGCTGGAAGCGGCCCTCGATGATCTCGTCGACCATCTGGGTGGCCAGCTTTTCGTCGCCGCGGGCCAGGTGCAGGGCCACCATGCAGACGCGGTCCTCGTAGCGCTCCAGGAAGCGCTTTCCGTCGAACGTCTTCAGCGTGTAGGAGGTGTAGAACTTGAACGCGCCGAGGAAGGTCTCGAAGCGGAACTTTTTCTTGTAGGCGCGGTTGAAGAGCTCGCGGATGAAGTTCATCGTGTACTGGTCGAGGGTTTCGCGCTCGTAGTACTCGTTCTTCACGAGGTAGTCGAGCTTTTCCTCGAGGTCGTGGAAGAACACGGTGTTGTTGTTCACGTGCTGCAGGAAGTACTGGTGGGCGGCCTCGCGGTCGGCCTCGAACTGGATCTCTCCGCTGGGGCCGTACAGGTTCAGCATGGCGTTGAGCTCGTGGTAGCCCAAGCCCTTGTAGGCGGCGGGCATCTCGGGCTTCTTCTTGAGTTCGACGGCGGCAGCGGTGCCGGTGCCTGTGCCTGCGCCCTCAGTTACTGCGGTGTCTGCGACAGTCGTGTCCAAAACTTTTCCAATCCTTCTTGTACACGGGTGACGTCTTCCGGCGTGCCCATGAGTTCGAACCTGTATAGGTGGGGGACGCCGCATTTTGCGGCGATGATCTCCCCCGCCATGCAGTAGTTGTCCCCGAAATTCGTGTTGCCTGCGCCGATCACACCTCGGATCAGCCTCCGGTTGCCCGGGTTGTTCAAGAACCTGATGACCTGTTTGGGAACAGATCCCTCTCCCCCGGTGCCGCCGTACGTCGGCACCACCAGCACGTAGGGCTCCCGGGCCACCAGCGGCTCGTCCCTCGGGTAGAGCGGGAGCCTGGCGGCGTCGACCCCCAGCTTCGCGACGAAGCGGGCCGTGTTTTCGGAGGTGGAGGAGAAGTAGATGAGGCGGCAGTGCGTTTGCTCGGGAGCCGCTGTGCTGACCGCTTCCCCGCCGTCAGCCGTAGCGGCCACCCGATCTTCAGTTGTTGCGGCCATGGGAGTGGTCACCTCACCTCATCTACCGTGAAATCCTGCCTGGTAGCGGCGTTCTGGGCTTTTCAGGCGACAGGGCGTTTCAGGCTACAGCGACGGCGGCGGCCTGCGCCAGTTCTTCGATCTTGTCCGGGCGGAAACCGGACCAGTGATCCTGGTCGGTGACGACAACGGGGGCCTGCATGTAGCCCAGGGACTTCAGGCGCTCGAGGGCCTCCGCATCCTGGGAGATATCAACGCTCTGGTAGGCAATGCCCTTCTTGTCCAGCGCGCGGTAGGTTGCGTTGCACTGAACGCAGGCCGGCTTCGTGTAAACCGTAACGGTCATGGTCCTAGTCCCCTTTGTTGAAAGTTCTCTTCGGAGCGCTTCCCCGGCTCCGACCGTCCCGCGCTGATGCTCTGCTGGAACTGTAAGTCGATACTACATGTAGTGCAAGAGCCTCACGCGGACCCCAAGATGATGTATTACAAGTATGTCATTTCATGCACCGTTAATCCACAGGAAGGGGCCCTCCAAATGTCCGGATTTCAGCCATTTTGGCGGACGAAATCCACACCCTGTGGAGTAGTTAGCCACATTAATCACTCCCGCGTGTCGCATGCTGGACGGCGTGTCGCGCCCGCACGGCAGGGGCCCTGATCGTGGGCCGGGACACTACATCTGGTGTCCGGGCACACGCGGGATTCGGCGCATGAAAGAGGCGGGCACCGTGGTGCCCGCCTCTCTCGGTCGTGAATGTTCTACACCCTGCGGTCGAGCACGATCTGCTGGACGTCGAGGTAGCCGGTCTCGAATCCGGCCCGGGAATAGCAGAGGTAGAACAGCCACATCCGCTGAAAGACGGCGTCGAAGCCCATGGCCCCCACCTCGTCCACGCTGTCCATGAAGCGTTCCTCCCACAGCCGGAGGGTCTGGGCATAGTGCTCGCCCATGGCGAGGCGTTCGCGGACGCGCAGTCCGGTCTGTTTCTCGGTGGTCTCCTCGATGGCCCGGACGGAGGGGATGACCCCGCCGGGGAAGATGTACTTGTGCACCCAGGTGTAGCTGGTCCGGGTGGCCATCAGCCGGTCGTGGGCGATCGTGATGGCCTGGATGGCCACCTTGCCGCCGGGGGCCAGGACCCGCTCGATGGTCTGGAAGTACGTGGCCCAGTATTCGAAGCCGACCGCCTCGATCATTTCCACCGAGACGACGGCGTCGTACTCGCCCTCGACGGCGCGGTAGTCCTTGAGCTCGATGGTGACGGCGTCCGCGTAGCCGGCGTCGGCCACGCGCCGGCGGGCCAGTTCCTGCTGCTCGCTGGAGAGGGTCACGGAGTAGACAGTGGCGCCGCGGGCGGCGGCACGCAAGGCCAGCTCCCCCCAGCCGGTGCCGATTTCCAGGACGCGGCTGCCTTCCTTGACGTCGGCCTTGTCCAGCAGGCGGTCGATTTTCGCCTGCTGGGCGTCGGCCAGGCCGTCCCAGGCCACCGTGCGGAGCGCGTCGCCGCTTTCCGGGAACAGGGCACTGGAGTAGGTCATGGTGCTGTCCAGGAAGGTGGCGAAGAGCTCGTTGGAGAGGTCGTAGTGCCTCGAGATGTTGGAGCGGGTGTTCTTCTCGGTGTTGCGTTCCCGGCGTGGCTGGCGCGGCAGGTAGAGGGCACGCAGCTTCTGCAGCGGCTCCGGCACGAGCGTCCCCACCCGCGCGGCGAACACCTCCATGACGGCGGTGAGGTCATCGGCGTCCCAGTCGCCGGCCATGAAGGACTCACCCAGGCCGATCAGCCCGCCGTCGCCGAGCCGGGCGGCGAACGCTTCCGGCCGGTTGATAGTCATGACAGGGTAGGCGGTGCCCCCGGAAGCCCGGTCCGCTTCTTCGCCCAACGCCTCTTCGCCCGCCGCTGCTTGGCCCGCCGCTGCTTGGCCCAGGACCGTGCCGTCCGGGTAGCGCACGGCCAGCGGCAGGGTCCGGACGGCGGCCCTGAAGATGGCATCGGCAGCGCGCCCCGCGATGCGGGCCAACAGGGATGACGGCACGGCCGCGATGCTGGGCCAGATGGCCGGGTCGATGGTCACGGGCGGCCGCGGGACTGTGTAGGGAACTGCTTTCGGAACGGCGTTGACGCCGGGTTCGGCATTAGTGCTGACATCGGTGGCGCCCCGCGCCCATCCTGCACCGGATCCGGTCGCTTCGGTCATTGTCACTGAACTGCCTCCTGTGAAGGGTGGTGTGGTCTCTTGATGACGGGCAGGCGGCGCGCCCATAACCTGATGCCCTGCCAGCGGATCTGCGCCGCGACGCGCAGCGGCGCAAGTGGTACGGCGAGCGCCGCGGACAGGATGTTCCGCGCGGTCGCGTCCCGGCGGACGCCGTCCAGGGTGGCGATGAAGGGCTGGTGTCCCTCCCGTTCCAGGACGATCGCTACGGCAAGGCGGTCGCCGGGTTCGGGGAGTTTCATGCGATACTGGCCGTCGACGTCGTTGAACGGCGAGACGTAAAACTCCTTCGGCACGCTCGCCCGGCCTGCACTGTCCGTTTCGAGGAGGTAGCAGTGCCGCTGCCCGTAGGTGTTGTGGACCTCGGCGATGACGCAGCGCAGGTCCCCTGCGGCGTCGTGGCACCAGAAGACGCTCAGCGGGTTGAAGACATGCCCGAACACCCGGGCACTGGCAAGCATCGTGATGCGTCCGCCGTCGAGCCCGATCCCCTGGATGTCAAGGTAGCGTTCCACGTTGCCGCGCAGGGTGCCGTCCGGGTCGCCGAGGTGGTCCTCCACCCGGAAGCCGGCCAGCGGCCGGAGCAGGCGCGGCAGCTGCGGGAGGCGGTCGACGTCGACATACCAGCTGTAGCTGCGGTAGGTGAAGGCGTTGCGCAGCGGGGTGCGCCGCACATGGGAGATCGACGTGCGGTAGATGGCCGCGGGGACAAGGGCTGGGGCGCTCATGGAGCCTCCACTGCGGCGGACTGGAGATTCTGGGCGCCGGAAATGGACGCAGGGCCGCCGGTGGCGGTGAGCCGGTCCCAGTCGCGGCCCAGCCGGGCGGCGGCTTTGAGACCGGACAGGGCGCCGTCCTCGTGGAATCCCCAGCCGTGGTAGGCGCCGGCGAAGGCCAGCCGCCCGTCGCCGAGCCCGAGGATCCGTTCCTGCGCCTCCAGCGACTCCGGCGTGTACTGGGGATGTTCGTAGACCATCCGGTCCAGGACCGTGGCGTCGTCGATCAGGTCGGATTCGCCGAGGCTGACGATGTACCGGCCGCCGTCCACGGGCGCCAGCCGCTGCAGCCGGGTCATGTCGTAGCTGACCAGCACCTTGTCCGGGCGCGCATCGCAGGAGGGCAGCCGGTAGTTCCAGGAGGCCTGGGCGTTGGGGCTGGCCGGCAGCACGGCGGGGTCGCGGTGGAAGAGCGTGCGGTTGACCGAGTACGGCATGCCGCCCAGGGCGTCCTTTTCGGCGGGCGAGGCATCGGCCAGCAGGCGCAAGGCCTGCTCCGGATGGGTGGCGATCACGACGGCGTCGAAGGTCTCCGTGCGCGTCCCGGCGCCCTGTGCGGATGCGGCCTGCGCGGAAGTGCCCTGGGCGGACGTGCCCTGGGCGGACGTGACATCGACGCCGTCGGCGTGCCGGTGCACCGCGGTGACGGGGCTGGCGAGCCGGATGTCCGGCAGGGTCCCGGCGACCTTGTCGACGTAGGTGCGTGAGCCGCCGGTGACCGTGCGCCATTGCGGCGAGCCTTTGACTCCGAGCAGCCCGTGGTGGCCCAGGAACGTGAACAGGTAGCGGGCGGGATAGGCCAGCGCGGTGGTGGGGTCGCAGGACCAAACGGCACTGACCACGGGCGTCATGAAGTGCGAGATAAAGTAAGTGCTGAACCTTTCCCGGGCCAGGAACTCCCCCAGGGTGAGTTCCTGGCCCGCGCCTGCCGCAGCCGTATCCGGCGCCGGTTTTGCTCCCGGTTCCGCCAGCAGGGCGCGGGCCCGGCGGTGGAACCGGGTGACTTCCAGCAGCATCCTCAGGTAGCGGCCGCGCAGCAAGGTGGAGGGCCGGGGAATGATGCCGCTCGCGTGGGGCCGGGCGCCGGCGTATTCCAGGCCGCAGCCGTCGCAGCGGACGGACATGCTCATTTCCGAGTCCTGGGTTTCAACACCCAGTTGCGCGAACAGGCGCAGCAACGTGGGGTAGGTCCGTTCGTTGTGGACGATGAAGCCGGTGTCCACGCCCAGAGTCGGGCCGCCGTCCTGTGGAACGTCGTGGGTATGGGCGTGGCCGCCGAGCCGGGAGTCCGCCTCGAAGAGGGTCACCCGGTCCTGCCGGTTCAGCACATATGCGGCGGTCAAACCCGCCACGCCGCTGCCGATGACGGCCACCCGGCGGCCCGCCGGAATCCTTGCTGCTTGCGACACTTATCTGCTCCTGTTATCTCGCCCAAAACTTGCCTCGCCCAAAATGTCTTATGGGCGATTCGAAGCCGCCGGGCCGCCGGATGAGTAAGACTTCGGCGTGTTTCAGATCGGCTGCTTGGGCAGCCGCTTGGGCACCCCTGGGGATCCGTGAGGGATCTGCGCCGGCGGGTATGCCAGAATGAAGCGGGATTTCCGGTCCTGCCTCCAGGGACCAGCTACCAGGCGAAGGGCAGCCCTTGATCAACCCCGTTCATCTGCGGACCCTCGTGGAAGTCATCCGGCTCGGATCGTTTGCCGCCGCCGCGGCGCGTCTGGGCTACACGGCCTCGGCCGTCTCCCAGCAAATGTCGGCGCTGGAACGGGACACCGGCGTCACCCTGTTCCAGCGGTCGGCCCGCAGCATCCAGCCGACGGAAGCCGCCGTCGTCATGACGCGGCACGCGGCCAAGGTGCTCACGGACATTGAGGCGCTCATGGCGGCCGCTTCACGGGCGGAGGACAGCACCAGCCAGGAGCTGCGGCTGGGCATTTTCCCGAGCCTGGCCACCTATGTGCTGCCGCCGATCCTGCAGAACCCGGCGTGGAAGAAGCTCGGAATTGACCTTCGGGTGTCCGTCGCGGAGCCGGCCCAGACCATCATGGGCCTGCGGACCGGCGGCGAACTCGATGTTGCGCTGGTGTATCAGGTGGGGCAGTCCGGCCTCGCCTGGCCGCACACCGTGGACCGGCAGTGGATCGGTGACGACAACTTCCGGGTGGTGCTGCCGGCGGCTTGGGGTATCCGTACGGATTCCAGGATCGCCGCGACGCATCTGTCCGACATGCCCTGGATCATGCACCACCCCGGCACGTCCGACGCCACGGTGATCGAACGGCTCTTTGCCAGCTGCAACTTGCACCCGCGCGTGGTGGCCTACAGCGACGATTTCCACGCCAGCCTGGAGATGGCGGCCGCCGGGCTCGGCGCCGCCCTGGTCCCCGAGCTCGCGCTGCTGCACCGGCCGGCCGGCGTGGTGGTACTCGATGTCCCGGAGATCCGGCTGGCCCGGAATGTCTTTGCCCTGCTGATCAACGAGAAGCAGACGGCCCAGGTCCAGCTCTTCGTGGAGCTGTTGGCCGAGACGATGCACCGGCTTGGAACCGTGCCGAAGGACTGAGCCGGAAAGGCCGGGGCACAGGTACGGCGGCGGGGTTCCCATGCGGAGTCCGATCGATAAGGATGGTTCCCATGAGCACACCAACGTATTCGGCTTCCCGTCCCGTCGCCTCTGACAGCAGGGAGGTCATCGACGCCGCCGTCCGCGCGGCCACTGAGGAACTCCGCGAAACGCTCCACAGGCACGGGATCGACGTCAGTTTTGACGAAATCGCCCAGCTGGGCCACACGGAATCCTGGGACGATGAAGGACAACGGTGGGTCAACGTCGACTGGGAGGGCGCGGAGGCAGGCTAGCGCCCAAACCGCGGACGCCGGCATATCCGGCGGCCCCGCGCCGGGGCGGCGAAGTCGGAGAAAACCTTGTCAACGCTGGAATGGTCCGGTTATCAGGACTATGTTGAAGATATGAACAAGGTAGCGAGCAAGCACTTCGGGGAAGTCGAGCTCAACCACGGAAGAGACCACAATCTCACCGCCACGCATCAACTGGGGGGCCAGACCGTGGAGCTTGACCTCAATGTCAACGCGCATGACCATTTCGACGAAGCGGCCATGCACAAGGTTGACTACCGGTTGCGCTTCCTGCCTGAACTCGTGGACCAGGTCCGCGAAATGATCGCCGAGGAACTGGAGCAGGAAGGCACCAGCCCGCAGGAATACCGGCACTTCCACTGCAATGCGATCAAGAACGAACACCTCAAGAACGTCTTCGGCGTCGAGGACAAGAGCCAGCTCACCGACGAGGTCTTCCTCAAGGCCCTCAAGCTGGGCCACGTGGGCATTTACCCCGGCCAGCCCGAACGCTACTTTGTCCTGGACTTCACGCTGGGCCAGCACTTCACCGACGAGGTCCTGGTCGCCTGCGCGGATGAGGACGGCGTCGTCGACGACGAAATCCTCTGGGAGTCCTAACACCCCATCGGCTGCAATCGGTGAGTAAGAACGTGCGACGGCGGCCGGTCACCTGAGGTGACCAGCCGCCGTCGTTCGCTTGAGCCCTGCGGGCTCACTCATTCACGCAGGGGTTACTTGGCTTCCTGCAGCAGCCCGGCGCGGACCGTCTTGGTGGCCGCGACCAGGTTGCGCAGGGACTCTTCGGTCTCGGCATAGCCTCGGGTCTTCAGGCCGCAGTCCGGGTTGACCCAGAGCTGGCGGGACGGGACGTGCTTGACCGCGGTGCTGAGCAGCTCGGTAACTTCCTGCTCACCCGGGACGCGCGGCGAGTGGATGTCGTACACGCCCGGGCCGACGCCGCGGCCGAAGCCGTGGGACTCGAGGTCGTGCACAACCTCCATGCGGGAGCGGGCGGCCTCAATCGAGGTCACGTCGGCGTCCAGGCCGTCGATCGCGTCGATGATCACGCCGAACTCGGAGTAGCACAGGTGGGTGTGGATCTGCGTGGCGTCGGCCGCACCGGCGGTGGCCAGGCGGAAGGAGTTGACGGACCAGTCCAGGTACGCGGGCTGGTCGGCCTTGCGCAGCGGAAGGAGCTCGCGCAGGGCGGGCTCGTCAACCTGGATGATCTTGATGCCGGCAGCTTCAAGGTCGGCGATCTCGTCGCGCAGCGCCAGGCCCACCTGGTTGGCCGTCTCGCCGAGCGGCTGGTCATCGCGGACGAAGGACCAGGCCAGGATGGTGACCGGACCGGTGAGCATTCCCTTCATGGGCTTGTTGGTCAGGGACTGGGCGTACTTGGCCCATTCCACCGTGATGGGCGCGCTGCGGGTGACGTCGCCCCAGAGGATCGACGGGCGGGTGCAGCGGGAGCCGTAGGACTGGACCCAGCCGTGGACCGTGACGTCGAAGCCTTCCAAGTTCTCTGCGAAATACTGGACCATGTCGTTGCGCTCGGGCTCGCCGTGCACCAGGACGTCGTAGCCGAGCTCTTCCTGGAGCTCCACAACGCGCTTGATCTCGTCCTTCATGAGCTGCGCGTACTGCTCGTTGGTCAGGTCGCCCTTGTTGTTGCGGGCGCGGGCCGAACGGATTTCGGCGGTCTGCGGGAAGGAGCCGATGGTGGTGGTGGGCAGCGGCGGCAGGTGCAGCGCTGCTTCCTGGGCGGCTTCACGGACCCGGTACTCGGAGCGGTTGAAGTCTGCCGGGGTCAGGGCCTCGGTGCGGGCGCGGACCTCGGCGCGGCGGACACCCTCGGCTTCAGCGCGGGAAGCGATGACGCGGGTGGCCTCGTCGATGGCCGGCTGAACTGCCGCGGCGTCGGTCAGCAGCCCGGCGAGGGTGACAACCTCGACGGCCTTCTGGTCGGCGAAAGCCAGCCAGCTGCGCAGCTGCTCGGACAGCTGGACTTCCTCGTCGACGTCGTGCGGGACGTGCTGGGTGGAGGTGGAGGTGCTGATGGCGAGCGTCGCGACGGACTTCTGCAGTTCGGCGATCTTCCTCGCGGAGTCCGCGAGGTCGTTGCGCCAGATGTTGTGGCCGTCCACGACGCCGGCGACGAGGGTCTTGTTGCCCAGCGCGGCCAGGGCCGCGGCGGAGGGAACCGCGCCCTTGAAGACGTCCAGGTGCAGGGCCTCGACGCCGGTGGCGGCCAGGGTGCCGAGCAGTCCATCGAGCGCACCGTACGGGGTGGAGACAAACAGCTGCGGGCGTCGGGCAGCACCGGAGAGGACTTCGTAGGAGCGGGCGACGGCGGCCTGGATCTCCTGCACGGAGGTTTCCTGGTCCACGACGAGGGCGGGCTCGTCGAGCTGGACCCAGCCGGCACCGGCGGCGGCCAGCTTCTCCAGCAGTGCGGTGTAGACGGGGAGAAGGTCCTCGAGGCGGGACAGCGGGCTGAAGCCGGCCGGGGCGTCGTCGGAGGCCTTGCTCAGCAGGAGGAACGTGACCGGACCGACGATGTACGGGCGGGTCTGCACACCGTTGGCCAGGGCGTACTCGAATTCCTCAACGATGCGGTTGGAGGTCAGCGCGAAATTGGTCTCCGGGCCGATTTCCGGCACGAGGTAGTGGTAGTTGGTGTCAAACCACTTGGTCATTTCCAGCGGCTGCTGGTCCTTGTTGCCGCGGGCGAGGGTGAAGTAGCCATCGATGTCCAGCCGGCCCTCGGCGTTCAGGAGGTTGCCGAAGCGGGCGGGCACGGCGCCGACGTGGGCTGCGGCGTCGAGCACCTGATCGTAGTAGGAGAAGGTGCCGGGCACGGCGGCGGCCTCGGTCAGGCCCAGGCCCTGGAGGCGCTTGGCGGTGCCGAGCTGGATCTCCTTGGCGGCAGCGTCCAGGGCGGCGGCGTCGATCTTGCCCGCCCAGTAGGCCTCGACGGCCTTCTTGAGTTCACGGCGGCGGCCGATGCGCGGGTAGCCCAGGATCGAGGCGGACGGGAAGGCGCTGCTGCTGGAGGAAGTGAGCTGTTCAGTCATGGGAAGTCCTTGAAGTTGTCGTTGACAGAAGACGAAGTGAGGTGGTGGTCAGCTGGCGAGCTGGCCGGCGGCGGCGTGCCGAGGGGCTTCGCTGCGCGCGCCGCTGTTCCGGTTGCCGCTGTGTTGGTTGCCGCTGTGTCTATTGCCGTTTCGCGGGCGGGGCAGGGCGAGTTTGTCCAGCACGTCCAGGGCAGCGGCGTGCTCGTTGAAGGTGTAGAGGTGGAGGCCGGGGGCGCCGGCGTCCAGGGCGGCGTTGGCCAGGTCGACGGTGGCGCTGACGCCGATCCGGGTGCGTTCGGCGTCGGTGTCGGCGGCCGCGAGGCGTTCGATGAGTTCCGGCTGCGGTTCCACCCCGGTCAGTTCGCCGAGGCGGGCCAGCCGGCGGAGGCTGGTCAGGGGCATGACGCCGGGAATGATCGGGATGGTCACCCCTGCCCGGCGTGCCCGGGCCAGGAGGTCGGCGTACTGTTCGGTGTGGAAGAAGACCTGGGTGATGGCGAAGTCGGCGCCCGATCGCTGCTTGGCCAGCAGGACCTCGACGTCGTGCGCCTCACTCGGCGATTCCGGGTGCCGGGTCGGGTAGGCGGCGACGCCCACCGCGACCTTTCCGGCACACAACAGGGCCGACCGGCGCTGCTCCACGCGGCGGATAAGTTCGATCAGGTCCTGTGCATACCGCAGCGAGCCTTCCGGCGGCGCGCTGCCGTCTTTGGGCTGGTCGCCGCGCAGGGCCAGGATGCCGCGCACCCCGACGTCGAGCAGCTCGCCGATGATCTCCGCCAGTTCCTGCGGTGAGTTCCCGACGCAGGTCAGGTGGGCCAGGGGCCGGAGCGTGGTTTCCTGCACGAGCCGGTTGATGAGCTCGATGGCGGTGCCGTGGTTGGATCCGCTGGAGCCGTAGGTCACGGAGACGTAGTCGGGGTCCGTGGCTTCAAGTTCCCCGATGGTGGTCCAGAGTGATTCGGCGGCCGCTGGCGACCGCGGCGGGAACAGCTCGTAGGACAGCGCAACGGGAGCCGCGCCGGCAAGGTTGGGATGGGTGTCGATAAGGCTTGGTGGTGACATTTGCGTCCTTGGCTGTGAACACACTGACGTCAATAAACCGGAAATCCGAACGAGGCGTCAATGAATTGAGTTTGGGGAACACGGAGGGAACTTCATCAGGGCGCAGCCGCGACTGTTACGCCTGATCCGAAGTTGTCCGTGAGCAAATGTCAGGCCCACATGGGGGCACCCACACCCTCCTAGACCGCCCTGGGGACGGCCTTCAGCGGAGGATCGCTGACACGTTACTGAGGTAACTTGTCTAAGACTCTAAGGCTCTTCCTCCGGGCCCTTCAAGTCTGCCTCCAAATTAAGACGCATCTTTACGGCTTTTTTCGGGGGTGGGCAGAATTATGTTCGCCGAAGGCGCCATTTTCGTTGGGAGGGGCCGTTTTCGTGCAGGGATCCGGGGCGGACTGCCGCGGGCCCTCCCCCTTACGTCTGCTCAGGACTATTCTGTTGCCATGATTCAGCTTCCAACCAGTTACCAGGAGTACCTCGCCGGCAAGAGCGAAAGTTTCATCAACGCCATCCGGCCGGTCCTCATGCAGTCTGCTGCCGACCAGGTGCACGGGGTCCGGGTGGTCTTCCATCCGCACGACCACCAGGCCCACCTGGACGACAGCATTCCTTATGGGACTGTGGTGGAGGATATCGACTAACGGCGCGCCACCCGTTTTGGGGGCTAGCCCGCCATCGGGCTAGCCGTCCAGCAAAAGCCGCTGGGAGCGCGGAGCCAGGGTGTGCTCCAGCACCAGGCTCGCCGCCCCGATAGCACCGACGTCCTCACCGACGCCGGTGCCGACGACGTCGATCGGATGGATCTGCCGGGTGGCGCTGTTCTCGCGGACAATGCCGGGAACAAGTTCCAGGTACCGTCCCGACAGGCCGCTCCAGAACGGGCCGCCGAAGACGACGCGGTCCACGTCGAGGGCGTTCAGTATGACCGAAACGGCGCGGGCCACCAGCACGGCCGAGCGGTCGAGGATCCCGGTGGCGCGGTCGTCGCCGTCGTAGGCGAGGGCGCAGAGTTTGTTGAAGCTGTCCTGGACCGCGGGGCCGTTGGTGTCCTGGTGCGAACCGTCGAGCACTCCCGCTTCCACGGCCTGCGCGACGAGGACCTGGGGGATGCAAGTGGACTTCACGCAGCCATTAAGGCCACAGTCGCACGGTGCGCCGTCCGGGTCCACCACGATATGCCCAATTTCTCCGGCGTTTCCGGACGTGCCGCGCACCACCTCGTCATTGAGCACGATGCCGCAGCCGATGCCGGTGCCCATGTACATGAAGATGAAACTGCCGGCGCCGCTCGGGCCGCCTGCCCAGGTTTCAGCCACGGCTGCGCTGGTGACGTCCTTGTCCACCAGGACGGAGAGGCCGGTGGCGCGGGCCAGGGCGTCGCGCAGCGGGACGCGGTCCCAGCCGGGCAGCAGTGGCGGGTCCACCACGGTGCCTGCCTCGAGGTCGATGGGGCCCGGCGACGCGACGCCAATCCCGGCGATCCGGGCCGGGTCTACCCCTGAGTCGGCGATCAGCCGCTTGATTTCCGCGGCGATGGTGTCGATGACAGCGCCGGGGTCCGCACCGGAGGGCGTCATGGTGCTCGTGTGCTTGACCACCGCGCCCACGAGGTCCAGGACGACGAAGGTGGTCACGGCGGGGTCCAGGTGGACGCCGACGGCATACATGCCGGAGGCATTGAGGCGCAGCATGGTCCGCGGCTTGCCCGGACCGGTGCCTTCCTTGCCCGCCTCAACAATCAGGTTCTGGTCCAGCAGGCGGCGCGAAATGTTGGAAATCGTCTGCGGGGATAGCCCGACGATCTGGGCCAGTTCCACCCGGCTGAGGCCGCCCGGTGCCCGCCTGATGGCATCAAGAATGACGGTGAGGTTGAAGTCGCCCATCCTGGGCAGGTTGGTCCCTCGCTTTGGCGAGGGTTGCCGGATCTCGGTCACTGCTACCTCTAAACGTCTTCGGCCACGCACAGCTGATCTCAGAATGTTACGTTACGCGCAAGCTGGTTCACACACACCCAGCTTCACGCCGGGCCGGAACCGGTCCGCAGGTGCCGGGTGCTGGCGGTCACCGTGAATTTCGGGTTCCTGCCGACTTCGCGGGTGGGTCCGATCAGTCGCTCCAGTGCGGGCCGGTAGTGCAGGTGGCTGTTGAAAACCGTCCAGAGCTCCCCGCCGGGGGCCAGGACCCGGCCGGCTGCTTCGAACAACTTGATTCCCGCCCCGGCATGGACGGCGGCCTCCAGGTGGAAGGGCGGGTTGAGCAGGATCAGGTCCGCACTCCCCTCGGGAAGCGTGCTCATGGCGTCGTCCTGCAGGACGGTGATCTGCCCGGTGAGCCCGTTGGCCTGTGCCGTGGCGAGGGCGGAGTCGACGGCGGACGCCGACCGGTCCGTGGCGGTGACCCGGGCGCCAGGGTTGTTGCGCGCGTACATGGCGGCCAGGATTCCGGTGCCGCAGCCCAAGTCGACGGCGCGGGCGGCGTGGGGCATGTGCGGCAGGAACTCCAGCAGGAACCGGGTCCCGATGTCCAGCCCGGTGCCGGCGAAAACGGCGCCCCGGGCGCAGACCGCCAGGCCGAGGTCCTCGTTGAACTCCGTGACAGGGAACGGTGGCGTCGAGGCGACCGGATTCGGGTACCGGGCCAGCAGGAGCCGTGACTTCTGCCGGGCGAGCTGGGGCTGGACGTCGTTGAAATATCGCGCCAGGACGGCGTTCATGCCAAGGCTCATATGTTTGATCCGTCCGCCGGCCAGCAGCACGACGTCGGGCGCCGCGTACCGGGCCACGGCGTCGGCGATTTCCTCCAGCTCGGCGAGGGACCGGGGCAACTGCAGCAGTACCAGGCGTGCGCCCTTCAGGAGGGCGGCGCCCAAGGGGAGCTGTTCAAAGCCGGCATCGATGGCCAGGGCTTCGGCGTTGAGACGCAGCGCCCGCTCCCCCGTCACCAGGTCCTGGTGGACCCGGACGGCGGACGCCCCACGTGTCAGGGCACCCAGCGTCAGCGCCCCGTACCGGTCCCCCACTACCGCGAGCCCTCCGGGCTGGAGCAAGCCGGCCGAGTGCGCCTCAAGCGCGGTGTCCAGCAGGAGTTTGTCGGTGGCGTCCCAGGCCTGGAGGTTGGCGGCCTCAACGTCCGGGAACCGTCTCAGCCGGGCAAAGAGTGATTCGAAGTTGGTGTCCGCCACGCGCGTTGTGCCGCCGTTTCTTCTCAGGCTTCGGTAATGAGCAGGGCGTGCAGGCCTGTGAGGCGGGTTTGTCCGTCCCCGGGTGCTGCACGCAACGCTTTACGTTATCCCGAACCGGCCAACTGTGTGGCGATTCCCGCAAGTGACGATTTCCCGCGGCGGCGTTGAATCACGTGACTTTAGTGCCGGCCACCGCGGACCAGGTGATCCGTCCTCCCTGATAGTTCTGAGCGACGCTGCCGCCGCCGATGGGGAACTCGTTGCTGGTGGGGTAACCGAGCCGTCCCTTTTCATAGCCCTGAGCTGCCCACGCGGTCCGTATGGCTCCCCAGGTAGCGAACGCTCCTACTCCCGGGGCGTAGTGGATAGTGCCGCCCTGGAATTTCTGGTAGCAGCCGCCGTTGCGCAGCCCGCAGTTTTCCTTGCCGACCGGGTAGCCGAGTTTGCCGTGTTCGTAGCCCACCGTGCCCCACGCGGTCCGTATGCCTCCCCAAGTGGCAAACGCCCCGACGCCCGGGGCGTAGTGGATGGTGCCGCCCTGGAATCCCTGGTAGCAGCCGCCGTCGCGCAAGCCGCAGATTTCCTTGCTGACCGGGTACCCCAGTTTGCCACGTTCGTAGCCCACGGCTTTCCACGCGGTCCGGATGCCTCCCCAGGTGGCGAAGGCCCCGACGCCCGGGGCGTAGTGAATAGTGCCGCCCTGGAATCTCTGATAGCAGCCACCGTTGACCAGCCCGCAGTTCTCCTTGCCGGTGGGATAGCCGAGTTTGCCGTTCTCGGTGCCCACCGCACGCCACGCGGTCCGGATGCCTCCCCAGGTGGCGAACGCCCCGACACCCGGGGCGTAGTGAATAGCGCCGGCCTGGAATCTCTGATAGCAGCCATTTTTTACCAGGCCGCAAATGATTGCTGATGTCGACGCTCCGAGAGCAGGTTTCGCGGCCGCCGCTGCCTTGATCTCGGTGGTGGCCGCCGGCGGGACGGTCCCGCCTCCGCCGCCCCCACCAGCGCCCGGGAGCTTCCCCGGTACCGGTCCGGGAGTTCCGGAGTTGCTGTTGACGATCACATCGTCGACGTAGATGTCGCCCATCTGCTGGTCGTGTTCAGCCCCGAGCTGTACTTTGTCGAACCGGGTCGCACTGATGTTAACCGTTTGGGCAAACACGGACTTGTTGTCCCACCAGATCTGCACGCCGGTGGCCGCGCCTTTGGGGACGACGTGCATCACCAGATGATGCCAGGTGCCCAATGCAACAGTTGGCACCAAGCTGGTGTAGACGAACCCCTGCGGGCCCGTCGTCCGGAGCATCAGTGCATGGGTGCCGTTGTCCCGGAAGACGTCGGCATACCTGATGCCGTTGGAGAAGAACCGGAAGTACGGAACGTTGTTCCCCGCCACACCCTCCTTGGTGATATCGAACCAGCCGTCCGCGTAGGCCTCCTTCATTCCCGATGCCAGCCCGACGGACATGTTGGCGATTGAGCCATTGTCCTGGGTTGCATGCAGGTGTGCCGCGCAGCCCGGAGAGTGAACAAAGTCCGAGGAGACCGACACGGTCCCGTTGACCGCGGTGAACGGGACGAACGGCGACAGGGCGCCCGATTCGAAATTCGTGGCAGCCGCCGTCGTCCCGGGATAGGGATCGGCGGGTGCGGGGGTGCCCGCTGAGCAGGCCGCGGGGGCTGCTACGGCCGGCCCGCCGGCGAAAGCGATGGAACCCGCCAGCGGTATGCCGAGCGCAATTGCCAGAAACAGTCGAAAAAGTCTTCTCATTGATCTGCCCTCCCGTGTCCTGATCTGTTGTTCAACTCCCGGGATGCAGGCGGCGCAGTCCCCAACGCTGAAAGGGGTGGGCTACGCTGCTCCCGACCGCAACCCCGGGCCCGCACCACGGGAGGGCGTGCCCACCGATGTCCTCACACCACATCATCGGTCGGGTGCGCCGCCACGAGGGTGCGGCTGTAATCAAGGGATGGTCTGTTGGCACATTTGAGAGACCCGCTTCCGACAGCCAAGCTGCACAAGGCAACTGATAATGACCCCGACCCTAAAGGCACGGACTCCACGGCGCACGAGTAGCCAATACTCGTTTTCTGGCATCAGCCACGTGGATGGCACTTGCGACCGCAGAATGACTAGGTGATTCGCATCGACAAGGTGCCACGTTTAAGCACCACGCAGGCGTCGAAAGCATTCACCTCGTACAGCAGGTAGCTCAACTCGATACGGGAGGCTCCAGATGCAAGGGTGGCCGGCAGGAAATGCGAGGCGTTGACGATGTACGGCGACGCCGACCAATTGAGGACGCCAAGCTCCACGGCGAAAACGCCGATGGTCCCGTCGGCGATCTGAAGTGATTCGCCGACGCTCCCGGTGCCGGTACCCACACCCCAGTAGACGCAAAGGCCAAGATTAGCCTCGGAGTAGGGCCATGGATCGGGGTTCATGATCCCAAAATCCAGGTGAAAGGTCGATCCCCGGACGGCAGGGCCCCAGCCGATCTGCGTCAGAAAAGGCGAATGTTCGCCGGCGCGTGTCAGTTCGCGAATCAAATCGTCGCGGCTGATCGTGACAGACCGGAACCCCCCACTTTCGTAGCCACGCTCTCTGGCTCTTGCCTCTTCGAGTATGCGGTCGGCCTGACGGCTGATGGTTCGAGTGGATCGCGCAAGGGGGCGACGTTTGCGCAGGCGCATCACACACCTACCCCACGACGCCATTGTCGGCTGGCGTCCCAAGTCATGGAGGAGTCCGAATCTTGGCCCGTACCGTCGCCACTCGGCAAACCAATCACCGCCCCATCCCGGCGGGGACTAACGCGCCCCCTGTTGAAGTGGATCCTCCACAGAAAGCGTTACTGGAGCGTTATTTGCGTCCTGCAGCCCGTGACCAGAAGCAGCCGTAGCCCGGTCTCGCGTTTTGTCCCGGTCCGAAATCATGCACAATACAGCCGGCGGCACTCATCCTTCAGACGTGAGCGGCGAGCCGCCCTTAGCATGCGCGCCGTCGAACCGGCGCGGCTCACGCGTCGGTCACGTACGAACCGGCCAGCAGGGTGACGACTCCCGCGACGGCGGAGCGGCCGGCGCGGTTGGCGCCGATGGTGGACGACGACGGCCCGTAGCCCACCAGGTGCACCCGTGGTTCCGCAGCGACCCGCGTACCGTCCATCGCGATGCCGCCGCCCGGTCCGCGCAAGTGCAGCGGGGCGAGGTGCTCGAGCTCGGCCCGGAACCCTGTCGCCCAGAGGATCACCCCCGCGGCCAGGAAGCTGCCGTCGGCCATCCGGACGCCGTCGGGCTCGATCGCAGTGAACATGGGGTGCCGGTCAAGGACGCCGCGCGCTGCCGCGGCACGGAGGGCCGGCGTCCAGATCAGTCCCGTGGCAGACACGACACTTTGCGGCGGGAGGCCCTGGCGCACGCGCTGCTCCACGAGGGCAACGGCGTCGTGGCCGGCCTGCCGATCGAAGGGGGCGTCGCGCCAGACCGGTTCCCTGCGGGTGAACCACGTGGTGCTTGTGACCAAGGAGATCTCATCCAGGAGCCCAACGGCCGAGATCCCGCCGCCGACCACAATCACATGCCGGCCGCGAAATTCCTCGGCGGATGCGTAGTCGGCCACGTGCAGCTGCCGGCCCCGGAAGCTCGCTTGACCCGGATAAATGGGCCAGAACGGCCGGGTCCACGTGCCGGTGGCATTGATGACGGCGCGGGCGGACCACTGCCCGCGGGAGGTTCTGATGTTCAGCCGCCCGTCGGGGTGGCCGTCCTCGCGGCGCACCGACTGCACTTTCACAGGCCTCTCGATCGCGAGCCCGAGGTCGTGTTCATACCCGCCGAAATAGCGGGTGAGGAAACTGGAGCTGGCCTCGGCAGGATCCACGGCGGGCTGCGGGCGGCCGGGAAGGTCGCTGATGCCGTTCACGGTGGCCATGAGAAGGCTCTTCCAGCGGTGCCGCCAGGCCCCGCCGGGCCCGGCCTCGGCGTCGAGCACGATGTAGGTCCCGGCGGCCGGCCCATCCGGACCGGACCGCCGGCGCGGGCCGGTGGCCGCTGGAACGAACCCGCGGCGCTGAAGGTGGTAGGCCGCCGACAGTCCGGCCTGGCCCGCGCCGATCACGACGACGTCGGCCGTGCGCACCGCCTCTTGGGAAATGGTCCGGCCTCCGCTCAGAACGGGTTCAACAGCCGGTCCACGAACTGCCGGGTGCGTTCCTCCCGCGGGTCGCGCAGGACGATATCCGGGTGGCCGCGTTCGACCACCACGCCGCCGTCCATGAAGATGACTTCGTCAGCCACCTGGCGGGCGAACGCGAGCTCGTGGGTGACCACCACCATGGTCCAGCCCTCGTCCGCCAGCTCCTTGATGACGGTCAGGACCTCGCCCACCAGCTCCGGGTCCAGCGCCGAGGTGGGCTCGTCAAAGAGCAACAACTGCGGGCGCAGGGCGAGGGCGCGGACAATGCCCACACGCTGCTGCTGCCCGCCGGAGAGCTCGAAGGGGTAGCTGTTCTCCTTGCCGGCCAGCCCAACGCGCCCCAGCAGATCCCGGGCTTCCTGGACCGCCTCGGCCTTGGCCCGCTTCTGCACCTGGACCGGGCCTTCGATCACGTTCTCCAGAACGGTCTTGTGCGGGAAGAGATTGTAGTGCTGGAACACCATGGCGCTGCGGTCCCGCAGACCGTTCACCTGCTTCTTCGCCAGCGGCGTGGAAAAATCAACGGTCAGTTGCCCCGCGAATTCCGCGACGCCGGCGTCGGGCACTTCAAGTCCGTTGAGGCACCGCAGGACAGTCGTCTTGCCTGATCCGGAGGGCCCGATCAGCGTCACGACCTCTCCGCGGCGGACGTCCAGATCAATGGATTTCAGCACTTCATGCTGGCCGAACGCCTTGCGGAGCCCCCGGACCGTCAGGAGGGCGGCCTCCGGGAGAGCAGTGTCCGGCACCGGGGAATCAGTGGGCGACATAGCGGTCCAATCTCTTCTCCAGGGCGGACTGGCCGCCGGCGAGGATGAGGCAGATGACCCAGTAGATAACTGCCGCCTCCAGATACAGCAGCATGAACTCCTGGCTGAATGCCGCGATCTGCTGGGCCTGGCGGAACAGTTCGGTGACCAGGATCAGGGACGCCAGCGAGGTGTCCTTGACCAGGCTGATGAACGTGTTGGACAGCGGCGGGACTGAGACCCGGGCGGCCTGGGGCAGGATGATCCGCACCAGAGTCTGCCGCCGCGACATCCCGATGGTGTGGCCGGCCTCCCACTGCCCCTTGGGGACGGACAAGATGGCGGCGCGGATGACCTCGGCGGCGTAGCCTCCCACGTTCAGGGAGAAGGCAATGATGGCGCTGGGCCAAGGGCTGATGGTGATTCCGACGGACGGAAGCCCGTAGAAGATGACGAACAACTGCACCAGGAGCGGGGTGCCTCGGATGATCGAGATATACGTCCGCGCGACGGCGGAGATCACACGACTGCGGCTCAGCCGCATGAGGGCCACCAACAGGGCCAGGATGAGGCCCAGGCCGAAGGATGCCAGCGCCAAGGGAATAGTGCCGAAGATCGCCCCCGACAAGAGCGGGCCCAGCGAGCTCCACACGAGTTCCCAGTTGATAGTCATCCCCGGACGCAGCGTTCCCCAGCGGCTCCCACCGTGCTACTTCGAGACGTCGGCGTCAAAGTACTTCTTCGAAATCTTGGTCAGCGTGCCATCCGCGGCCAGGTCGGCGAGGGCCTTATCGATTGCGTCGGTCAGGCTGGTGGATCCCTTGCGCAGGGCGACGGCGCTGAGCGACTTGTCGGTGGTCTCGGCGGCGACCTTGATGCTGCTGTCGTGGTTAGTCTTCTGGGAGTCGAGGTAGGTCAGCTTGTCGTTGATGGTGGCGTCGACGCGGCCCTGCTTCAGCAGTGTGATTGCCTGCGCCCACCCCTCCACGTTCTCAATGTTGGCGCCGCTCTGCTGCGCCACCTTGTACCAGTTGCTCGTCAGCGACTGCGCCGCGGTCTTGCCCTTCAGGTCATCGAAGGATTTGATGCTGTTGTCGTCCGCCTTGGTGACGATCACGCCCGTGCTCACGGTGTACGGCGTGGAGAAGTCGTACTTTGCCTTGCGTTCATCCGTGATGGATATCTGGTTCGCGACGACGTCGAACCGCTTAGCGTCCAGGCCGGCGAAGATGGCGTCGAACTGGGTTTCCTGGAAGGCGGGCTTCACCCCCAGCTTGTCGGCGACGGCGGTGATGATCTCCACGTCATAGCCGGTGAGTTCACCGCTGCCGTTCGCATGGAAGCTGAACGGCTTGTAGGTGCCTTCCGTGCCGACCTTGAGCACACCGGCGCTCTTAACGTCACTCAGGGAGGTGTCCGCACCGGCCGCCGGAGCCGAGCTGGACGGACCGGTGGACGCCGAGCCGCAACCCGTCAGGGCGAGTCCTGCCGCCGCAATAAGTCCAATAACTGAAAGTCCGGTGCGCTTCATGATGGCCCTTCGTCGTGGGGCCGCGACGGCCCCTCAGCTCAGCCGCAGAGCGGCCCTCTCCTAGCGACGATAGCAAGTTCCGGGCCATGGGTACTAAACCACAGGCACAAATGAGCGGGTACAAAAAAGGGAACCACCGTCTCCGGTGGTTCCCTCCTGTTGGTGGAGCTGAGGGGACTCGAACCCCTGACCCCCTGCATGCCATGCAGGTGCGCTACCAGCTGCGCCACAGCCCCATCATTTGCTTGGGAGTTAGGTCCTCCGTGAAGCAACCTGAATAGCCTAAACCACAATCGCCGGTTCCGCCAATCGGCGCGCCGGCGCGGGCATCGCAAGGGTTCCCTCCCAGCGGGGGCGCAATGGCGGGTACGGGACGAAGAATCCCGGGGATAAAAAAATCCGCCGGAATCTTGCGATTCCGGCGGATTGTCGGTGGAGCTGAGGGGACTCGAACCCCTGACCCCCTGCATGCCATGCAGGTGCGCTACCAGCTGCGCCACAGCCCCGAATTTTCGCTGCTCCGGCCACGCCTGAGGCGTTAGGCAATCCAGGATTTTCATCCGGATTTCTCCGAAGCAACTCAAATATCTTAGACCAGCCTTTCGGAAAATTCCAAATCGGGCATATTCGCCCGGCTGGCCGCTCCGGTCCGCCGGGTTGCTACTCCGTCTCGGTGTTGGCGGCGGCCTTGGCGGAGGCGTCATCGCCGAGCTGGAGATCGACGACGGGGCAGTCCTTCCAGAGGCGCTCAAGGGCGTAGAAAACGCGGTCTTCCTCGTGCTGGACGTGGATCACGACGTCGGAGTAGTCCAGCAGCACCCACCGTCCGCCGGAGCGGCCTTCACGCCGGACCGGCTTCTGGTCAAACTTCGCGAGCTCGTCCTCGATGCCGTCTACGATCGCGTTGACCTGGCGTTCGCTCGGGGCTGAGGCGATCAGGAACACGTCCGCCAGGGCCAGCCGTTCGCTGACGTCCAGGGCCACGATGTCCTCGGCAAGCTTCTCCGAGGCAGCGCGGGCTGCGTGGCGGGCGGTAGTGATGGATGAATCGGTTGCAGTCACGGGACTCCTTGTGGTGATAAAGCTCTGAAGTGATGGAAATTCTGTAGTGGTGGAAACCTCCAGCGATGAGAAATCCGCGGTTGGAAGATTCCGTACCGGAAGCGGCTCTTGCCTGGAAGCCTCTCCGTTCCTGGCAACAAACGGGAACGACCGCGGGCTAGCGGGCCAGCCCGGTAACGATCAGTGTGATGCC
Source organism: Arthrobacter sp. NPDC058192 (assembly GCF_042883665.1). Taxonomy (NCBI): domain Bacteria; kingdom Bacillati; phylum Actinomycetota; class Actinomycetes; order Micrococcales; family Micrococcaceae; genus Arthrobacter; species Arthrobacter sp. NPDC058192. The sequence goes on along the minus strand of NZ_JBHVVJ010000004.1, from coordinate 211,709 downwards.
GGCGAAGAGGGCAACGACCCCCAGGACCAGGACGCCCAGCTGGAGCATGCGCAGGCGCCGCGCCCTGCCCAAGCCGGCAGTGGCGGCGTCCAGGGGATCCAGGCCGTAGGCTGCATTCGCGGCGACGGGTGCCGCGGCCGCGAACTGCTCCTCCCCCTCCCCCGCGGTGAGCGGCACTGAGCCCGCCCGCCGCGCCTTTCCGGCCTTGGCAACTGCTTCCGCGCGGGCCAGGACACCGGCCCGGCCGGCCTCCGGACCTGCGGCCGTTTGCCGGGACAGACCAGGGCGCCGGAGGCCGGGTTTGCGGGGTGACTCGACCCGGGGACCCGGGTTGGTGGCAACCGGAACATGCAACGTGGCAGGGCGCTTCATGACGGGCCGCTCCACGCCGGGAACCTTCTCAAATTCCAAGGGTGTAACCATGGCCAGGTTGTCGGCCGTGGCGGGGTCGTTGCGCGGGGCCGCGGGCTGGTTCGTTTGTTCCGCCAGTTTCTGCTTGGCGGCGGCACGGCGGTTCAGTACCGCGGCGCGCTCGGCGAAAGCGATCTGCTCGGCGAGGACGGCCGGATCAACGGCGTCGGGATCCGTGGCCGCGATGTGCTCCATCTTGGCCATCTGGTTCCGGGCCTGCTCCGCGAGGAGCTCCCGCGCGGCCAGCGCCTGCTCGACCGTCATGCCTTCGGGCGTCTTCCCGCCGGATCCGACGCCGTCCTTCTGCGGGGCATCCTTCGGCGCCGCGGCACCGGAACCGCTGCGGGGCGCGTCCTTCTGCGCGGCGTCCTTCCCGGCCGGTGAAACCACGGGCGTGGCCCGGGTCCGCGGGTTGGCCGGGACAATGGTGTTTGCCTGGGTGGCGGGCGCGGTTTCGGTTGCCAGTTGCAAAAGCCGCAGCTGGCGCCGCGTGGGCGGGCCTCCCTGCGCCAGGTGGCCTTCCTTCTCGGCCAGTTCCTTGATGGTCCGCAGGGCGGCACGGTCCCGGGCACGCACCTGCGAGGACCGCTCCGCACCACGCACAGAGTCCACGGGAGCGTCCGCTACCCGACGGCGACCGGTGATTTCGGCCTCGGTCGGCTCTTCCGGTCGCCCAGTGTCCAGGCGTTCATCTCTGGCCTGCCGTAACTCGCGGCGGCTGCGGATGGGAGGCTGTTCCTGACTCATGGCAAACTCATTCAGTGCTGGCTGGTTGGGTTATCTCGAATGCTGGACCGTGCTGTGCCGGCTCTGCCGCGCCGCTTCCGGTGCCGTTAGCCCCGGCCTCTGTGCCCGCACCCCCGGCGCCGCCGACGTCGGGATGCGTGTGGTAGAGGCCGTACTTCGCGATGTACTGGACCACCCCGTCCGGAACGAGGTACCAGACAGGGTTGCCGTCCGCCACCCTCGTGCGGCAGTCGGTCGAGGAAATGGCCATGGCGGGAACCTCGAGCAGGCTGACGTCCTTGCGGCCCATGCCGTCCAGGACGTGACCGGGCCGGGTTACGCCCACAAAGTGCGCCAGGGACCAGAGCTCGTCGATGTCTTTCCAGGACAGGATCTGGGCCAGGGCGTCCGCGCCGGTGATGAAGAAGAGATCGGCGTCGGGGCGCAGGGTCCGGAGGTCGCGCAGGGTGTCGATGGTGTAGGTCGGGCCCGGCCGGTCCACGTCCACCCGGCTCACGGTGAAGCGCGGATTCGAGGCCGTCGCGATAACCGTCATCAGGTAACGGTGCTCAGCCTCGCTGACCATTTTATGGGTCTTCTGCCAAGGCTGGCCGGTGGGAACAAACACGACTTCGTCGAGCTCGAACTTCGCCGCGACCTCGCTGGCCGCAACAAGGTGTCCGTGATGGATCGGGTCAAACGTGCCGCCCATCACACCGAGTCGCAGGCGGCGTTTGGCGCCGTGCTGCGTCATGGTGGCGGAAATATTAGTGTCCCGGGCCCGGGTGCTTGGCCGGGTGCTGACGGTGCGGATCAGCGTGTTCGTCGACTACGGCGTGGCGCCGGCCCAGGTTGGAGTAGGACAGCGTGATCAACAGCAGGACAACGAGGACCAGGAACATGGCACCACCGATGACAAACGGCGGTGCGATGAGCGGCGCGAGTTCCTCGTTGCCTGCTTCGCCAGCGGCGGCGACGAAAGTGGCGATCTGCTGCGAAAGCATGTTCTCCCCTAGTAAGTTCTAAAATTGACGACGGCGGAGGTGTCCGCCGTTCCGGTCTTCCGTTCCATGTTACAGCGTTGCTAGGCCCGGATCTGGCCCTCGCCCTGCACGATCCACTTCGTGGTGGTCAGCTCAGTCAGTCCCATGGGGCCGCGGGCATGGAGTTTCTGCGTGGAAATCCCCACTTCCGCCCCGAGGCCCAGCTCCCCGCCGTCGGTGAATCGCGTGGAGGCGTTCACAATCACGGCCGCCGAATCAATTTCGGCAATGAAGCGTTCGGCGTTGGCGAGGTCGTTGGTGAGGATGGCCTCGGTGTGGCCAGTTGACCACTTGCGGATGTGCTTGACGGCCTCGTCCAGGCTGTCCACCATGGCCACAGCCAAGTCCAGGTCCATGTATTCGGTGGCCCAGTCCTCGTCCGTGGCGGGCACTGACTCGATCGACGCGGGCAGCGCGGCCCGGATGCGGCCGTCCGCGTGCAAGGTGACCCCTGCGGCTCGCAGGGCGGCGGCGACAGCGGGCAGGACGGTGGACCCGGAATGCACCAGGAGCGTTTCCACCGTGTTGCAGACGCTGGGCCGCTGGGTCTTGGCGTTGAGGAGGATGTCCACGGCCATTGCTTCGCTGGCGGAAGCGTCCAAAAAGATGTGAACGTTGCCCTCACCGGTCTCGATGACGGGAACGGAGGAATTCGTCACCACGGCCTGGATGAGCTCGCGGCCGCCGCGGGGAATGAGGACGTCCACGCGGCCGCGCGCCCGCATGAGCGCGTTGGCGCCCTCGCGGCCGTACTGGTCCACGGTCTGGACCGCGTCTGCGGGAAGGCCCACCGATTCCAGCGCATCCCGGAGGATCGTGACGAGTGCGGCGTTGGTGGCGGCCGCGGCGGACCCCCCGCGCAGGATCACGGCGTTGCCGCTCTTGAGTGCCAGGCCGGCGATATCCACCGTGACATTGGGGCGGGCCTCATAGATCGCGGCCACCACACCCATGGGCACGTTGACCTGCCGCAGGCGCAGCCCGTTGGGGAGGGTCTGGCCGCGGACCACGTTTCCGACGGGATCGGGCAGGGTGGCGAGGTTTTCCAGGGCAGCGGCGAGGGCAGCGATGCGCGCATCGCTCAGGGTCAGGCGGTCCAGCAGCGCGGCGCCGGTGCCGTTGGCCCGTCCGGCCGCGACATCCTTGGCGTTGGCGGCCAGGATGTGGCCCTTGTGTTCGAGCAGCGCCGTGCCGATGGCGCGCAGGCCGCGGTCCTTCCAGGCCCGGTTCGCGTGGGCCATCTTGCGGGCAGCCTTCCGTGAGCGGTCAGCGATGGCGTATACGGCGGCCTCGACGTCCGCTTCCGCCGGCACCCCTGCAGCCGCCGGGTCCTGCGGCGCAGGCGCGGCGTTTTCGGCAGGCGCCGCGTTTTCGGAGGGCATGGCGGGAGAAGTCAGGGCCTCAGTCATGCTTCCAGTTTAGGCGAGCAAAAGACCTAGACCAGCACCAGATCATCAACATGAATAACTTCGCGGTCATACCCGCGGCCCAGCTCCTTGCCCAGCTCATGCGTTGAGCGGCCCAGCATTTGGGGAAGTTCCGCGGCCGAATAGTTCACCAGCCCGCGCGCAATCACCGTGCCATCGAGGGAGACCATCTCCACGGCGTCGCCCGCCTCGAAGTGGCCCTTCACGGCGGCGATCCCGGCCGGCAGCAGGGAGGTGCGGCGGTCGCGGACCGCCCGCACCGCGCCGTCGTCGAGCACCAGGGTGCCGTGCACCGACGCCAGGTGGGCGAGCCACAGGAGGCGGATCGGTTTGCGTGCGCCGTTGACGGAGAACCATGTGCCCACGTCCTCCCCCGCCAGCGCGGCGGCCGCATTGGGCGTCGAGGTCACGAGGGCGTGGATGCCCGAACCCGCGGCCATGCTGGCGGCTTCGACCTTGGTGACCATGCCGCCGGTGCCCACACCGGCCTTCCCGGTGCTCCCGATCGAGACGCCGTCAAGGTCGTGGGGGCCGGAAACGTGCGGGATGCGCCGGGCACCATGCGACGGCGGGCCGTCGTAGAGGGAGTCGACGTCGGAGAGGAGCACGAGCGCGTCGGCGCGGACCAGGTGCGCCACGAGGGCGGCGAGCCGGTCGTTGTCGCCAAAGCGGATCTCGTGCGTGGCCACGGTGTCGTTTTCGTTGACCACCGGGACGACGCCGAGGTTCAGCAGGCGGTCCAAGGCGCGGAACGCGTTCGTGTGCTGGCTGCGCCGCATGAGGTCATCCGCGGTCAGGAGCACCTGGCTGACGGTGACGCCATGCGCCCCGAACGCGTGCGTGTAGCGTGCCATCAGCAGGCCCTGGCCTACGCTGGCGGCCGCCTGCTGGGTGGCGAGGTCGCGGGGACGCTTCTCCAGTCCCAGCGGGGCGAGCCCGGCCGCGATGGCGCCCGAGGACACCAGGATGATTTCCGTGCCCGCGTTCCGTTTGTGCGCCAGGGCGTCGGCGAGGTCGGTGAGGGCTTCTTCCGAGATCCCGCCCCTGATGGACGTTAGCGAGGACGAGCCCACCTTCACGACGATCCGGCGGGCTCCCGAGAGCGCCGTGCGGTCCGGCGCAGTCCTGGCCCGTGCCGCGGTACTACTCGTCATCGGCTGCGCCCAGCCCACTCTCCTTGAGCGGCTGCGGGGCGCGCCGCCGGCTGACAGACTCGGTCCAGATGCCGGCCTTGCGCTCGGCCTCCAGTTCGGCGCGGGCGGCGGCCTTGGCGTCGCGGCGTTCCTGCTGTTCTTCGCGCTTCTGTCCGCGGGTGGGGCGGTCGCCGATGTCGGCGAAGCGCACATCGGTGCCGCGCGGCGAGGCCAGCAGCTCGGCGCCGGCCATCATGGTCGGCTCCCAGTCGAAGACGACGCCGTCGTCCTCGCCGATGACCACGGTGTCGCCCGGCTTGGCGCCCTGCTTGAAGAGTTCGGCTTCGACGCCGAGTTTGGCCAGGCGGTCCGCCAGGTAGCCGATCGCTTCCTCGTTGGTGAAGTCGGTCTGCTTGACCCAGCGCACCGGCTTCTCGCCAAGGACGCGGAACAGCGGCTCGAGGTTCTTTTCCTCCCGGCGGATGCTGAAGCCGGTTTCGTTGACCGCACGGGGACGCAGCACGGGCGCCTGCACCTTCGGCGGGGTCGCGGCGACGGCGTTGCGGGCCGCTTTGACGATTTCGGCCATGGCGAAGCCCAGCTGGCGGAGGCCTTCGTGGCTCGTCGCGGAAATTTCGAAGACCTTGTAGCCGCGGGATTCCAGCTCGGGGCGGACGAACTCGGCCATGTCCTTGCCGTCGGGCAGGTCGACCTTGTTCAGGGCCACCAGCCGGGGCCGGTGGTTCAGCGGCACCACTTCGCCGTCCGTGCCGGCGTAGCTCATGTCGACGGCGTACTTCTCCAGCTCTGCCTCGATGATGGAGAGGTCGGAGAGCGGGTCGCGGTCCGATTCCAGGGTTCCGCAGTCCAGCACGTGCACCAGGGCGGCGCAGCGCTCCACGTGGCGCAGGAAGTTGTGGCCCAGGCCCTTGCCTTCGCTGGCGCCCTCGATCAGCCCGGGGACGTCGGCGATCGTGAAACGCACATCGCCAGCCTGGACGACGCCCAGGTTGGGGATGAGGGTGGTGAAGGGGTAGTCGGCGATCTTGGGGCGGGCGGCCGACATCGCCGCGATGAGGCTGGACTTGCCGGCGGAGGGGAAGCCGACCAGGGCGATGTCCGCGATGGACTTCAGTTCCAGGACGATGTCACTGGATTCGCCCTCGATGCCGAGCAGCGCGAAGCCGGGGGCCCGGCGCTTCTGTGACGACAGCGCCGCGTTGCCGAGGCCGCCGATGCCGCCGGCGGCGGCAATGTACTCGGCGCCAACGCCTACGAGGTCGGCGAGGACTCCGCCGGACTTGGACTTGACGACGGTTCCCTCGGGAACCGGAAGAATGAGGGTCTCGCCGTTCTTGCCGCCGCGCCAGTCGCCCATGCCGGGGCCGCCGTTGGTGGCGTGCCGGTGCGGGGCGTGGTGGTAGTCCAGGAGCGTGGTGGTCTGCGGGTCGACGCGCAGGATGACGTCGCCGCCGTTGCCGCCGTTGCCGCCGTCGGGACCGCCGAGGGGCTTGAACTTTTCGCGGTGCACGGAGACACAGCCATGGCCGCCGGTACCGCCGGATACGTGCAGTACTACCCGGTCTACAAAGCTGGCCACGTGGATCTCCTCAGTGCTGTTCACCGGACCCCGGAAGGGCCCAAGTTGATTGTAATGCGGTTAAAACACCGGTGGAGCGGACCTATAGGCCCGCTCCACCGTTTGAAAACTTGTTGTTACTCTGCAGCTGCAGCAGCCACGATGTTCACAACGCGACGGCCACGGCGCGTGCCGAACTCGACGGCGCCGGGGGTCAGAGCGAACAGGGTGTCGTCGCCGCCGCGGCCTACGCCTGCACCCGGGTGGAAGTGGGTGCCGCGCTGGCGGACGATGATCTCGCCTGCGGAAACTACCTGGCCGCCGAAACGCTTGACGCCGAGGTACTGAGCGTTGGAGTCACGACCGTTGCGAGTGGAACTCGCGCCTTTTTTATGTGCCATTTGAAATGCCTGCCTTTAAATTCTGGGGAATCTGTTGAAAACCTGAACAGTAACGCGAGGTTACTTGATACCGGTGATCTTGACCTTGGTCAGTTCCTGACGGTGACCCTGGCGCTTCTTGTAGCCGGTCTTGTTCTTGAACTTCTGGATGACGATCTTCGGACCACGGAGGTCTTCGAGGATCTCAGCCGTAACCGTTACCTTAGCCAGGTCAGCGGCAGCGGACGTGACCTTTTCGCCGTCAACCAGGAGCAGTGCGGGCAGCTCAATGGTGCTGCCGGCTCCACCGGCGACGCGGTTCAGGGTAACGAAGTCTCCAACGGAAACCTTCTCTTGGCGGCCGCCTGCGCGGACAATCGCGTACACCACTTGGGGGACTCACTTCTCTCGACGTTTATTACTAGATTTGCGTGCGGAACCTGGGGCCAAAGTGTTTGGACCGGCTCACGCTGTGCCTCAACGCCGGTGGGCTCCCCGGGGGAACCCATGAGCTATCCCCGGAACATATCCAGTTGGAATTCCAAGCGGACAGCTCTCGGGGTCATAACCCAAGTGTTGGCGTAAGCACCGAAGATCTAGAATACGCTAATTTCGCCTTCGGCCGCAAATGAGGCTGGTTCCGGCGGGTAGTCCGTGATAGGCGCCACAACGTGTTCGATGTTGTCTTGGTGTTGTGGCGCTGCAACGACTTCCGGAACCGTGCCCCACCATCCTACCGGCTGCGGCGGCCACCGGGGTCAGGCGTACAGCCTCGGCGCGTCGAAGAAGTCCACTTCGTAGCGCGAGGACTGCCGGAAGGCCAGGGCCATGGCCTTCCGTTCCCCGGCGGAGGCCTGCCGGGCCGCCGCGTCCGTGTACGCGATGGCCTGCCGGGTGGCGGCGGCGAACTCCTCGTCGGCGTACGTCCGCAGCCACCCGGCGTAGGGGTGGGTCCCGGGGGCGCCGTTGGCCAGGAACTCCCGGTGCAGGGTGGAGCCGACTTCGGCGTAGAGCCAGAAGCACGGGAGGACCGCCGCCACGAGCGTCGCGTAGCTCCCCGATACCGAGGCGGCCAGCAGGTGATCCACGTACGATTTCGTGACCGGGCCCAGGGCGGCCGCTGCCGGGCGGGTGCTGAGCCAGGAACGGTGGAGCTCGGACTCAACCTCGAGGCACGTCTGTGCCGAGCGGGCCCAGAACAGCTGCTCCGCCTCGGTGGGGGCGATGGCGGCGGCACGGGCCAGGACCCGGGAGTAGCCGTTGAGGTAGATGGCGTCCTGGGCGAGGTAGTAGGCGAACTCATGTTCGGCCAGCGTGCCGTCGGCGAGTCGGCGGATAAAGTCCAGGGCATAGATGGCGTCGAGGTCTTCCGTGGCGCCCGCACGCAGGGCCGCGGCGAACTCGCCCTCCGCCGGGGCCTGGCCGGCCAGGGGGCCGCGCGCGCGGCCCTGCAGGTGGTGGAAATGATGGACCGGGCCGTTGCCGGTGCCGACGTCCAGGACCGAGGCTTCGCGCAGCGCGCCCAGCAACCACGGCTTGACCTCCCGCAGCGCCGCTTCCCAGTTCCCGACCCGGGCCTGCACCGTGGCCATGGCCGAGGACAACGAGCAGCCGGTGCCGTGGCTGTTGCGCGTGTCGATCCGCTCCCCCGGCACCACCACCGTCTCCTGGCCCAGCAGGCCCCCGGTATTGACCAGCGCGTCCGGGCAACCGGCCGCGGCGGCGCTCCCGGCGGCGCTCCCGGTGTCCGCCCCGCCGTCGTCCTGCAGCGGACCGCCGGGCTGGCCGCCCTCCAGGTGCCCGCCCTTTACCAGGACGGTGGTGCCGGCCTGGGCGGCCAGCCGCTTGCCCTGCGCCAGGGCTTCCGCCCAGTCCGCCGCGACCGGCTCCCGGAGCAGGATGGCCAGTTCAGACAGATTCGGCGTGATGAGATCCGCGAGCGGCAGCAGGGACGCCATGGCGGCCTCGGCCGATTCCTGCAGGAGCCGGTCGCCGCTGGTGGCGACCATCACCGGGTCCAGGACCACGACGGCGGGACGCACCTTGTCCAGCCAGGTGCGGACGGCGTCGATAACTGCCGCGTCGCCGAGCATGCCGATCTTGACGGCGTCGATGCCGATGTCGTCGCTGATGGCGTCCAGCTGCGCGGTGAGGAACGCTGCCGGCGGTACGTGCACGGCGCTCACGCCCTTGGTGTTCTGCGCGGTCAGGGCGGTGATGGCGGCCATGCCGTAACCGCCGTTCGCCGCGATGCTCTTCAGGTCGGCCTGGATCCCGGCCCCGCCGGACGGGTCGGAACCGGCGATGGCCAGCACCCGGGGAATACGGGTCGCCGCGGCCGGGGCCGGCTCCGGCGGCAGATCACTGGGCAAAAAATTACTCGGCAAGAACTCGGACGGATTCAACGCGGACAAGTCAGACATCCCTTCGCCGGTGCTAGCCGGACAGGTTCAACGGGTCTGGTCTCAGCCGGCCCGATGGTCGGCACCCCGTGTCAGTGCTCCAGCCTAGCCGCTGCGCCCGCACGCCCCTTTAACGGCGGAACGGGTCGGGGCCGGAGGGGCGTAGTGTTACGCCCCTCGGCCCCGACCCGCTACCCCACCAGTGGCGGAGGGGAACAGTCAGCCGGGATTCAGCCGAGGACTAGAGCTCCGACGCCGGCACGCCGACGCCGAGGATGATCGGGGCGTTGCCGGTCGGAACCGCGGCAGGCGCGGCCGGGGCCTTGGCCTCGTGAACCGAACCGGCCGCCGCCGGCGCGGCTGCCTCGCGATGCTCCACGGACGTCTCGTTGGCTGCCCCCTGGGCACGGCTGGCGCTCCGGTTGCGGCGCCCGCGGCGGCCACGGGACGTCGCGTCGGCCGCCCGGGGCTCAGGCGCCTCAGTACGGACCGCTGCGGCTGATCCGGCAGAACCGGGTGCCTCGGCCTGCGGCGCGGCGGCGGCCTGTCCCTGCTCCTGTCCCTGCTCCTGCTTTTGGGCCTCGCCCTCGCCCTCGCCGAGGTTGGCGAAGGCTTCGGCCAGCAGGTCCAGGGTCAGTGCCGGGGCCGGCGCGTCCTCGGCGTGCTCGACGTACGGAAGGGCCACCTGCTCGCCGCCAAAGGTCAGGACGGCCGCGGGACGGCCGGCTGCTTCCTCGGTGGCCGCGAGCTGGGCGACAGCTTCGACGGCCTCGGCCGCGGCCTGGCGCACCCCGGCGTCGCTGGCAGTGGCTGCCTCGCCGTCGTGCAGGTGGGCGGCGTGCGCCGCGGCGGCGATGTTCGCCAGGGCGGTGCGGGTCGCCTCAGCCTTGGCGTGGCGCTCGGCCTCGGTCGGCTCCGGATGGACGGCTGCCGGTGCCGAAGTCGCGGACTCCGTGCCCTGGCCTCCCCTGCCGCGGCGGCGGCTCTTGCGTTCGGTCCGGGCGGCCGGCTGGGCCTCGGTGCGCGGCACGTAGTGCTCGGCCGCAACGGTGTTGGCGCGGCGGTGCTCCACGGGTTCGTCGTGGGTGACGATTCCGCGGCCCGCGCAGGCCTCACACTGCTCGCCGAAGACTTCCAGCAGCCCGGTGCCCATCCGCTTGCGGGTCATCTGGACCAGGCCCAGCGAGGTCACTTCAGCCACCTGGTGCTTGGTGCGGTCCCGGCCCAGGCACTCCACCATGCGGCGCAGCACGAGGTCGCGGTTGGATTCGAGCACCATGTCGATGAAGTCGATGACGATGATGCCGCCGATATCGCGCAGCCTCAGCTGCCGGACGACTTCCTCGGCCGCCTCGAGGTTGTTCTTGGTGACGGTTTCCTCGAGGTTGCCGCCGGAACCGGTGAACTTGCCGGTATTGACGTCCACCACTGTCATGGCTTCGGTGCGGTCGATCACGAGGGAACCGCCCGAGGGCAGGAAAACCTTCCGGTCCAGGGCTTTGTGGATCTGCTCATCGATGCGCCAGGCAGCGAAGATGTCCGTGTCCTTGGTCCACTTCTCGAGCCGGCCCACCAGGTCCGGTGCGACGTACGTAACGTAGGCCTCGATGGTGTCCCAGGCTTCCTCGCCGGAAACGATCAGCTTGGAGAAGTCCTCATTGAAGACGTCGCGGACCACCTTGATGGTCAGGTCCGGTTCGCCGTAGAGCAGCTCCGGGGCAAGGATCTTCGTGGACGTCGACTGGCTCTCGATGCCTTCCCACTGCGCGCGCAGGCGGTTGATGTCGTGGGTCAGCTCCTCCTCGGACGCTCCTTCGGCCGCGGTGCGGACAATGACGCCCGCGTCTTCGGGCAGGCGGTCCTTGAGGATCCGCTTAAGGCGGTTGCGTTCGACGTCGGGCAGCTTGCGTGAGATGCCGGTCATGGAACCGCCGGGCACGTACACGAGGTAGCGTCCGGGCAGCGAGATCTGGCTGGTGAGGCGGGCGCCCTTGTGGCCAACCGGGTCCTTCGTGACCTGGACCAGCACGGAGTCGCCGGACTTGAGCGCGTTTTCGATCCGGCGCTGCTTGCCTTCGAGGTTGACGGCGTCCCAGTTCACTTCGCCGGCGTAGAGGACGGCATTGCGGCCGCGTCCGATGTCAACGAAGGCGGCTTCCATGGAGGGCAGCACGTTTTGGACCTTGCCCAGGTAGACGTTGCCGATCAGTGAATCCTGCTGGGTCTTTGAGACGAAGTGCTCCGCCAGGACGCCGTCTTCAAGGACGCCGATCTGGATTCTGTCGTCGCGCTGGCGGACGATCATCTGCCGGTCGACGGATTCGCGGCGGGCCAGGAACTCCGCCTCGGTGATGACGGTGCGGCGGCGGCCGGTGTCGCGGGACTCGCGGCGGCGCTGCTTCTTGGCTTCCAGGCGCGTGGAACCCTTGACGGAGGCGACGCGGTTGTTGACCGGGGCTTCGCTGGCCGCCCGGGGCGCGCGTACGCGGGTGACCGTGTTGGGCGGGTCGTCGTCTCCCCCGCCTGTCAGTTCCATGTCCTGGTCGCCGCGGCGGCGGCGGCGACGGCGGCGCGAGGTCACGCCGTCTTCGAGCACGCCTTCGTGGTCTTCGTCGCCCTCTTCGTCGGGGCCTTCCACGTCCGTGTCCGACTCGGCAGCGGTGCGGGTGCGCCCGCGCCGGCCGCGGCTGCGGCGGCGGCGGCGGCTGCCGGCGTCCTCGTCTTCCTCGCCCTCTTCGACGTCGGGTTCCGCCGGTGCTGCGGCGGGTACCGAACGCACCACCGTGCTGAGGTCGGGGGCCTGGAAGATGACGGAGGTGAGGGCACCGGGTTCCAGGAAAAGCGACGCGGCCCGGTTGTCCGGCTTGCTTTCCGGTTCCTCGGTTTGCGCCTGTGCGGGCTGGGCCTCCGGCGTTGCGGTCGGCGCAGCAACTGGCATTTCTCCGGCGGCCGCGGTTACCTCAGCGGCTGCCGTTTCGGCGGGCGCCTCTTCGGCTGCTGCGACTTCGGCGGGAGTTTCGTCGGCTGTTGCCACTTCGGCGGGGACTGCCGCCGCTGCGGGGACGTCGTCGACCTTCGGGGCTGCCTTGGCCCGGCTGGCGCGGCGCCGTACCGGCTTCTCGGCGGCCGGCTCGGGAGCCGCTGCCGGAGCTTCAGCAGCATCGGCAGCCGCTGCCGGAGCTTCAGCAGCATCGGCGGCCGCTGCCGGAGCTTCAGCAGCATCGGCAGCCGCTACCCCTTCTGCGGCCGCAGCGGCTATTTCGTCGTCGGCGAAGGCAGGGAGGGGCTCCGGTGCTGCAACAGACTTGCGGGCACGGGTGCGGCGCGCGGGTGCCTTGGCCTTGGCTTCGGGGACAGCAGCGTCTCCGGCTGCTTTGTTCTCGGCGACGGGCTCATCGGAGCCGTCCGCTTCGGCGAGGGCGGCGGCTTCAGCCACTGCCTCTGCTGCCGCGGCGGCGGACACCTTTGGAACGGGCGCCTTGCGGCGGGTCCGGACGGCCCTCTTCGGCGCGACCGGGGCCTCCGCTTCTGCTGCGTCTTCGGTAACAACTAGCTCTTCGTTGCCGGCTACAACCTGATCATTATCCATATGTGGCGACACTCCTGCCCCCGATTCGCCGCCACATCCGGCGCCCGTTGGGGCAAATATGCGTCAACACCCGCAGGCATTGACAGAAGTCAATTGGGTACCCTCAGGTTCGCACCGGCATTGGGGTGCGGCAGCCCTGGAGGGCCGGCGAGATTGTTTTGAACCCGTTGACCTCTACGCCACAGCCAGGTGCCGTCCAATGGCGGCGGGACAGCTGGAATCGGAGATTCCGCAGCTCCCTGCTCATCACTGGCGGTCTTGAAACAAAATCGCCGGACCGGAATCCGGATGTGGATCGGGTTCCAGCCACGATCATTGTCTCACAGGACCCGTCAAAGCTGGCGTAGGCAAGGCCGGAGATGCCACGGCGGGCGCGGGGCTGGGGCCCGGGGACGTTCATCGGCGCCGTTCAGCCCGCGGCGTTACAATCGGGCCAGAAGCACACGACCCAAAAAGGACTGATATTCCATGCCCAGCATCTCCAGCACTGCCGGCGACGCGACCGTGCACCGGCCGGGCTCCGGCGCGGCTCCCGCGGACCGGACGCTTCCCCCGATGACCCGCGACCGCCCGTTCGCCTGGCTCCTGCTGATCACCGGCGTCATCGGCTGGCTGGCCTCCGGTGCCCTGGTCCTGGAGAAGCTGGAGGTCCTAAAGGACCCCAACCACGTCACTGTCTGTGACGTGAACCCGTGGATCTCCTGCGGGCAGGTCATGCAGACCTGGCAGAGTTCCGTGTTCGGTTTCCCGAACATGTTCATCGGAATCGTCGCCTTCGCGGTGATCATCACAGCGGCCATGGGCATCCTCGCCGGCGCCAGGTTCGCCCGGTGGTACTGGCTGGGGCTTCAAACGGGTGTGACGCTGGGCTTCGCGTTCGTCGTCTGGCTGTGGTCCCAGGCGCTCTACGCCATCCACATCCTGTGCCCGTTCTGCATGATCGTCTGGGCCGTCATGATCCCGCTGTTCGTCTGGGTGACCGTCCGCAACATCTCGTCCGGCGTGATCCCGCTTCCCGCCGGACCCACCAAGGTCATCGGCGACGCCGGCTGGATCATCACGGCCCTGCTGTACGTGGCCGTCATCGCCACGATCTTCTTCGCCTTCATCCAGGTCTTCGTCGGGACCTCCGGCTACTAAACACCGCGACAGAACAGATAAGGCCAATGTTCGACTAGAACATTGGCCTTATCTGTCACCTCGGTGAGGCGTGCGGAATCTAGAACCAGATCTTGATCTCGCGCTTGGCGGACTCCACCGAATCCGAGCCGTGGACCAGGTTCTGCTGCACGGCCAGGCCCCAGTCGCGGCCGAAGTCGCCGCGGATGGTGCCGGGGGCCGCCGTCGTCGGGTCCGTGGTGCCGGCGAGGCTGCGGAAGCCCTCAATCACGCGGTGTCCCTCGAAGATCGCGGCGACAACCGGGCCGCTGAGCATGAACTCAACCAGCGGCTCGTAAAACGGCTTGCCGACGTGCTCCTCGTAGTGCTGCTCCAGCAGCTCGCGGCTGGCGTCGACTTTCTTGAGCTCGGCCAGGGTGTAGCCCTTGGCTTCGATCCGGCTGAGGATGGCGCCGGACAGGTTGCGGGCGACGCCGTCGGGCTTGATCAGGACGAGGGTGCGCTCAATGCTCACAGCTGCTCCAATGTGTTGGGGTGGGGTTCGGGTCAATTCTACGGGTTTGGGGCTACGCGTTCCGGGCGCCGGTGCCGGGCGTCTGGTCCGGCCCGCCGCCCGTGGGGTGGGCTGCTTCCCATTCAGCCTGCTCGCGCTCCCGCTGGGCCGCTTCGCGGTCCAGCCGGATACCGGTGCGGATGCCGTACCACCAGGCCACGGCGAAGAGGCCGCCGACGACGAACATTGCCGGTTCCAGGATGCCGCCCAGGATCAGGACCAGCTGCAGGATCCAGCCCAAGGCCACGCCCCACGGTTTGGAGAGGACCGCGCAGGTGAATACGAACACGAGGCAGAGCCCGATCCCCACCGAGAAGATGAGGGCCGCAGGATACTCGTTCCGGTGGAGCCCGAAGACGGCCAGTGTGCCGAAGAGCACCACGAACGCTTCCAGCAACAGTACGGTCGAGGCGAACATGACCTTGGTGGAACGCCGCTTTTTGGGCATGCCCGGCCGCCATTCGCGCTGGGCTTTGGTGAGTTTGGCCATCGCTTACGCGTCCGCCTTTCCGAGGAGGATCCGGGCATCGGCGACGAGCGTGATGGAACCGGTCACCAGGACTCCGCCGGCGGCCTCGTCGTCGGCTTCTGCGCGTTCGACGGCCCATTCGATGGCGTCATCGAGCTTCTCGGTGACATGGATGTTGTCCTCGCCGAACCCCAGATCCACCGCGATCTCGGCAAGGTCGTCCGCGGGTACGGCCCGGGGGGAGTTGGACTGCGTGAAGCAGTATTCGGTGGCGAGGCCGCCCAGGGATTCCTGGAGCTGGCGGAGGATCTCCTCGGCGTCCTTTTCCCGCAGCACGCCGACCACCACCACGAGCTTGGTGAAGTTGAAGGCCTCGTGGATGGCCTCGGCGGAGACCCGGATGCCTGCCGGGTTGTGCGCGGCGTCCACGAGGATCGTGGGTGAGGTGCGGACCACCTCGAGCCGGCCGGGGGACGTGACGGAGGCGAAGGCCTCCTGCAGGATCTCCGCGTCGATCGCCTTTTCCCCGCCGAAGAACGCCTCCAGTGCGGCAATCGCGACGGCGGCGTTCTCGGCCTGGTGCGCGCCGTGCAGCGGCACCAGCAGATCCTCGTAGCGGCCGGCGATGCCCTGGATGGTGACCATCTGGCCGCCCACCGCGACGGTGCGGGACTCCACGCCGAACTCCACTCCCTCGAAGCGGAACGGCACGTTGACTTCGTTGGCCTTCTCCAGGAGCACCTGGGCCGCGTCGACCGGCTGCGCGGCACTGACGAGGAAACCGCCGGGCTTGATGATGCCGGCCTTCTCGTAGGCAATGTCCCCGGTGGTGTCGCCCAGCAGTTCCGTATGGTCCAGGGAGATCGGGGTGACCACTGACACCTGCCCGTCGCCGACGTTCGTGGCGTCGGTGATGCCGCCGAGGCCCACTTCGATGACGGCGACGTTGACGGGCTGGTCCGCGAAGACCGCGAAGCCCAGGATGGTCAGGCACTCAAAGTAGGTCAGCCGGGGCTGGCCCTCGGCTTCGAGTTCGCCGTCCACAATCTGCAGGTACGGCCGAATCTCGTCCCAGATCCGGACGAATGTCTCGTCCGGCACCGGGGCGCCGTCGATGCTGATCCGTTCGGTGACCTTGGACAGGTGCGGGCTGGTGTAGCGGCCGGTGCTCAGGCCGTGGGCCCGCAGCCCGGCCTCGATCATCCGGGCCGTGGACGTCTTGCCGTTGGTGCCCGTGACGTGGATGATCGGGAACGCCTTGTTCGGCTCCCCCAGGATTTCCATCGCACGGTGCAGCGGGGCGAGCCGGGGCTCCATCTTGTTTTCCGGCGCCCGGCCCAAGAGCTCGGCGTAGACGCTTTCTACGGAGAATTCGTCGGTCATGGCTTAGTTGGCCTTTACTTTTTCGACGGTGATCTGCAGCTCGGTGTCAGGGCCTGAGGAACCGAGATCGAGTTCAACGGTCAGCGTTTCGGTGGTCACGAGCTGTTCGTTTGCCCGCACGGCGTCAAAGACATCCTTCGGAGCCTGGATGATGGTGCGGATCCTGTCGCTGACATTGAGTCCGGCGTCCTTGCGGGCCTGCTGGATTGCGCGGACCATGTCGCGCGCCAGACCCTCGGCCTCCAGCTCCGGAGTGACTTCGGTGTTGAGCACCACGAAGCCGCCGCCGGGCAGGACGGCCGCTGCGCGCGACCCTGCGCCCTCGGCGCTCTCGGCCGCAACGGTTTCCAGGGTGTACTCCTGCGGTTCGAGCTCGAGGCCGCCGGCGGTGACCACCCCGTCTTCGCTGACCGACCAGTCGCCGGACTTGGAGCCCTTGATGGCCTGCTGGACGTTCTTGCCCAGGCGCGGGCCCGCCGCCCGGGCGTTCACCACGAGCTTCTGCTCGATGCCGAACTCCTCCGGGGAGGCGCTCTCGGCGTCGAGCAGGCGGACCGAGCGCAGGTTCAGTTCATCGGCGACGACGGCGGCAAAGCCGTCCAGCGCACCCGCGCCCGGTGCCACAACGGTGAGCTCCTGCAGCGGCAGGCGCACCCGGAGGTTCGCGGCCTTGCGCAGCGAGGATCCGGTGGAGCAGATCTGCTGGACCCGGTCCATCGCGTCGACCAGGTCCGGGTTGGCCGGGAACAGCCCGGCCTCGGGCCAGTCGGCCAGGTGCACGGAGCGTCCGCCGGTGAGGCCGCGCCAGATCTCCTCGGAAATCAGTGGCAGCAGCGGGGCCGACACCCGGCAGACGGTTTCCAGTGCCGTGTAGAGGGCGTCGAAGGCGTCGACGTTCTCGTCGAAAAAGCGCTGGCGGCTGCGCCGGACGTACCAGTTGGTGAGCATGTCCAGGTAGCTGCGCAGTTCGTCGCACGCGCCGGAGATGTCGTAGCTGTCCAGCTGCGCGGTCATGTTGCGGACGAGGTCCCCGGTGTTGGCCATCAGGTACTGGTCCAGCGTGTCGGCGTAGCCGTCGTAGCGGAGCTTCGCGTCGTAGCCCTTCGCGGTTCCATCCACTGCGTTCGATGCGTTCGTGTACAGGGTGAAGAAGCTGTACACGTTCCACAGCGGCAGGATGACCTGGCGGACGCCGTCGCGGATGCCCTGCTCAGTGACGACGAGGTTGCCGCCGCGCAGGATCGGGCTGGACATCAGGAACCAGCGCATGGCGTCGGAGCCGTCGCGGTCCAGGACCTCGGAGACGTCCGGGTAGTTGCGCAGGCTCTTGGACATCTTCTGCCCGTCGGAGCCCAAAACGATGCCGTGGCTGATGACGTTACGGAAGGCCGGGCGATCGAATAGCGCCGTGGAGAGGATGTGCAGCATGTAGAACCAGCCGCGGGTCTGGCCGATGTACTCGACGATGAAGTCCGCCGGGTTGTGGGTGTCGAACCATTCCTCGTTCTGGAACGGGTAGTGGACCTGGCCGTAAGGCATGGAGCCGGAGTCGAACCAGACGTCCAGGACGTCCTCGACGCGGCGCATGACGGACTGGCCCTCTTCGGGGGTGCGGGGGTCGTCCGGGTTCGGGCGGGTGAGCTCGTCGATGAACGGCCGGTGCAGGTCCACCTGGCCGTCGTTGTTCAGCGGCAGGCGGCCGAAGTCAGCCTCGATCTCGGCGAGGGAGCCGTAGACGTCGGTGCGTGGGTAGTCCGGGTCCGTGGACTGCCAGACCGGGATGGGGCTGCCCCAGTAGCGGTTGCGGCTGATGGACCAGTCGCGGGCGTTGGCCAGCCACTTGCCGAACTGGCCGTCCTTGACGTTGCCGGGGATCCAGTTGATCTCCTGGTTGAGCTCGGACATGCGGTCCTTGAACTTGGTGACCTCGACGTACCAGGAGGACACGGCCCGGTAGATCAGCGGGTTGCGGCAGCGCCAGCAGTGCGGGTAGCTGTGCTCGTAGCTGGCCTGGCGGACCAGGCGGCCCTGGGCGCGGAGCACCTGGGTGATGGGCTTGTTGGCCTCGAAGACCTGCAGGCCGGCGATCCCGGCGAGCGGGCCGTGGCTGAACAGCGGCAGGAACTTTGCCCCCTCGTCGACCGAAAGGACTACGGGGATGCCGGCCTCTTCACAGACCTTCTGGTCGTCCTCACCGTAGGCGGGCGACTGGTGGACGAGGCCGGTGCCGTCGGTGGTGGTGACGTAGTCGGCCACGAGGAAGCGCCAGGCGTTCTGGTTGCCGTACTTCTCGTCGTCGGCGAAGTAGTCCCAGAGTGGCTCGTACGCGAGGCCCTCGAGCTCGGCGCCGGTGTGGGTGGAGGTGACCGCGGCTTCGGCCGCCGCGACGCCGTCGGCGCCGTCGCCGTAGCCAAGGTCCTTGGCGTAGGTCCCCAGGAGGTCGGCGGCGAGCAGGAAGCTGCCCGTGACCGGCGCCTCGGCGGAGGCCGCCTTGACGCCGTTGGGTCCGGCCGGGAGAACCACGTAGTTGATGGAGGGCCCGACGGCGAGCGCCGCGTTGGTGGGCAGCGTCCACGGCGTGGTGGTCCAGGCTAGTGCCTGCACGCCGGCGAGCTGCTGAGACAGCTCCGACTCCCCCGCCGTGATGGGGAAGGTGACCGTGACGGTCTGGTCCTGGCGGTTCTTGTAGACGTCGTCGTCCATGCGCAGCTCATGGTTGGACAGCGGCGTCTCGTCCTTCCAGCAGTACGGCAGCACGCGGTAGCCGTTGTAGGTCAGGCCCTTTTCGTGCAGCTGCTTGAAGGCCCAGAGCACGGACTCCATGTACTCGACGTTGAGCGTCTTGTAGTCGTTGTCGAAGTCCACCCAGCGCGCCTGGCGGGTGACGTAGCTCTGCCACTCGTCGGCGTACTTCATGACGGAGGACCGGCAGGCGTCGTTGAACTTATCGATGCCCATCGCCTCGATCTGGGTCTTGTCCGTCATGCCCAGCTGCTTCATGGCTTCCAGCTCGGCGGGCAGCCCGTGGGTGTCCCAGCCGAAGCGGCGCTCCACCCGGCGGCCGCGCTGGGTCTGGTAGCGGCCCACGAGGTCCTTGGCGTAGCCGGTCAGCAGGTGTCCGTAGTGCGGCAGGCCGTTGGCGAAGGGCGGACCGTCGTAGAAGACGAATTCGTTGGAACCGCGCTGTCCCCCGGGAAGATCAGAGTCCCGCTGGTCGATGCTGGCCTGGAAGGTGCCGTCCTGGTCCCAGTACTTGAGGATGCGCTCTTCGATCTCCGGGAACTTCACGGAGGCAGATACGCCTGTGGCGTTGGAAGCTGCGTTGGAAGCAGAGGTGGTGGAGCCGGTACCTTCGGGTGCGGCTGAGGCCTTGGGATAGTGGGTCATCTCTTCATCCTGGGTTGAGCGGTGAACACGTGTATTCATTCAGGATGCGAGGACGGCTCCTGCATCGCCTTTCGACAACGCCAGCACCGCGGTACCACCTCACTTACCGCCGTCGGCACGCACCTTTGACAAAGGGCTGCGCCGGCGTCGGCCGCTCATTACTGCTGTGACGGGCTTACCCGTCCGGTTCTACTGGTCCTGACACGCGCTGCGACTGCGCGGCACCGCACGCCGGGACGTTCTTCCGGAAGCTCACCGGTGATGGCCGGGTCAAAGCTGCTACCACGATGTTACCGGACTTTACGGATGGGGATTCGTAAAGTCCGGTAACCTGCGGGACCCCGGCCCGTTCTGCCGGAGGTCAGCGTCCGGCTGCCAGCATCCGGGGTCAGTGTCCGGGCTGCAGCTGGAAGCTCTGCGGCAGCTTCATGCCGGACTCGGCCATGACTTCGCGCAGCTCGTTCGGGTAGTCGGTGATCAGGCCGTCAACGCCCATGCCGATGAGCGTGCGCATGGTGGGCTTGTCGTCGACGGTCCACGGGATGACCTGCATTCGGGCCGCGTGTGCCCGGCGCACCATGTCCGCCGTGACGTACGGGACGTAGTTTGCGTCCGTCACGGTACCGTTCTGCGGCGTGCCGTGGACCGGGGAGATGGCTGTGAAGCCGAGGGAGGCCGCGGCCGCGACCAGGTCGCCGCCGAAGTCGTCGGCGTCGATTCCGCCGAGCCAGGGCGACTTCCCGGGTTGGCCGGCCTGCAGGAAGTCCTTGTTGGTCAGGGCCACGGTGGGGATCTGCGGCTGGCGCGCCTGGACCAGGCGCAGCGAGCCCCAGTCGAAGCTCTCGATCGAGACGCGGCTCTGCATGTGCGCCGCGTTGATCTCGCGCAGCGCGACATCCACGAACTGCTCGCGCGGGGCGGTTTCCTGCGGGGCGCCGGCCTCCACCTTGGTTTCGATATTGAACTTCACCTGGCTGGCGCGGTAGGAGTCCGCGAGCGCGAAGACCTCGGCCAGCGTGGGCATCTTGGCGCCCGGGGAAGCCTGCTGGCCGGGGAACTGCGGCTGGGTGAGCGAACCGCAGTCCAGGCTGCGGACCTGGGCGAACGTCAGGTCCTTGATGTATTTGCCGACGTAGGGGAACTGGGAATCGTTGGGAGTGACAGGAGCGGTGTCGCGGCACTTCGTATCGCTGATCTTGCGGTCATGGGTGATGACTTCCCGGCCGTCCTTGGTGATCTGGAGGTCAAGCTCGAGTGTGGATACGCCGGTCTCAATCCCCTTGGCAAAGGACGCCAGTGTGGACTCGACGGTGAGGCCGATGCCTCCGCGGTGCGCCTGGAGGTCGAAATGATTGCGGCTGCCTCCGCCATTGGCGCTGGCCGTGGCGTTGGTGTCCGCCGCCTGGGCCTGGGCAGAGGTGGTGAGCAGCAGGGCTGCGCTGAGTACGGCAGCGCCGAGCTTCATCGGGGTTCGCATGGGGAAGGGTCTCCACTCTGGTGGTGTGCAGTTGCACCAGCCACCGTGCCCCCTCACGGCCAATACCGGGCTACCGCAGCCTGACCGGCGGGCCACGCAGAGGTGAACGTCAGACGGCGACAACAGAGCCCTCCGCCGCCAAAAACTCCGCCGCCGGCGGCGGTCACTTCAAGGGCTTCCCGGCTTAGACTCTGGAGCATGGCAGGACCAACCATCGGCCGCAGTGCGCGGTCGCCGCGGCCTCGGCGCCGTTCCCGGGTGTGGCTCGTCGCGACAGTGCTGGCCGCGGCACCGGTGGCCACTGTGACGGTCTTCCGGGCCGTTCAGGTCGCGTGGCCACGGCCCGTGGTCCAACTGCTGTCCTTCACCCCTTGGCTGGTGATACCCGCCGCCGTCGGGGTGGCGTGCGCGGCATTGAGCCGCCGCGCCTGGCTGCTCGCCACGACGGCCTCGCTGCTCGCCGTGCAGCTGTTCTGGCTCTTCCCGTTAGGCCACGGCCGCCCGGCGCAGGCGGCGGACGTCCGGCGCGTTGAGCTGAAGGTGATGAACATCAACGCCCAGCTTGGCCAGGCGGACGCGGCCGAAATCGTCCGGCTGGTGCGGGACAACGGCATCGGGCTCCTTGCCGTCGAGGAATACACTCCCGGCCTGGAGGACCGGCTGGCGGCCGAGGGGATCGCCAGCCTGCTGCCGTACCGGATCAGCCGCCCGGACGGCCGCGCCTCCGGCGCCGCGGTCTACTCCCTGCACCCCGTCAAGCTCACCGGCGCCGTGCCGGATTCGCAGTTCCTGATGCCCATGGTCCGGCTGGACCTGGACTCCGCCGGCGATTCCGCGGGAGATTCCGCGGGCCACGCCTCCGTCGAGGTGACAATCGTGCATGCGAAACCGCCGGTGGACGCCGGAGTTGCGCGGTGGCGTCAGGATCTCGCAGCGCTCGGCACGGTGGCGGCACGCCCCGGGAACGTGGTCCTGATCGGTGACTTCAACGCCACCTACGATCACGCGGAGTTCCGCCGGCTCCTGTCCGGAGCCGGCGGAAGGCCGACGGTTGACGTCGGTGTTGCCACCGGATCACGCCTCATCCCCACCTGGCCGATGGACGGGCTGCCCCTGCCCGGAATCGCGATCGACCACATCCTCACCAACCCGGAGATCAGTGGCGCCGCCTACTCCGTCCACCCGGTGCCAGGAACCGACCACGCCGCCATTCTGGCGACCCTCAGCATTCCGGTGGAGCGTTAGGGCAGGGTCCGGCTAGCCTTCGCGGATCACCTTGAAGTTGGAGGCCTGGGCCACCGGGCGGATCACGATCTCGTCCAGGTTGACGTGGTGCGGGGCGGCGACGGCGTAGCGGACCACGTCTGCGACGTCCTCGGCGGTGAGCGGCTTCGCGACCCCGGCATAGACCTTGGCGGCCGCGTCCTGGTCACCGAGGCGGTTCAGCGCGAATTCCTCGGTGTAGACCATGCCGGGAGCAACCTCGATCACCCGCACGTTGTGCTCGGCCTCTTCGAGCCTCAGCGCGCCGGTCAGGGCGTGCTGGGCGAACTTGGCGGCGTTGTACCCGCCGCCGCCTTCATAGGCCGCGAGCCCCGCCGTCGAGGTCAGGTTCAGCACCGTGCCCTCGCCGCAGGCGCGCAGCATGGGCAGGAACGCGCGGATCAGCTTCATGCTGCCCAGCACGTTGACCTGGTACATCCACTCCCAGTCCTCGGTCTTGGCTTCGGCGACCTTGTCGGCACCGCGGGCCCCGCCCGCGATGTTGATCAGTGTGTCGATGCCGCCGGCCCGGGTCACCTCGTCCAGCAGCCGTGCCACGTCGGCGTCGTCGGACACATCGGCCGGAAGGGCAACGGCGCCGGTTTCGGCGGCCAGCACCTCGAGACGCTCGGCCCGGCGGGCGACGGCGAACACCGTCCAGCCTTCCTTCCGGAGCGCCCGCACAGTGGCTTCGCCGATACCGGTGCTGGCGCCGGTGACTACCGCAGCCTTGGCTGCTGTTGCATTGGTCTGGATTTCCTCAGTCATGGCACCACCCTAGTAGATGGGAACAGGGCCACAGCGGACCCTCCCGCAGATCCGGCGCGACCACCACAGACCCTCCCGCAGATCCGGCGCGACCACCACAGACCCTCCGGCGGATCTGGTAGGAATCTCAAGCACGGCCTATCTGGACGCCGTCACAACTGCGGGAGCGCCAGAGCCGTACCCACCACAACTGCGGGAGCGCCAGAGCCGACCCCGCCGGGGGGCTCGCTTGTGCGACGGGCACTGCCTGCCGTGGAAGAATTGACCCATGGCTGAAGACAAACAGGGTACAGACACGCCCACCACCGCCCCCATCAACGTTCCGGACAAGCCCGCCCTGGAGGGGCTGGAGGCCGCGCTCACGCAGCGCTGGCTTGACGAAGGGACCTACAGGTTCAACCCGGACACCACCCGGGAGCAGGTCTACTCGATCGACACGCCCCCGCCCACCGCGTCGGGATCCCTGCACGTCGGACACATGTTCTCCTACACGCAGACCGACGTCTTGGCCCGCTACCAGCGCATGACCGGCAAGAACGTCTTCTACCCCATGGGCTGGGACGACAACGGCCTGCCCACCGAACGCCGCGTCCAGAACTACTACGGCGTGCGCTGCGATCCGTCGATCGCCTACGACGCCGGCTACCGTCCCCCGGCCGAGCCCGCCAAGAACCAGCGCGACTTCGACGTCATCTCGCGCCGGAATTTCATCGAGCTGTGCGAAGAGCTCGCGGTCGAGGACGAGAAGGTCTTCGAGCACCTGTTCCAGACCTTGGGCCTGTCGGTGGACTGGAACCTGACCTACCGGACCATCGATGACAAGTCCCGTGCCATCTCCCAGCGCGCCTTCCTGGCCAACCTGGGCGCCGGGGATGCGTACATGGCCGAGGCTCCCACCCTGTGGGACGTCACCTTCCGCACCGCGGTGGCCCAGGCCGAGCTGGAGGACCGCGAAGTCGCCGGCGCGTACTACCGCTACCCGTTCTTCACCGCCGAGGGCGAGAAGATCTTCATCGAGACCACCCGGCCCGAACTGCTGGCCGCCTGCGCCGCGCTGGTGGCAAACCCCGACGACGCGCGTTACCAGCCGCTGTTCGGCAAGAAGGTCACTTCCCCCTTGTTCGGCGTCGAGGTTGAGGTCAAGGCCCATCCGCTGGCGAAGGCGGACAAGGGTTCGGGCATCGCCATGGTCTGCACCTTCGGTGACCTCACCGACGTCACCTGGTGGCGCGAACTGCAGCTGCCGACGCGCGCCATCGTGGGCCGCGACGGCCGCATCGCCGGTGAGACCCCGGAATGGATCACCACGGATGAGGGCCGCGCCAGCTTCGCCGCTATCGCCGGCAAGACCGTCTTCAGCGCCAAGGAAGCCGTGGTGGAGCTCCTGGCCGCCACGGATCTGCTCGACGGCGAGCCCAAGAAGATCATGCACCCGGTGAACTTCTTCGAGAAGGGCGACAAGCCCCTCGAGGTCGTCACCTCGCGCCAGTGGTACATCCGCAACGGCGGCCGGGACGAAGACCGCCGCGAACGGCTGATCGGCCGCGGCAACGACATCGAGTTCCACCCGTCCTTCATGCGCTCCCGCTACGAGAACTGGATCTCCGGACTGAACGGCGACTGGCTGGTGTCCCGCCAGCGCTTCTTCGGCGTGCCCGTGCCGGTCTGGTACCCGCTGGACGGCGACGGGAACCCCGACTACGACGCCCCGATCCTGCCCACGGACGCCCAGCTCCCCGTGGACCCGGCCGCCGACGCCGCGCCCGGATACGAGGAAGCCCAGCGCGACGTGCCGGGCGGCTTCACGGGCGACGCGGACGTCCTGGACACCTGGGCCACGTCCTCCCTGACCCCGCAGATCGTCGGCGGCTGGAGCACCGATGAGGCGCTCTTCGCCAAGGTCTACCCCTTCGACGTGCGCCCGCAGGGACACGACATCATCCGGACCTGGCTGTTCTCCTCCGCCGTCCGCGCCGACGCGCTCCAAAATACCGCACCATGGAAGCACGCCGCCATTTCCGGCTGGATCCTGGACCCGGACCGGAAGAAGATGTCCAAGTCCAAGGGCAACGTGATTGTCCCCACGGACGTGCTGGAAGAGTACGGCTCCGACGCCGTGCGCTACTGGGCGGCCTCGGCCCGGCTCGGTGCGGACACCGCCTACGAGATCGCGCAGATGAAGATCGGCCGCCGCCTGGCCATCAAGCTGCTCAACGCCTCCAAGTTCGTCCTGAACCTGGGCGCCACCGAGAATTCGGTCGTTTCCGGCGACCTGTCCGTGCTGACCAACCCTCTGGACAAGGCCGTGCTGGCCCAGCTCGCGGAGGTTGTCCAGCAGGCCACCAAGGCGTTCGAGAATTACGACTACGCCCGGGCCCTGCAGATCACGGAGAGCTTCTTCTGGAACTTCACCGATGACTACGTCGAGCTGATCAAGGACCGTGCCTACGGGGCTGCCGGCGAGGACCAGCAGGCTTCCGTGCTCGCCGCCCTGGCAACGAGCCTGGACACCCTGCTGCGGCTCTTCGCCCCGTTCCTGCCCTTCGCCACGGAGGAAGTCTGGGGCTGGTGGCGCACCGGTTCGGTGCACCGTGCGCCGTGGCCCTCCGCTGTGGAGGTCGACGGCGACACCACCCTGCTGGCGACCGTGGGGACCGCGCTGAGCGGCATCCGCAAAGCCAAGTCCGAGGCCAAGGTCAAGCAGCGCACCGAGGTGCTGTCCGCTGCCATCGCGGCCCCGGAAGCGATCATCACGCAGCTGAAGGCCGGGCTGGCCGACCTCAAGGCGGCGTCCAACGCGCGCGAACTCTCGCTGGTGGCCGGCGACGGCGAACTAAGCGTGAGCGACGTCGTCCTGGCCCCCGCCGAAGCTTAGCTGCCGAAGGCTTAGCCTATTGCCCGCTCGGGCCCCGTCCGGTCCAATCCGGACGGGGCCCGAGCTGTCCCTGCCCTCCGGGGCTGTTTTCTTCCGCGGTATTGATGGCCCACGCCGCGTTGACCAGCCCGATGTGGCTGAAGGCCTGAGGGAAGTTCCCCAGCAGCTCACCGGAGTCCGGTGCCACTTCCTCCGCCAGAAGGCCGAGGTCGTTGGCGAAGGCCGCCGCCCGTTCGAAGACTTCCCGTGCCCGCGACGTGAGGCCGGCCAAGGCCAGCGCGTGGGCGAGCCAAAAGGTGCACAGCAGGAAGGACCCTTCCTCACCGGTGAAACCGTCGGCGTTCCGGTAGCGGTGGACCAGGCCCCGCTCGTCGGTGAGGCGTGCCTCGATCGCCTCGATCGTGGCGAGCATCCCGGGGTCGTTGGCCGGCAGGAAGCCCACGATGGCCAGCAGCAGAGCGGAGGCGTCGAGGTCCTCGGATCCGTACGCCTGCGTGTACGCCCCGGCCGCCGTGTTCCAGCCGTGCTCCCGGATGGAGCCCGCCACCCGTTCGCGCTCGGCCTTCCACTGCGGCACCTTCTCCTCGGCCTGCAGCAGGGCTGCGAGAGCTACGGCG
Organism: Arthrobacter sp. NPDC058192; assembly: GCF_042883665.1. Classification (NCBI taxonomy): domain Bacteria; kingdom Bacillati; phylum Actinomycetota; class Actinomycetes; order Micrococcales; family Micrococcaceae; genus Arthrobacter; species Arthrobacter sp. NPDC058192. The sequence continues at coordinate 185,108 of NZ_JBHVVJ010000004.1, read as the reverse complement.
CGGTCCAGGGCCACCCAGCACATCAGTTTTGAATGCAGGTAGTGGCGTGGGGCGCCGCGGCTCTCCCAGATGCCCTGGTCCGGGGCCTGCCATTGCGCGGCGGCGATGTCCGCGGCCCGAACAAGAAACTGCCTGGTTCCCGGTCCTGCGTCCACGAGGAATTCCGGCAGCGTCGCGGCGGCGTCGAGCAGTTCGCCGTAAACATCCAGCTGGCGCTGGTTCCAGGCCCCGTTCCCGACCCGGACCGGCGCACTCCCCCGCCAGCCCGGCAGGTGGGGCAGCACGCGCTCGGTCAGGTCGCGTTCGCCGCCGACGCCGAACATGATCTGCAGCTCTGGCCCGTTGCCGGGCCGGCTGGCCGCCGCCGTGGCGGCTGCGGCCAGGAATCCGAAGAACCGGCCGGCCTCGTCCGGGCAGGCAGCCACCCAGAGAGCCTGCAGGGTCATGCTCGCGTCCCGCACCCAGGTGTACCGATAGTCCCAGTTCCGCGCCCCACCGGCAACTTCAGGCAACGACGTGGTGGCAGCAGCCACGATTGCACCGGTCGGGTAGAACGTCAGGGCCTGCAGAACGCGTCCGCTCACGCCGACCAGATCCTGCCACGGCCCCTGGTAACTCTGGTGCAGCGCGGACCAGCTGGTCCAGCCGTGCCGGGTATCGTCAAGACGGCGGCGGATTTCATCCTGGGTCCAGGGCGCCGGCGCGTCGCGGGTCGGGTCCAGGTGCTGCAGGGCGAAGCAGATCCGGTCCCCCGCCTGAAGCCGGAAGCGGCCCCGCCCGACATGCCCCTCGACCTCCAGCGGCCCGGGCGCCGAGAGGACCAGCACCTCGCTGGCGTCCTGGGGCGTGCCGCCCCGGGACGGGCCGTCGCCGCCCTGCACGACCAGAAGCCGGTGCCCGTCGGCAACGAGACGCGGCGGGTCCGCGGCATATCCAGGCCGGGGCGCGAAGACGACCTCAATCTCCACCTCGCCCGAACTGCAGTGCACCTGGCGCACAAGGGTGCCGGGCACGTCCGCGCCGAGGTCATGGCCGCGCCTGCCGTCGCCAAGGACCAACGCGTCCGTTACGACGGCAACGCCCTGGACCTGCGTGTGCACCGTTTCGAGCACCATGGTTGAGTCGACGTAGCGGCGGGTGACGGAGGACTCCCCCAGCGGCCTGACGGCCCAGTGTCCGGCCTCCGCACCCAGGAGACGGGCGAACGCGGAGGGACTGTCGAAGCGCGGGAAGCATAGCCAGTCCACCGAGCCGGAGACACTCACGAGGGCGGCGGAGCGGCAGTCCGAGAGAAGCGCGTAGTTCGCGATGGGCTCGCTCGTCATCAGACCACCCGCCTTTGGCATCCCGCACTTTGGGCAAATTCCTGGGCCGCATTTTTGGACCATTTTATTGGGCCGGATTTTGGGCAAAGGGGAAGCCCCATCAGCGTTAGCCGTTGGTGGGGCTTCGACTTTTTTCGATTATCACGTGACGTCTTAGATAATCTGGCGGGATCCTCGGACTTTCAGGTCTTCCTACCTCGTCACCGGTAGCCATCATCCGGCTTTGCCGAAGGCTGCGTCGGATGAGTGTCACTGAATCTTTGGTTCCTGCGTCCCGCTTCTTTCGAGGTGGGTAAGAACTATTGTTCTCCGCGGCCAAGGCACATACAAGGGGCCGGGAAGAACTACATACCAGTAATTCTTCCCGGCCCCCGGAGAGCGCTGGCAGCGGCTCAACCCACGACGGGGATCAGTCGAAGACGGGGCTTTCGGTCCGGCTGCGCTTGATTTCAAAGAAGTACGGGAAGGATGCCAGCGTGACGGCGGCGTCCCAGATGCGTCCGGCCTCCTCGCCGCGCGGGATGCGGGTCAGGACCGGGCCGAAGAAGGCGGTGCCGTTGAAGGCGACCACCGGGGTGCCGACGTCCTGGCCCACCAGGGAGATCCCGGCGTCGTGGCTGGCCCGCAGCTGGGCATCGAATTCGTCCGACTTGCCTGCCGCGGCGAGCCCTGCAGGCAGCCCGGCCTCGGCCAGGGACTTGGTGATGACCTCGTCGAAGTCCTTGATGCCCTCGTTGTGGATCTTGGTGCCCATGGAGTCGTAGAGCGGCTTGATGTACTCGGCGCCATGCTGTTCGGCGGCGGCAATGATGACGCGGACCGGGCCCCACGCCTTCTTCATAAGCTCTCTGTAGTTCTCGGGCAGCTCCTCGCGGCCCTCGTTCAGCACGGCCAGGCTCATCACGTGCCAGTCGGTCTTGATGTCGCGGACTTCTTCCACTTCGCCGATCCAGCGGGAGGTTACCCAGGCGAAGGGGCACAGCGGGTCGAACCAGAAATCGGCCTTGTTGGAAGCAGCTTCAGGCACAGGAGTCTCCTTAAGGAAGTCGTCAGGACGGTGCGTCCGGGCACAGGCAACCCGTTAGGGCATGGCACGCCTCAGGCGCGCTGTTAATACTCAGCGGAAAACTAAGCTGATTTATTCCGGCGCTTGGCGACGACGTCGTGGGCGATCATCGTGGGCGCCGACTTCTTGGCCACCACATCGGCAGTGATCACAACGCTGGCGATGTCCTCGCGGCTGGGGAGGTCGAACATGACAGGAAGCAGCACTTCCTCCATGATGGCCCGGAGCCCGCGGGCACCCGTGCCCCGTTCCAGCGCCTGGTCGGCGATCATGTTCAACGCGTCGTCGTCGAAGACCAGTTCGACGCCGTCGAGCTGGAACATCTTCTGGTACTGCTTGACGAGGGCATTCTTCGGGGTGGACAGGATCTGGATCAGCGCCGCACGGTCCAGGTTGGACACGGTGGTGATGACGGGAAGCCGGCCGATGAATTCGGGGATCAGGCCGAACTTGAGCAGGTCCTCGGGCATGACTTCGCCGTACGAATCCGTGGTGTTCTTGACCTCGTTGAGCGGGGCGCCAAAGCCGATGCCCTTGCGTCCGGAGCGCGAGCCGATGATGTCCTCGAGTCCCGCGAAGGCGCCGGCCACGATGAACAGCACGTTGGTGGTGTCAATCTGGATGAATTCCTGGTGCGGATGCTTGCGTCCACCCTGCGGCGGCACGGACGCGACGGTCCCCTCGAGAATCTTCAGGAGCGCCTGCTGCACACCCTCGCCCGAGACGTCCCGGGTGATGGACGGGTTCTCGCTCTTGCGTGAGATCTTGTCGATTTCATCGATGTAGATGATCCCCTGCTCGGCCTTCTTGACGTCATAGTCGGCGGCCTGGATGAGTTTGAGGAGAATGTTCTCCACGTCCTCGCCGACATAGCCGGCCTCGGTCAGGGCCGTGGCGTCGGCCACCGCGAACGGGACGTTGAGCCGGCGCGCCAGGGTTTGGGCCAGGTACGTCTTGCCGCAGCCGGTGGGGCCGATCAGGAGGATGTTGGACTTGGCGATCTCGACGTCGTCGTGGTGGCCGCCGTCGGCAAGGCTTCCGCTCTTCGGCGCGTGGCCGGCCTGGATCCGCTTGTAGTGGTTGTACACCGCCACGGCGAGCGAACGCTTGGCGGGTTCCTGCCCGATCACGTACTCCTGCAGGAAATCAAAGATCTCGCGGGGCTTGGGCAGTTCGAAACTGCCCAGGTCGGCTACTTCGGCGAGCTCTTCTTCGATGATCTCGTTGCAGAGTTCGATGCACTCGTCGCAGATGTAGACGCCGGGCCCGGCAATGAGCTTGCGAACCTGCTTCTGGCTCTTTCCGCAGAAAGAACACTTCAGCAGATCAGTGCTCTCGCCAATCCGAGCCATGTGTGAACCCCTTTAGTAGCTTGCTGCTGGCTGTGACATGTTCCACTCTAGGTCACTTTGGGCCCGTTAGGTGGAATGCGAACGCCGGTGCGGCCAATTGACGGTGCCGCACCGGCGTCGCGGTTTATTGATTAGCGGGCGATTGCCTGGGGCTTGATCTTGCGTGAATCCAGGACCTGGTCGATGAGGCCGTAGTTCATGGCCTCGGCGGCGGTGAGGATCTTGTCCCGCTCGATGTCATTGTTGACCTGCTCCGGCGTGCGGCCGGAGTGCTTGGCCAGCGTGTCCTCGAGCCAGGAGCGCATGCGCATCACTTCTGCGGCCTGGATCTCCAGGTCGGACGCCTGGCCGCCCTGGCCGCCGGAGAGCGACGGCTGGTGGATCAGGACCCGGGCGTTGGGCAGGGCCAGGCGCTTGCCCGGCGTGCCGGCGGCGAGCAGCACCGCGGCTGCGCTGGCCGCCTGGCCGAGGCAGACGGTCTGGATCTCGGGCCGGATGTACGTCATGGTGTCGTAGATCGCGGTCATGGCGGTGAAGGAGCCGCCCGGCGAGTTGATGTACAGCGTGATGTCGCGGTCCGGGTCGGTGGATTCGAGCACCAGCAGCTGTGCCATGATGTCATCGGCCGAGGCGTCGTCAACCTGGACGCCCAGGAAGATGATGCGGTCCTCGAACAGTTTGGTGTACGGGTCCTGGCGCTTGAAGCCGTAGGGCGTGCGCTCTTCGAACTGCGGCAGGACGTAGCGGCTGCTCGGCAGGTTTCCGGCAGTCGATCCGAAGTTGTAGTTCATGTTCATTGCTCCTGAAGTCATTTCTTGCTACCTGCCGGTCAGTTCTCGGAAGGGGAGCCGTTGCCGTTGGCGTTCGTGCCGCCGCCACCGGCCACAGATCCCGCGTGCGCGGCGATCTTGTCGAAGAAGCCGTATTCGAGGGCTTCCGTGGCCGTGAACCATTTGTCACGGTCGTTGTCCTTGAGGATGGTCTCCACGGTCTGCCCGGTCTGGTCGGCAGTAAGGTCGGCCATGACCTTCTTCATGTGCAGGATCAGCTCGGCCTGGATCTTGATGTCCGACGCCGTGCCGCCGATGCCGCCGGAGGGCTGGTGCATGAGGATGCGGGCGTTGGGGGTCGCGTAGCGCTTGCCCTTGGTGCCGGAGGAGAGCAGGAACTGGCCCATGGAGGCGGCCAGGCCGGTTGCCACGGTGACAACATCGTTCGGGATGAACTGCATGGTGTCATAGATGGCCATGCCGGCGGTCACGGAGCCGCCAGGTGAGTTGATGTAGAGGTAGATGTCCTTTTCAGGGTTCTCCGCCGAAAGCAGCAGCAGCTGCGAGCAGATCGCGTTGGCGTTCTCGTCACGGACCTCGGAGCCGAGCCAGATGATGCGCTCTTTCAGCAGGCGGTTGTAAATGTAGTTATCCTGGGCTGCCGGATCGACCGTGGCCATCCGGGGTTCCCCTGCGTGCTGTGACATATATACTTACCTCTCGCTGGCGACGGTGACGTTACTGTTCAACATCACTGAACTTTCCTACATGGACACTAACCGTTTTCAGTACCCGTTTGTTCGCTGGCGCGGGGCTGTTCGCTGACGGCGCACGATTGCCCGGGTCCGTGCGCCGGGTCGGTCAGGGCGTTAAAACAGACGGCCCCCGGATCGGTGATCCGGGGGCCGTCTGCGGTACTGCCAGACCTCGGCGGTAAGGCTAGAACTTCACAGCTGCGGGGTCATCGCTCGGCACGGTCTCGGCGGCTCCAGCTTCCTCGGAAGCGTCTTCCTCAACGGACTCAGCGGCGGCCGGGGCCTCGTCGCCGGGGCGGACGAAGTCGCTCAGGTCAACCTTGTTGCCCTCGGAGTCGGTGACCTCGGCCTGGCCGAGGACGACGGCCAGGGCCTTGCGGCGGCGGACCTCGGAAACCATCATGGGCACCTGGCCGCTCTGATCAATGATCTGGGCGAACTGGTTCGGGTCCATGCCGTACTGGCTGGCGGTGGTGACGATGTAGTCGATCAGCTCGTTCTGGCTGACGTTGACTTCTTCCTTTTCGGCAATCGCGTCAAGGATGATCTCGTTCTGGAAGGCGCGCTCGGTGTTGGCCTTGACCTCGGCGCGGTGCTCCTCGGTGTCGTGCTCGCCTTCGCCGTGGGCGTTCTCGGCGTTGAAGTGCTGCTCGAGCTGCTCTTCAACGATCGATTCCGGCACGGGGACCGTGACGAGCTCAACGAGCTTGTCCAGGACCTTGTCGCGGGCCTCGACGCCCTGCTCGACAACCTTGGAGTCGGCGGCCTGCTTGGCGAGGTCCTCGCGGAGTTCGGCAAGTGTGTCGAATTCGCTGGCGAGCTGGGCGAAGTCGTCGTCGGCAACCGGAAGCTCGCGCTCCTTGACGGCCTTGACCGTCACCTTGACCTGGGCCGACTCGCCGGCGTGCTCGCCACCCACCAGGGTGGTGTCGAAGATGGCGTCCTCGTCGGCGCTGAGGCCGGTGACGGCCTCGTCGAGGCCTTCGAGCATGGTGCCTGCGCCGACCTGGTAGGACAGGCCGGAGGCGGAGTCCACCTCGGCGCCGTCGATGGTGGCTGCGATGTCGATGGTCAGGAAGTCGCCATCGGCGGCGGGACGGTCAACGCTCTTCAGGGTGCCGAAGCGGCCGCGGAGCTCGTCGAGGGCCTTGTCAACGTCGGCGTCGGAGGACTCGGCTGCTGCAACCTCAACCTTGATGCCGGCGTATTCGGGCAGCTCGATCTCGGGGCGGACGTCAACCTCGGCGTGGAACTTGAGCTCACCCTCGGTGGCGGACGGGTCGGGAACTTCGGTGATCTCGACCTCGGGACGGCTCAGCGGACGGATGCCGGTTTCCTGCACGGCAGCCTGGTACCAGCCGTTGAGGCCTTCGTTGATGGCCGTCTCCAGGACGTAGCCGCGGCCAACGCGCTGGTCGATGAGCTTGGAGGGGACCTTGCCCTTGCGGAACCCGGGGACCTGGATCTGCGAAGCAACAGTCTTGTATGCCTCTGCGATGCTGGGCTTCAGTTCCTCAAAGGGGACCTCAACATTGAGCTTGACCCGCGTGGGGGTGAGGTTCTCGACAGCGCTCTTCACAGTCTAAGTACTCCTGGTGTGGGGGAATGGGGTTCTGCGCTGCCACGTGCTGGCAGTGCTTGCAGAGTCGGGGTGACAGGATTTGAACCTGCGACTTCCTGCTCCCAAAGCAGGCGCTCTAGCCAAGCTGAGCTACACCCCGTAAGTGCACAGAACAGTCTACGGTGATACTGCGACGATTTGCACATTTGACACCGGGGCCCTGCATTAGGTTTAGTTATATCCGGCTTGGACAGCCACCCGGAAGTTTTGCTGGATTTCCAGCATCGCCCCGGGGACGTAGCTTAATGGTAAAGCCTCAGTCTTCCAAACTGATTACGCGGGTTCGATTCCCGTCGTCCCCTCCACGCATTCGCAAGGGCCCCTCCTCGGAGGGGCCTTTTTCGTCACTCCGGATCTGACCCGGGGCGCGGTCCGGGGCTACTTCGACACGGACACGCCGCACATAGCGGACCCAGGGGCCGGAATCGTGCCCAAAGACGCCCCGGACGGACGCTGGCCCACGTCGGGTCCGTTCCCTGGTCTCAGGGCTGCTGGCACTGCGGGCACCAGTACAGCTTCCGGGCGCCCAGTTCCGTGAGTGCCACGGGCGTGCCGCACTTCCGGCAGTCCAGGCCGTGCCGGCGGTAGACGAAGTGGGCCATGTCCGGATCCGGAAGCACAGCAGGATCTGGAAGCCCGGCCCCCGGACCCGCCGGCGTCCCCTGGACCGGCCGGTGCCGCGAAGTCCCGCCCCAATATTGCGGCGGCGTCGTAATAATCCGGCCGTCGCGGACGCCATCGGCCATGAGGGCGGCGGTGTCATCCCAGAGCCGGCCGGCTGCCTCCGGCGACAGGCCGGCTCCGGGCAGCCACGGGTTGAGGCGCCGCCTGAACAGCAGTTCGGCACGGTAGACGTTCCCGACGCCGGCAATCACCTTCTGGTCCATGAGCAGGGACGCCACGGGCGTGCGTTTGGCCGCCAGCGTGGCGGCAAAAGCCTCCCGGTCCCCCGGCAGGTTGCGCAGCGGATCTGGACCAAGGCGGGCCAGGACGGCTGCGGCTTCCGCCCCGGTGATCGCCTCACAGGTGGTGGCGCCGCGCAGGTCCGCCCAGCCATGCCCGCTCACCAGCCGCACCCGGACGGCGCCCACCGGCTCCGGCGGCCCTGCGTAGGCAGACGACGCAGCCGGCACACCGCCGGCGGGACCGGCGTCGTCGTAGACCTCACGCTCCCCCACCTTGCGGGGCGCACCGATGGTGGACGCGCCGCGGAAGGTGGCGTCCCCGCCGAAATCCCAGGCCCCGTAGAGGCCCAGGTGGACGTGCAGGACAAGATCGTGCTCGAAGTCGAGGAAGAGGTGCTTGCCGTGGGCGGTGGCGGCGGTCAGAACGTGGCCGTCCAGCAGGGCGGCACCGTCGGCGAACCGGCCCTGCGGACTGGAGACCGCCAATCCCTCCCCCGCGAAAACGTCACCGAACTGGCGCGCCAGGCGGTGGACGGAGTGCCCTTCCGGCACTACTGGACAACCTCGCCGGTGCGCTCGTAGGTGGCGATCTTACCGATCCGGCGGACATGGCGCTCGTCATGGCTGAACGGCTCCGCCAGGAAGGCCTCGATGATGGTTGTCGCCTCGTCCACGCTGTGCTGGCGGCCGCCGACGGCCACCACGTTGGCGTCATTGTGCTGGCGGGCGAGCTGTGCGGTGGACAGGTTCCACGCCAGTGCGGCGCGGACGCCCTTGACCTTGTTGGCCGCAATCTGCTCGCCGTTGCCGGAGCCGCCGAGGACGATGCCCAGGGCATGGGTGCCGGCTTCCTGGTCCGCTACGACGGCAAGGGCTGCGTTAATGCAGAACGAGGGGTAGTCATCCAGGGCGTCGTAGACCTTGGGTCCGTGGTCCACCACCTCGAAGCCCTTTGCGCTGAGGTGGCTGACAAGGTGGGCGCTGAGCTCCATTCCGGCGTGGTCGGTGGCAATGTGCACGCGGGGGAAGTCAGATGTGGTCACGGCGATTCCGTTCGGTTGCGGCGGCGCGCGGCGGCCGGGGGCGGTTGGGGGCTGGTCCAAGCCTACTAGCCCGAGCCTTACGCAACCGGCGTTCCGCCGTTCCGCCGGGCCCGGTCCGCCACCCGGGAAAGGGTCCGGGCCATGTGGTCCGCCATGGCGGCACTTCCGCTGCTCACCGCCAGCCGGCGGCCGTCGGAGCGGTCCACCACCACGGCAGGGCCGCTGCTGACCAGCATCGCCGTGGTGCTGCCGTGGATCCGGTACCCCCATCCGCCGTAGTCTGCCGCCCGGACCTCCCGGGCCGTGGCGGCGTCGATGGCCGCGGCTGGGACGTTCATGACACGGACGAAGCCCGCCGCATAGACCTGCAGTCCGCCGCGGTCAACCCGGATTCGGGCAAACAGGAATGCCGCGGCCACCAGGGCGCCGGCCACGAGGACCGCGGACAGCCAGGGCACCGCGATGCTGAGGAGGGCGGCGGGCAGCAGTGTGGCGATGCCGAGCATCACGAAGATGGAGCTGCGGGCGTGGACCCAGAGGCTGGCGAGGTCCCTGGCCAGATCGGGGTCACGTTCGCGCTCGACGGCCTGCCGTATGGCGCGATCGTCATCGATTGACCAGCGTTCGTCGGCCTTGAAGACCATGCCCATGACGAAGCCCATGGCGAGGGCCGCGCCGCTTCCCAAGGCCAGGACGGTGGCATCGACATGGGATTCCCGGGCATCGGGCAGTCCCAGCTGGCCCACAAGCACTGCGGCGAGGACGGTGGTCATGAACAGGCTCATGGAGAAGCCAGCCCCCATCATGATGCGGCGCATCATGGCGGGGCGGGACAGCGGCACGGCCTGCAGCAGGACCGCCCAGCCCACCACCACAATCAGCGCGGCGCCTGCACTGGTCACGGCGGCGAAGGGCGCGAAGTCGGCGGCACCGGCGTCGGTCCAGCGCACGGCCAGGGGCTCGGGAAGATCGTGCTTCACCAGAAACGCGCACACCACGAATCCAGCCGCCAGCATCAGGGGAAACCCGATGGCAAAGCGCAGCGCCCTGCCGTCAACTGAGTCCCGAAACTTTCCCATGCTCCAACGCTACCCCGGGCAGGCCTGCCCTGATCAGGGCCGTCCGCACCGGCAGGCGGCTCGGGTGGCAGGCGGCTGGGGCGGCAGGCGGCTCGGGTGGCAGGCGGCTGGGGGCTTCCGGCGGCAGGAGCCGGCCCACCGGGGTTCCGGCGTGGCAGGGTCCGGAAACATTGTGACCGGGACAACTTGCCACGGGCCAATGACGTGAAAGAATAATTTCACAGTATCGCCGGCGGCTGCGGCCGGCCGGCAGTATCCATCTTCTTCTGGAGGCCCCTTTGCCCGGTATGAACCTGACCCGCGCGGAAGCCCGCGAACGCGCCGCCCTGATCGACGTCGAGTCCTATCAGGTCAGCCTGGACCTGACGCGGGGCGAGAAAGTCTTCGGGTCCACCACGGCCGTGAAGTTCACGGCCAAGCCGGGATCTTCGACCTTCATCGACGCCGTGACCCAAACGGTGCACAGCGTGAGCCTTAACGGACGCGAACTCGATCCGGCCGAGGTCTCCGACGGCATCCGCATCCAACTCCCGGACCTGGCGGCCGAGAACCACCTCCTCATCGTCGCCGAGGCGCCCTACATGAACACGGGCGAGGGCCTGCACCGTTTCGTGGATCCGGTGGACAACGAGGTTTACCTCTACACCCAGTTCGAGGTCCCGGATTCACGCCGCATGTTCGCCGTCTTCGAACAGCCCGACCTCAAGGCCAGCTTCACGTTTACGGTCACGGCCCCCTCGCATTGGGACATCGTCTCCAACTCCCCCACTCCGGTACCGGTCGAGACCCTCCCCGGCGAGGACGGGGGCGCCCGCTCCGTCTGGGAGTTCGCGCCCACGCCGCGGATCTCCTCCTATGTCACCGCGCTGATCGCCGGACCGTACCAGTCGGTCCGGAGCGAGGTCGTTTCCGCAGAGGGCCGCGTCACTCCGCTGGGCATCTTCGCCCGCAAGTCGCTCATGCAGTACCTGGACCCGGAGAACATCTTCGAGCTCACCCGGCAGGGGTTTGAGTTCTTCGAGGCCCAGTTCGGCTGCCCGTACCCCTTCGAGAAGTACGACCAGCTCTTCGTGCCCGAGTTCAACGCCGGGGCCATGGAGAACGCCGGCGCCGTCACCATCCTGGAAGGCTACGTCTTCCGCGGCAAGGTCACCGATGCCCAGGTGGAACGGCGCGCCATCACCGTCCTTCACGAGCTGGCGCACATGTGGTTCGGCGACCTCGTGACCATGCGCTGGTGGAACGACCTCTGGCTCAACGAGTCGTTCGCCGAATACATGTCCCACCTGGCCGCCGTGGAGAACACGAAGTTCGACCACGCCTGGACCACGTTCGCCTCCGTCGAGAAGTCGTGGGCATACCGGCAGGACCAGCTGCCCACCACGCACCCGATTTTCGCCGAGATCAACGACCTCCAGGACGTCGAAGTGAACTTCGACGGCATCACCTACGCCAAGGGCGCCTCGGTGCTGCGCCAGCTCGTCGCCTGGGTGGGCCCGGAGGAATTCATGTCCGGCGTGCGCGAGTACTTCAGCAAGCACGCCTGGCAGAACACCGAGCTCAGCGACCTCATGGCCGAACTCGAAAAGGCCAGCGGCCGCGACCTCGACAAGTGGGGCCAGCTCTGGCTCGAGACCGCCGGCGTCAACACCCTGGCCCCGGACATTTCGGTGGCGCAGGACGGCACCATCGGATCCTTCGCCATCGTGCAGTCGGCGGTCGAGAGCGAACCAACGCTCCGGCCGCACCGGCTCGCCGTCGGCTTCTACAACCTCAACGGCGAGGGCAAGCTGGAGCGTGTGCACCGGGAGGAGCTCGACGTCGACGGCGAACGCACCGAGGTTCCGGCCCTGGCGGGCCTGGCCCGGCCTGACCTGGTCCTGCTGAACGACGACGACCTCGCCTATGCCAAGGTCCGGCTGGATCCTCAGTCCCTGGCCACGGCCACGGCCCACCTGAAGGACATCAGCCAAAGCCTCCCCCGGACCCTGGTGTGGGGTTCGGCCTGGGACGCTGCCCGCGACGGCGAATCCCCGGCCCGCGGCTACGTGGACCTGATCCTGGCGAACATCGCGGAGGAGTCCGACTCCTCCGTGATCCTGGTCCAGCTCCGCCAGCTCGCCACCACGCTGACCTTCTACGTTGCCGAGGAGCACAAGGAGGCCACCTCGATCCACGCGGCCGATACGCTCTGGGACCTCGCCTCGGCCGTCGCCCCCGGCTCCGACGCCCAGCTGCAGTTCGTGAAGTCATACGCTTTGCTGGCCCGCAGCGCCGGCCAGCTGGATACGGTGTCCGGTCTGCTGGACGGCTCGCTCACCCTGGACGGGCTCACCGTGGACCAGGACCTGCGCTGGGAGCTGCTGACATCCCTGGTGGCAGGCGGCCGTGCCGGACAGGACCGGATCGACGGGGAGCTTGCGCAGGACAACACCTCCAACGGGCAAAACGCGGCAGCGCTGGCCAAGGCGGCAATTCCCACTCCGGAGGCCAAGGCCGAGGCCTGGGAATCGATCGTGGTCAAGGGCGACCTGTCCAACGCGCTGCAGGGATCCGCGGTGGCCGGCTTTACCCGGGTGCTGGACACGTCCCTGCTGGAGCCGTACGCCGAGAAGTACTTCGAGGCCGTCCCGGGCATCGTGGCCAACCGCACCCACGCCCTGGCGCAGCAGATCGTCGTCGGGCTCTACCCGGACCAGCTGACCACCCAGGCCACGGTGGACCGGACGGATGAGTTCCTGGCCTCGCTGCCGGCGGACAGCGCCGCGCTGCGCCGGATGATGCTGGAAAACCGCGACGGCGTGGTCCGTGCCCTGCGGGCCCGCCAGGCCGACGTCGGCTAGGCCACCCGCGACGCGATCCCCAACTGACCGGCAGCAGGGGCCGTTCCGGCGCCCCGGAACGGCCCCTGCTGCGACCGACCCGGGCCGAAGTGCCTGAACAGGGTGTGTCCTAGGCTGGGGTCATGAGCCTTGACGAACATCACTATGCGCTGACCGTCCGCTGGACGGGCAACCTCGGGGCCGGGACCTCCTCCTACCGCGGGTATTCGCGGGACCACGATGTCGAGATCCCCGGGCTGCCGGTACTTCGCGGTTCGGCCGATCCGGCGTTCCATGGCGACCGCCGGCGTTACAACCCCGAACAGCTGCTCCTGGCCGCTCTCTCGCAATGCCACATGCTGTCCTTCCTGCATGTGGCCGTGAAGCACGGGGTGGTGGTAACCGCGTATGAGGACCGGGCCGAGGGACTGATGCGCACCAACCGGGACGGCAGCGGGCAATTCGAGTCCGTCACGCTGAAGCCCCTGGTGACGGTGGCGGGCCAGGCCGCCCCGCAGCTCCTGGAGGAGCTCCATGCCGAGGCCAACAAGCTCTGTTTCATCGCCCGCAGCGTCAACTTTCCGGTGCTGCACGAGCCCACCGCTGTGGTGGAGCCGGCGTGACCATGGCACGGGGACCCCGCTCACTCAACTAATGTTGAAGGACAGCAAAGTGTCCTTCGCGCGGCCAACGCCCCGGCGGTAGTGAACACCCGCACCCCCAATGAACACCAGCCCCACAGGGCCCACCGCAAGGAGCAAGCCTTACTGATGTACAGCATGACAACCGTCGAGCCCATCACGCCGCAGCAAATTTCGGCGATCAACCTGCCGGGAGTCCTGATCAGCATCGGCGTAGGCGTTGCGGTCTGGCTGGTGGCCTCCTTCATCATCTCTGGGATCACCAAGCGGGTCGCCGAGGGCAGCCGGCTGTTCAAGAAGCCGCACTTCCGCTGGGTGGCTCCCGCCTTCCGGGTGCTGGACCACGAACGACGGGTCCAACGCGCCAACACCATCGGCTCGCTGCTCCGGAGCGTGATCGGCGTCCTGATCGCAGCCCTCACCATCATGTATGTCCTCCAGAACCTGGACGTGAACATCGCCCCGATTCTGACCAGCGTCGGCATCCTCGGTGTGGCCATCGGCTTCGGCGCCCAGCAGCTCATCCGCGACTTCCTGGCCGGCATTTTTATCACCATTGAGGACCAGTACGGCATCGGCGACGTCATCGAAACCTCCGAGGTTGTGGGCACCGTGGAGGCCATGAACCTGCGGTTCACCCGGGTCCTGGCGGACGACGGCACCATTTGGTACCTGCGCAACGGCGAAATCCTGCGGGTGGGCAACCGCTCCCAGGGCACGTACATTGCACCTCGGGAAACATCCGCAGACGAGGCCGCACCCCAGCAGCAGGCCGGAGAGTAAAGCAATGACGATTCCCAGCGCCGGCGAACCCCGGCAGCCCAAGCAGCTGCTGCAGAACGACCCCTTCAGCCAGCCCGGCTACACGGACAATTTCTATGACGCCGTGGGCGGGCACGAGACATTCGTGAAGCTCATCGATGTCTTTTACGACGGCGTCGCGGACGATCCGCTGCTGCGCCCCATGTACCCGGAAGCGGACCTGGACCCGGCGAAACGGCGGTTCCTGATGTTCCTGGAGCAGTATTGGGGCGGCCCCACGACGTACGGCGAGGAGCGCGGGCACCCGCGGCTGCGGATGCGCCACATGCCGTTCCGCGTGACGCCGGAGGCCAAGGACCGCTGGCTGCACCACATGCGCACCGCGGTGGATGCCCTGAAGCTCCCGCCGTTGTATGAGGGGACGCTGTGGGACTACATGGAGCGGGCAGCCCTGTCCATGGTGAACAGCCCGTCGGAGGCCTAAGCCCCTCGGAGTCCTGAGTCAGCCGGAGCCGTGAGTCAGCCGAACACCTGAGTCAGCGACGGCTGCGGCAGCCGTGGCCGGCAGCCGCCACCGGTCCGCCCTAGAGTCCGGAGCCGGTCCGGACCAGCACGTGCCCGCGGGTGCCGCTGAGCCGGAACCAGCGCCCGGCACGGAAGAGCCGCTGCTCGCCGTCGGCCAGGAATCCCAGGGTGAGCGCGGCGAACGCGGCGCCGGCCGGAAGGCCGCCGGCGTCGGGCAGTTCCCGGCCCCAGACCGTCGCCCGGGCGTTGTTGACAATAAGCGCGCCCGGCTTGTCCGGGATGACCGCGGCGATCTCCCTGATGCCGGCTTCGGCTGCGTCCCGCAGGACAGTATCCTGGACGGTGCCGAGCGGCTCCCAGCCGGCCCGCGGCGCGCCGATCCCGGCCCAGGACTCACTGACAGTCATGGGCGGCAGGGGAAGCTCGACGTCGTGCTCCCCCGCCCGCGCCAGACGGTCCAGCACGGCGGACAGCGGCACTGTGACGTCGGTCTCGGCCGGCTGCGCCAGCGCCACGGTCCGCAGGCCGAGGATGGTGGGGGTGGATTCACCAAGGAGCCGTGGCCGCAGGACGCAGACGTAGGCGGCCAGGACCGGGCCCGCGGCCTGGAGCCGGATGGCGCCGTCGTCAATGGATTTGGCTCGCGTGGCGAAGGTGCGCAGATCGGCGAGGTCGCGGGGATCGGTGAACTGCAGGGGCTGGGTTAAGACATCAGACACACTTCGACTCTACCGGCTGCACTCCTTTGGAGCTGTGTCCCCCTTTGGAGCAGTGTGACAGGGCCGTCTAGAGTCAGACCATGACTGAAGCCGAAGCCGGATTCCCGGAGCTCCCGACCCAGGACCCCACCTCCTCGCTCATCGAACTCCTGAACCTCGGCGAACTCGAGGGCGCACGGACGGACGAGGACATCTTCATGGGCCCTTCCCAGCGGCAGCCGCGGCACCGCGTCTTCGGCGGCCAGGTGCTGGCACAGTCCCTCATAGCCGGCAGCCGCACTGTCGATCCGGACCGCAGCGTGCACTCCATGCACGGCTATTTCCTGCGGCCGGGCGATGCCAACAAGCCGATCACCTTCGGCGTGCAGCGCCTGCGCGACGGACGGTCCTTCTCTGCCCGCAGGGTCCACGCCTACCAGGAGGGCGCACCCATTCTGTCGATGATTGCGTCCTTCCAGGCAGGGGACGAGGGCATCGAGCACCAATCCGAGATGCCGGCCGGGATCCCGGACCCCGAGTCGTTGCCCAGCACCGCCGACCTGCTGGGCAAGTTCGACCACCCCGTGGCCCGGCACTGGGCCTACGAACGGCCGTTCGATATCCGCCACGTCGACCCGGCGCTGTACGTCTCGGCGGACGGGCCCAAGGAGGCGCGCAACGCCGTCTGGATGAAGACGTTCGGCCCGATGCCCGACGACGCCGGACTGCACCGGGCCGCCCTGGCCTACGCCAGCGACTACACGCTGCTCGAGTCGATTCTCCGCAAGCACGGGATGAGCTGGATTACGCCCGGGATGTCCGTGGCGAGCCTGGACCATGCCATGTGGTGGCACCGCCCCGTCCGGGTGGACGACTGGCTGCTGTATGTCCAGGA
Source organism: Arthrobacter sp. NPDC058192 (assembly GCF_042883665.1). Taxonomy (NCBI): domain Bacteria; kingdom Bacillati; phylum Actinomycetota; class Actinomycetes; order Micrococcales; family Micrococcaceae; genus Arthrobacter; species Arthrobacter sp. NPDC058192. The sequence continues at coordinate 168,849 of NZ_JBHVVJ010000004.1, read as the reverse complement.
ATCGCCCAGCGCCCAGGGCGCGCGGGGCCTCGCGACGGGCAAGATCTTCAGCCGCGACGGCCGGCACGTCGCCACGGTGGCGCAGGAGGGCATGGTCCGGATCCCGACAGACCTGGCGAACACCGACGCCGTGCAGTCCGAGCTCCTGGAGCACCAGCTGCGCGAGGCCGAAACCCGCTGACTCCCGGACGGGCAGGGCCCGCCCCGGAAGCAGGCATAAGACAGAAGGCCGGCTCCCCCAGGGGAACCGGCCTTCTGCTTTGCGGGCTTAGTCGCGGGTGAGGCGGCGGTGCGTCACCCGGTGCGGCTTGGCCGCGTCCGGGCCCAGTCGCTCCACCTTGTTCTCCTCGTAGGACTCGAAGTTGCCCTCGAACCAGTACCACTTGGACGGGTTCTCATCGTCGCCTTCGTAGGCGAGGATGTGGGTGGCCACCCGGTCCAGGAACCAGCGGTCGTGCGAGACGACGACGGCGCAGCCCGGGAATTCGAGCAGGGCGTTTTCGAGGCTGCTCAGAGTCTCGACGTCGAGGTCGTTGGTGGGTTCGTCGAGGAGCAGCAGGTTGCCGCCCTGCTTGAGCGTCAGCGCCAGGTTGAGGCGGTTGCGCTCACCGCCGGAGAGCACTCCGGCCTTCTTCTGCTGGTCCGGGCCCTTGAAACCGAAGGCGGCCACGTAGGCGCGGGACGGCATTTCGACGTGGCCGACCTGGATGTAGTCCAGGCCGTCGGAGACGACCTCCCACAGGGTTTTGTTCGGGTCGATGCCGCCGCGGCTCTGGTCCGCGTAGGAGATCTTGACGGAATCGCCGATCTTCAGGTCGCCGCCGTCCAGGGGCTCGAGGCCCACGATGGTCTTGAACAGCGTGGACTTGCCGACGCCGTTGGGGCCGATGACCCCGACGATGCCGTTGCGGGGCAGGCTGAAGGACAAGCCGTCGATCAGCGTGCGGTCATCGAAGCCCTTCTGGAGGTCCTTGGCCTCAAGCACGAGTCCGCCGAGGCGCGGTCCCGGCGGGATCTGGATCTCTTCGAAGTCGAGCTTGCGGGTGCGGTCCGCCTCGGCAGCCATTTCCTCGTACCGGGCCAGGCGGGCCTTGGACTTGGTCTGGCGTCCCTTGGCGTTGGAGCGGACCCACTCGAGTTCCTCGGTCAGGCGCTTGGCCTGCTTGGCGTCCTTCTTGCCCTGGACTTCCAGGCGGGCGCGCTTCTTCTCCAAGTAGGTGGAGTAGTTGCCCTCGTAGGGGTAGAGGTGGCCGCGGTCCACTTCGGCGATCCACTCGGCGACGTGGTCGAGGAAGTACCGGTCGTGGGTGACGGCGAGGACGGCGCCGGGGTAGCTGGAGAGGTGCTGCTCAAGCCACAACACGCTCTCGGCGTCGAGGTGGTTGGTGGGCTCGTCGAGCAGCAGCAGGTCCGGCTTCTGCAGCAGAAGCTTGCAGAGGGCAACGCGGCGGCGCTCACCACCGGAGAGCAGCGTGACGTCGGCGTCGGCAGGCGGGCAGCGGAGGGCGTCCATGGCCTGTTCCAGCTGGGAATCGATATCCCAGGCGTCGGCCGCGTCGATTGCTTCCTGCAGCTGTCCCATTTCCTCGAGGAGGGCGTCATAGTCAGCATCGGGGCTGGCCATTTCCTCGGAGATCTCGTTGAAGCGCTGGATCTTGCCGTAGATTTCACCGACGCCTTCCTGGACGTTGCCCAAGACGGTCTTGTCTTCGTTCAGCGGCGGCTCCTGGAGCAGGATGCCCACCGTGTAGCCGGGGCTGAGCCGGGCCTCGCCGTTGGAGGGCGTATCCAGCCCTGCCATGATCTTCAGAATGGTGGACTTACCGGCACCATTCGGGCCGACAACGCCAATCTTGGCCCCCGGGAAGAAGGACATGCTCACGTCATCGAGGATGAGTTTTTCGCCGACAGCCTTACGGGCCTTGGTCATTGTGTAGATAAATTCCGCCATGCCTACAAATCTAGTGGTTCAGCCGGGATAACTCACATTCCGGAGGCCTTTCGGCAGGCTCCAGGTAACGGGGCGCCCAAGCCGCCGGCCCGACGAAGCACCTGCCCGCCCGCCGGCCCCGGGCTCAGGCGGCGGTTTCCTTCAGCTCGCCGGTCTCCTCGTCGAACTCCAGGTCCTCCTCACCGGCGTCCCCGTCCCCGCCGGTGTCGACGTCGTGGCCGGCTTCGCCCTGCCCGTCGTGACCGGACTCGCCCGGTGCGTCATTGCCGGCGGCCGCGTCCTGGCCGGCCGCAGGGCCGCCGCCGGCCGTCCGGATGAAGTTCGCGGAACCCCACATGAGGTCGTGGCCGACGGACTCAGCGTCGATATCAACCGCGTGATAGACGCGGCCGTCCTTTTCCCAGCTGCGCAGCTTAAGCCTGCCGACTACGATGACCCGCTGGCCCTTCTTGATGCTGCAGCCGATATTCCCGGCAAGCTGACGGTACCCCTGCACTGTGAACCAGTTGGTGTTTCCGTCCACCCAGGCGTTCGCGGTGCGGTCAAAGTGCCGTTCGGTCGAGCCGAGCCGGAAAGAGGCGGTTCCCACGCCTCCCGGCGTCGTCGAAGTCCTGATCTCCGAGGCGACAAAACCGCGGACCGTGATGTTGTCATTCATGCTCATGTCCTGTCTCGAGTGGTCTTGCCCTGGCGGGCACTCCCAGCTTCCTGCAGCGGACGCGGGCCGGCGAGGCCCGGGCAGCGCTATGTGGACAACTCGGCAACTTCGGGCGGCTCAGGGTGCCGTACCGACGTCCGCGGCCCTCCTCTTGAGGTGGTCCAGCACCGCGGCCAGGGCTGGCCAGGCGCTGTTGCCCTGCCGTGTGCGGGCAAATGCCCGCAGGCGCAGCCCGGGCCGGGCGAGCGGAACCAGCGTCACGCCGTGCCTGGGCCGCCTGTCCGCGGGCAGGAGGCCGATTCCCATCCCGGCGAGGATCAGGTCTTCGACCAGTTCGAGGCTGTCTGCCTGGTGCCTGACCCGGGGCTCGAAATCCGCCATCGACGAAATCAGCCGAAGGACATCCTCATCCGCCCGGTTTCGCGAGTTGCCGATCCAGTCATGGTCGCGGAAGGCCAGGAAGATCTCCGGAGCGCTGCCGGGCAGGCCTTTCGAGTCGCCGGCGGGAACTCCGAGGCTCCACGGGGTGCTCCACAAGGGGATCGAGTCAAAGGCGGCCCCGGTGCCGTCCGGAGCGAGGTTGTAATCATAGGTCAGGGCCAGGTCCACGGTGTCCGAGGCGAGCAGCGTGAGCGCCTCGGCCGGCTCGTGCTCCCGCACCTCGATTTTCACGTCGGGGTGGCTGGAGGCCAGGTCGCCGACGATGGGCATGAGGATTTTTCGGTCAGCCGTGACGAATCCGGCCACGCGGACCGTTCCCACCGGTTCAGCCCCGGCGTCCAGTTCTGCGGTTGCGGCGGCAACTGCGCCGAGGATGGTGACCGCGTGCTCCGCCAGGCGGCGGCCGGCTGGGGTCAGCCGCACGCCGCGGCCTGCAGGTTCCAGCATGGGCGTGCCGGCCTCCCGGGCCAGGGCCGCGAGCTGCTGGGAAACGGTCGACGTCGTCGTTCCCAAAGTGTCGGCGACATGGCGCATGGAGCCTTGGCGGGCAAGTTCAAGAAGGATTTCCAAGCGGCGTGTCTCCACACCCCCATTGTCCACTTTTCATGGACGGTTTGTGAATGATTATCACGTGGACGTACATAGTCGCTGGGGGGTCTACTGGAATTCATGACGACGATTCCCCCGGGCAAGTCCGGCTCTCCACGCACCGGCACGGCGATGGCAGGCGCAGCCATGTGCTGCGTGCAGCTGGGCCTGGCAGCCTCGGTGGGGCTGGCGGCCCGCCTCGGCCCCGACGGCGTCGCCTGGCTGCGTCTGGCATGGGCCGCCCTGATCCTGGTGGCCATGACGCGTCCCTGGCGCGCACGGTTCACCCGGGCGGGCCTGATCGCCTGCGTCTTGCTGGGACTGGTCACGGCCGGGATGACCTTGATGTTCATGGCCGCGGCCGTCCGGATACCGCTGGGCACGGCCAGTGCCCTGGAGTTTCTGGGCCCCCTGTCGGTGGCTGTCATCCGGGGACGTAAGGCCGGACGGTGGTGGGCGTTGGTGGCAGCGGCCGGGGTGGCTGCATTGACCGAGCCATGGCACGGCGGCACCGACCTGGCCGGGGTCCTCCTGGCCGTCGGTGCTGCCGCCTGCTGGGCCGCCTACATTCTTCTGACGCAGCGGGCCGGAAACGAAGTGAGCGGACTGCAGGCGCTGGCGGTGTCCATGCCTGTCGCGGCGGTGGCAACCACCGTCGTCGTGGGACCCTCGGTGTTCGGCCGGCTCGACTGGCAGCTGCTGCTCGTGGGGGCAGGCCTGGCGCTGCTGCTGCCGGTCATTCCCTTCAGCCTGGAGCTGCTTGCCCTGCGGCGCCTCAAGGCCTCGGCTTTCGGGACGCTCATGAGCCTGGAACCGGCCATTGCCGTAGTGATCGGTTTCGCCGTCCTGGGGCAGGCCCCCGGGCTCAGCGCCCTCCTGGGGATAGCGCTGGTGGTGGCGGCAGGCATCGGCGTCACCGTCCAGGCGGACCGTTCCCCGCAGGGGCCAGGGTTGCCGGAAACCACAGGGCCGACCCTGGCGGCGCACCAATGACCGCCGCCGGGCCTCCGGCACTGTAAACTTTTTGAGGCGTCACCCGGCAGCAGCCGGCGGGCGCCAGCGTGCCCCAGTAGCTCAGGGGATAGAGCAGCGGCCTTCTAATCCGCCGGTCGGGGGTTCGATTCCCTCCTGGGGCACAAGAGTGCGGCTCTGGGCTGCGGCCTTTCCGCAGCCCAGGGCCCCAGCAGCACGGTCAGATCCACTTGTTGTGTTTGAACGCCAGGTACAGGATCCCGCCCATGACCACCATCAGCCCGAGGGCCATCGGATAGCCGAAAAACCAGTCGAGTTCAGGCATGGTGCGGAAGTTCATGCCGTAGATCGAGGCGATCAGTGTCGGGGCGAACAAGATAGCCGCCCACGACGAGATCCGTTTGACCTCCTCGTTCTGGGCGAAGCTCGACTCGGTCAAGAGGCGCATTTCGTCGTTTTGCCGCTGGGCCACGAGCGCAGCGTTGACGGCCAACGCATTCTGCAGCAAAGCCCGGAAGGCCGCCACGCGCTCGCCCAGCCTGATGGCGTGGTCCAGGACGTCCCGGAGATGGTCTTGCAGCTCGGGGCCGGGCGCCCCGTCCGGGCCCCCGGCCATCAGCGTCTGCAGGATGCTGACAAGCGGGGCGGTCGCGCGCTGGAACGTGATGACCTGGCGGGACAGTTCATAAATCCTGCGCGACACGCCGGGATCGGCGGCGAAAAGGTCATCTTCGATTTCATCGATGTCGTTTTCCAGTCCGGCGGCGACCGGCTCGTACTCGTCCACCACCTGGTCCACAATCGCGTACAGGACCGCATCCGGGCCGAGCGCCAGGAACTCCGGCTCGGACTCCATCCTCCGGCGCACCCGGGCGAGGTCGGGAGACTCTGCCCGGCGGACAGTGACCACAAAGTCCGCGCCGGCGAACACATGGATCTCGCCGAACTCGACCTTCTCCACTTCGTCGAGGTACCGGGCCGGCCGCAAGACGAGGAACAGCGTGTCGCCGTAGTGTTCCAGTTTCGCGCGCTGGTGGCCGGCGAGCGCGTCCTCCACGGCCAGGTGGTTTAGGTCGAATTCCTCGGCCACCGACCGCAGTTCGACGGCGTCCGGCCGGTACAGCCCGATCCAGGCCATGCCCTGGCGCTGCCGCAGGAGAAAATACGTCTCCTCAAGGTCTTCCGGGTCGGCGGTCCGGTGACCATCCACATAGACGGCATTGTCAATAATCGTCACGGCCGTGCCTCCTCGCAAAGGCCTTTCCTTGGCTGGAACGTTATACCGTGCCCGGTGCCCTGCCAACAGCCCCGCACCAGCGGCCGCGCGCCCGTCGTCGGCCGCACGGGAGCCCCGCCCCGACGCCGATCGCGGCCCTAGGGCAGCGTCAGAACCACAGGGCCGTCCGCTGTGATGGCGACGGTGTGCTCGCTGTGCGCGGCGCGGCGCCCGTTGGCAGTCCGCAGGGTCCACTCGTCGTCGTCGTGGTAGTAGTCGTCCTTGCGGCCGAGAATCAGCATGGGCTCGATGGCGATGACGAGGCCCTCGGTCAGTTTGATGCCGCGGCCCGGCCTGCCGTCGTTGGGCACGTGCGGTTCGGCGTGCATGGTCCGGCCGATGCCGTGGCCGCCGTGGTCGGCAAGGAGCCCGTAGCCTGCCCGGCGCGCTTCCCCGCCGATCGCGTAGGCCAGGTCCCCCATCTTGTTTCCGATCCTGGCCGCCGCGATCCCCCGGGCCAGGGCGGCGTCCGTGGCGTCGATCAGCGCCTGGTCCACCGGGTCCGGCGTGCCCACGATGAAGCTGACGGCCGCATCGCCGCACCAGCCGTCCAGGAACGCGCCGCAGTCCACGCTCAGCAGGTCCCCGTCCTGGAGCCGGTACCCGTTGGGGATGCCGTGGACGACGGCGTCATTGACGGACGTGCAGATCACCCCGGGAAAGGGGACGGACGCCCACCGCGGCCGGTAATTCAGGAACGCGGGCGTGGCGCCGGCACCGGCGATGGACTCCGCGGCGACGTCGTCCAGTTCCCTGAGCGAGACACCGACGGCGGCGGCTTCCCGGACGCGAACCAGCGTGGTGGCGACCACCCTGCCAGCCTCCCGCATGAGGGCGATCTCTTCGGGACTCTTGATCATGGCCATGGGGTTCCTTCCGAAGCCTAAATGATCGGGCGCGTGGTCACCGGCTCGTCCGATTTGCTGAAGAGCATCTTGGTCTTCGGGTCCAGGAAGATCAGGTACAGGGCAAACAGCAGGGCGATGATGGCCGCGGCGTTGCGGGCCAGGGCAAGGGCCAGCCCGAGGTCCGCGGTCTGCAGGTACGGGAAGACGTCCAACTGGTCCGAGATCGCGTACACCATGAAGAAGGACACGATGAAGTACAGCGCTTTGACCTGCCAGTCGTCGCGGATGCCGGTGACGGCGAACAGCGGGATGAGCCAGACGATGTACCAGGACTGGATCATCGGGGACAGGAGCACGACGGCGGCGAACGCCAGGGTGAGCCGGCGCATCAGGCGGTCGTAGTCACCGCGGAAAATCTGCCACGCGACGACCCCGACGGCGAGCAGCTTGCCGGCGTCGAACGCCCATTTGGCCAGGCCCCAGCCGTCGAGCCCCACCGCGTTCGCGAGGGAGGCGACGATCAGTCCCACCAGCCCCACGGGTGCGTACCAGATCCAGATGCTGCCAGGCGCAGACAGCCCGTTGATCCACCCGAAGCCGAAGCCGTTGACCCGGCTCATGAGATACAGCAGGGCCAGGCTGAGGCCGGCGGTGAGGCCCCAGAAGACGAACTTGCGCGGCCAGCTGGCGTTCTTTCCCGCCCAGAGCAGGCCGATGAACGGCAGGAAGACGATGGTGATGGGCTTGACCGCGATGGAGAGCGTGACCAGGACGATCCCGAGGACGACCCGGCGCGTGGCGCAGTAATACAGCCCGGCCAGGGCCAGCCCGATCATGAGGGAGTCGTTGTGGACGCTGGCGATGAAGTTCGTCAGAAACAGCGGATTGGCCGCGGTCAGCCACAGCGCCCGGTGCGGGTTCACCCCGTGCAGTTCGGCCAGTTTCGGCACGTAGATCACGCACAGGACGACGCCGGCCAGGGCAACCAGCCGGAACAGCATGATGCTGCCTTCCGGGTGCACGTTGGTGGCCCAGACTACGAACTGTTCGATCCACAGGAATAACTGGCCGTAGGGAACGGGCGCTTCGGTCCACATCTTGTCGGCGCCGAGCTGGAAGTAGTTGGACAGCGCGGAGATGCCGTTTTCGTAGGGGTTGAACCCCTCCACCATGAGCCGGCCCTGGCCGATGTAGGCATAGACGTCCCGGCTGAACAGCGGCACGGAGAGCATCAGCGGCAGGCCCCAGGCTGCGGTCGCCAGGAGCGTGGCCTTCCGGGCGCCGGGCCCCCAGACGCGGACGCGCTGGCCGAGGCGCAGCCACGCGCGGACCAACAGCATGCCGCCGAATGAGAGCAGGATGATCGACAGGGCCACGCCGACGGCTTCGGTGCGCATCCAGATGAACAGCGGAACGCGGCGGAGACCGGAAACGGGGGCGAGCCAGCCGACGCCGATCGAACCGATCATCATGGCCAGCGACCCCAGGAGCCCGGCAAGGATCGGGGACCGCGGGTTGTCGACGTCGTCCGTCCAGGACTGGCCGGAGGTTGACTGGGCGGACGCCGGGGACGGGGACAGTCGGGAGGGTGCCACGCGCGACGCACCGACTGCCGTTTCCCCCGCCGCAGGCACAGGCGCCGTCATGTCAGGATCGTCCAATCTGTTGTGGGCCACATATCCGCCCACAGCCGGCCGAATGGACCGGCCCGGGGCGCACGGCGATTTCTAAATAAGCTGACGAAATTCTTCGACGGCCGCGTACCCGAATCGTAGCACCGGACGGCTCTGCGGCGTCGGAACGGTAGGCTGTGCGGGTGCCTATAACTAACGAACGCATCGTCTGGATCGACTGTGAAATGACCGGCCTGGACACCAAGAACGACGCCCTCATCGAGGTGGCCGCCCTGGTGACGGATTCCGAGCTCAACATCCTGGGGGACGGCGTCGACGTCGTGATCAAGCCCGACGACGCCGCGCTGGCCCAGATGAACGACTTCGTCCGCGACATGCACACCCGTTCGGGCCTCCTGGCCGAACTTCCGCACGGCAAGAGCATGGCCGAAGCGCAGGCCGCCGTGCTCGACTACATCAAGAAGTGGGTGCCGGACCCCAAGAAAGCCCCGCTCGGCGGCAACTCGGTCGGCACGGACCGCGTGTTCCTCGTCCGGGACATGCCAGAGATTGTCGAGCACCTGCACTACCGGGTCATCGACGTGAGCACCATTAAGGAGCTCTCCCGCCGCTGGTTTGCCCGGGCCTACTTCCAGTCCCCCGCCAAGATGGGCGGACACCGTGCCCTTGGCGACATCAAGGACTCCATCGACGAGCTCCGCTACTACCGCGAGGCCGTGTTCGTTCCCGCGCCGGGCCCGGACAGCTCCACCGCGCAGCAGATCGCCAAGCGCGTCGTGGGCGGCGGCACAGAAGCGTAATCTGCGCCACGTTTTGCGGAAATTTTGGCCAAAACCGCAAAAGTGGCAAAAGCACCCCTCAACAGCAGGTAAGCTATTTGTCGTTGCCTTTCCAGCCCGCCGGTTCGCCGGAGGGCGCGATAAGGCACATGGTGGGCGTAGCTCAGTTGGCAGAGCGCCTGGTTGTGGTCCAGGAGGTCGCGGGTTCAACCCCCGTCGCTCACCCTCATGAAGGACGGCAGTGATTGTCTGACCTTTTCCAAAGGCCGCACCGGATATCCGGTGCGGCCTTTGTTGTCTGTGCAGTACCCATGCCGGTAGACCGTGTCTTTTGGGCGGCCGTGCCTTTTGGTCTGTGTGTGTGCAGGATCTGTCATTGGAAGGAAACGCAGTGAAGCGCAAGCTCTTTGAAGAAGACCACGGGATGTTCCGTGAGATGGCAGCCGAGTTCAACGCACGCTCGGTGGCCCCGCACTACGCACGGTGGGACGAGGACCACATGATGTCCCGCGACCTCTGGACGTCGGCCGGCGAACAGGGCCTGCTGGGCCTGGCCGTGCCCGAGGAGTTTGGCGGCATGGGCATGTCCGACTACCGTTTCCGGGCGGTGCTGGATGAAGAGTTCGCCAAGGGCAACCACCTTGCCGTCGGCCTGGCCTTCCACCTGCACGACGACATGGTCCTCCCCCACCTGCTGGCCTATGGCTCCGAGGACCTCAAGTCCCGCTGGCTGCCGGCCATGGTCACCGGCGAAAAGGTCACCTCGATCGCCTGGACGGAACCCGGCGCGGGCTCGGACCTGCGCGGCATCCGCACGAAGGCCGTACGCGACGGCGACGACTGGCTGATCAGCGGCCAGAAAACGTTCATCGGCAACGGCATCTCCGGAGACGCCTCCCTGGTCCTGGCCCGGACCGACGGCGGCACGGGCCGGGGAAACCACGACTCGTTTTCACTCTTCATGGTGCAGAAGGGCGAGGGCTACAACACCGGCAAGCAGCTGGACAAGATGGGGCTCAAGGCCTCCGACACGGCCGAGCTGTTCTTCGACAACGTCCGCGTCCCGCACGCCGACCTGGTGGGCGAGGAAGGCAAGGGCCTGCAGTACGCGGCCGAGCAGCTCCCACAGGGCCGCCTCGCGATCGCCGTGGCCAGCTCCGCCGTCGTGCGCGCCGTCTATGAGGCGACCGTCCGCTACACGAAGGACCGCAACGCCTTCGGCGAGCGGATCATCGACTTCCAGAACAGCCGCTTCGAACTCGCCGACATCCTCACCGAGGTCGAGGTCACCGAAGCCTACGTGGACCAGGCCATCCTGGCCTTCAACGCCGGCGAGCTCGACGCCGGGGACGCCGCCCGCGCCAAGCTCTGGGCCTCCGAGCGGGCCAAGTCCGTCACGGACCGCTGCCTGCAGCTGCACGGCGGCTACGGCTACATCATGGAATATCCGGTGGCCCAGGCCTACCTCGCCGCCCGGCTGCTGACGATCTTCGGCGGCACCAACGAGATCATGCGCGACGTCGTCGGCCGCACCATCGCCGGCTGACCCGCCACTTCACCAGCACCTGAGGAACTTTACTGACATGACCGTCCTGCCCATCACGATCTGGGGCGAGCCCGTGCTGCACCGCCGGGCCGCGGAAGTCGAAACCTTCGACGACGAGCTCCGCTTCCTGATCGCCGACATGTTCGAGACCAACGACGCCGCCAACGGCGTCGGGCTGGCCGCCCCGCAGGTCGGGGTCGGCAAGCGGCTCTTCGTGTACAAGTACGCCAACGACGACGGCGCCCCGCCGAGCGGCGTCGTCGTCAACCCCGTACTGACCCTCTCCAAGGTCTCCGGGGCACTGCCGGACCCGGACGAGGAAGAGGAAGGCTGCCTGTCCTTCCCCGGCGGACAGTATCCGCTCAAGCGGGCCGACTGGGCCCGGGTCCAGGGTTTCGACGGCGACGGGAACCCGCTGGAATTCGAAGCGACCGGCTGGTTTGCCCGGGTCATCCAGCACGAGTACGACCACCTCGACGGCAAGCTCTACGTGAACCGGCTGATCGACCGCTATTCCCGCAAGGCCCTGAAGCAGGCCAAGCGCAGCGGCTGGGGCGTCCCCGGACTGACCTGGATGCCGGGCGTTGACCCGGACCCGTTCGGCCACTGACGGCGCGTTCGGGTCCGGGCCGGCGCTTGCCTTCGAACCCTACACGCCCGTGACTGCGGCGCGGTTGCCGACCTCGTGCCAGCCTGCACCGCCAGGAAATTCCCACCGGGAGCGGGAAGCACTCAGCATTTCGGCGCCCGTGCCTGGCAGCTGCGGCGCCGCATAGCGGCCGTTGACGATGCGGACCGGCTCGGCGAAGTGCTCGTGGAGGTGGTCCACGTACTCGATCATGCGCCCCTCCTGGCTTCCGCTGACGGCCGCGTAGTCGAAGAAGGAGAAGTGCTGGACAAGTTCGCACAGCCCCACCCCGCCGGCGTGCGGGCAGACCGGCACCCCGAACCGGGCGGCGAGCAGGAGGTTGGCGATGTTTTCGTTGACCCCGCCCACCCGGGTGGAGTCCAGTTGGAGCACATCGATGGCCCCGGCCTGCAGCAACTGCTTGAAAACGATACGGCTGGCGACGGCTTCACCTGTGGCGACGCGCACCGGGGAAACGCCCTTGCGGATCTGGGCGTGGCCCAGGATGTCATCGGTGCTGGTGGGCTCCTCAATCCAGTAGGGGTTGTACTCGGCGAGCTGGTTGACCCACTCGATGGCTTCGGAGACTTCCCAGCGCTGGTTGGCGTCGATGGCGATGGGCAGATCACCGACGGCCTGCCGTGCCAAGGCCAGCCGGCGGCGGTCGTCGTTGATGTCCCCGCCCACCTTGAGCTTGATCATGGAAAATCCGTCGGCGGCCGCTTCTTCACTGAGCCGCACCAGCTTCTCATCGCTGTAGCCGAGCCAGCCGGGCGACGTTGTGTACGCCGGGAAACCATCAGCCTGGAGGGCCGCGATGCGGGCGGCCTTGCCGTCCTCACCGGTGCGAAGGATGTCGAGTGCCTGCTCCGGGCTCAAGGCATCCCTGATGTGGGTGAAGTCGACAACGTCGACAATCTCCTCGGCCGGCATCTCACTGAGCAGGAGCCACAGGGGCTTGTTTTCGCGCCGGGCGCGGATGTCCCAGAGCGCACTGACAAGCGCGCCACAGGCCATCTGCGTCACGCCCTTCTCCGGGCCCAGCCACCGCAGCTGGGAATCATGAACCAGGCGCCTGGAGGCCGCACCGAGGTCATAGATGAGTTCATCGACATCGCGGCCGAGCAACAGCTTGGCGTAGGCCTCGATCGCATGGGTGAGGATCTCGTTGCCCCGGCCGCAGCTGAAGACGAAGCCGTGGCCCTCGTCGCCCGCATCCGTGCGGATGACGACGTAGGCGGCCGAGTAGTCGGGGTCCACGTTGACGGCGTCGGAGCCATCGAGCTCAAGGGACGTGGGAAAGCGGACGTCCTGGGTATGGATGGAAATGATGGATGGCAAGGTTGTCTTCTCTCTGGTCAGTTCAGTTACCGGACGCACTGGGCAGGCAGGTTCCGGTCGGGAAGAAGTTGCGTTTCACGACAGCTGGTTCAACCCCAGCTGCAGCGGCTCGGCCTCGGCGTCCAAGGTGGCGAGGTAGCTGAAGAGGGCCCTGATCCCGAAGGTCCACGGTTCCATCTGCTCCGTGCGGGCCGTCCGGTTGACGAGCGAGCCAAGGCGCGGGTTGCTGATCGTCACGAGGTCGCCGTCCTTGTGCGTGAAGCCCAAGCCTTCGGTATCGCGGTCCTGGGTGGGGGCGAACAGGGTTCCTGTAAACAGGGCGAACCCGTCCGGGTACTGATGGTGGCTGCCGCGTGCGGCACTGACGAGCTCCTCGAATGGACGGCTGATGCGGGCCAGGCTGTTCCGGCCCTCCATCCGGTATCCGTCCTCGCCTTCTACCGTGAGCGCGATTTCTTCCGTGCGGAGGGATTCGAGCGTGAAGTCCTGGTGGAACAGCCGGATCAGCGGGCCAATGGCGCAGGAGGCGTTGTTGTCCTTGGCCATGCCAAGCAGCAGGGCGCTCCGCCCCTCCACGTCGCGGAGATTCACGTCATTCCCTAGGGTGGCGCCCCTGACCTGGCCGGCGGAGTCGAGAATCAGCACCAGTTCGGGTTCGGGATTGTTCCACGAGGAAAAACCGGGAATTCCTATGCAGTTTCCATACCCGACGGAGGAAAGGACGGGCGCCTTGGTGAACACTTCCGGGTCCGGGCCCAGCCCGACTTCCAGATACTGTGACCACATGCCCTGGGCTGTCAGTACTCGCTTGGCCTCCTGTGCCTGCTCGGATCCCGGGCGGATGCCGCTCAAGCTGCCGCCGAGGACTTCGGCGACTGTTTTGCGGACCTCGGCGGCCCGGTTGAAGTCGCCGCCACACCGTTCTTCGATGACCCGCTCAATCATGCTCTCAACGAAAGTCACTCCGCAGGCCTTGACCACCTGAAGATCGATCGGGGCCAGCAGATGGGGACGGCTGCGGTCATGCTGGACGGACGCTTCCACGACTTCGGCGAGGGTCCAGCGCGCAGTTCCCGTTGCGCGGAGCACCGTGTCCGCCGGGTCCTCGTGTTCCATGAGTTCTGCGACCGTACGGACCCCGGGCGTCAGATCGAAAACGTCTTCACCACGGACACAAACCACCCGCGGGCCCTGGGTGGCCGGGTCCCACACCCGGCCGATGAGGATCGCGTCCTCCGCGTCGACGGGAAGGATCTGCTGCGACGTCGTCTGGCTCATTTGCCTGCCTCCCCTGCAGCGGAGGACTCCCAGACACCGTCAACCCGGCGGCGGATGCCCCAAGGATTGTCGTCCCGCAGCGGTTCGGGCAGCTGCGCGGGCGGGAACGAATCGTAGGCGACGGGACGCATGAACCGGCCGATCGCCGCCGTGCCGACCGATGTTGTGGTGGCCGTGGTCGCGGGGTAGGGGCCGCCGTGGTGCTGCGCGTACGACACGGTCACGCCGGTGGGCCAGGCATTCCAGAGCAAGCGCCCGGACCGTTCACGCAGCACAGCGAGCAATTCCCTGACGTCTTCCTCGGGTTCCGCTTGGACGGTGGCCGTCAGCTGCCCGTCCAGCAAGGCCGCAATCCCAGCCAGATCAGTCCCCGGCGCGTAGCGGATGACCAGAGTCGCGGGCCCGAACATCTCCTGCTCCAATATTTCAGGCCGCTGCCGGACTTCCTCCACAGTGGTCACAAGGACGGTGGGACGGGGCGCCTCGGAGTCATCGCCGGCGACCAGAACCTCGACGCCCGGTGCCGAACGCACGGCATTCACCGCCTTGTCGAAACCCTCGCGCAGCTTGGGGCTGAGCAGGGGGCTGGCCTGCTTCGCATCGAGCTCCCGCTGGAGGACCTCCGCGATGTCGTCGGCGTCGTCGATCGGAGCGAACAGCAGGCCGGGCTTGGTGCAGAACTGGCCCATGCCCATCGTGAACGATGCGGCATAGCCCTTGAGGATCTCCTCACGCCGTGCGTTCCACGCCGTCTCGGTGACGAAGACCGGATTAATGCTGCCGAGTTCGCCGTAGAAGGGAATGGGAGCAGGACGCCGTGAGGCACGGTCGAAAAGCGCGCGGCCGCCGGCCGTTGAGCCTGTGAATCCGATGGCCTTCACCTGCGGATGGTCCACCAGCGTCTCCGCCGCCTTGCGGCCGACGACGGTGGAGAAAAGCCCTGCCGGTGCTCCGGCCTTCGCGAGGGCTTCCTCAACGACTGCCCCGGTCCGGAGAGCCAGCTGCAGGTGCCCCTCATGGATCTTGTGCACCACTGCACATCCGGCCGCAAGCGCTGAGGCGCTGTCCCCGCCCATCACACTGAAAGCAAAGGGGAAGTTCGAGGCGCCAAAGACGCCCACCACTCCCAGCGGTACGGAGAAGCGCCGGATGTCCGGTCTCGGGCCCATGCCCCAGGACGGATCTGCGTGGTCGATGGTGGCGTCCAGGTGTTCGCCGTGGATGATTTCCTCCATAAACAACCGAAGCTGGAAAACAGACCGCCGCAACTCGAAACGGAGCCTGCCCTCGTCAAGATGTGTCTCCTGCTGCCCCAGGGCCACCAGCTCATCGGCGTTGGCTTCCAAGGCAGAGGCAATTTCCCCCAACCAGTCCGCGCGCTGCCGCGGGGAGATCTCCTTGGCCTGCTCATAGGCAGTGTGAGCGGCGACGATCTGGTCGTTGGCCTGTTCGAGCGTTGTCATCATGGCTGATTTCCTTCCGGGGCCGGGGCCCCATACCTGGATTGTTTAGGACTGTGTCAGGCGCCTGCGCGCCGCATCGACGCCGGCACCCGATCATCGTGCGAAATTTCGAACCTGCACTGTAAGATTGAGTTCGGCCCAGGAAAATCCGAGGGCCCAGAGAGGGTAATGCTGTGGCACGTCTGACTCCCGCGGTCCTTCGGAGTTTCGATGTTTTGGAACTCTTCCTCGACGCCCGCCACGGACTGACGGCGCCAGAAGTCGTGCAGCGGACCGGGCTTCCCCGGACCACAGTCCACGAACTCCTCACTACGCTGGCCGAGCGCAAGTACCTCCGCCGGGATGACGCCACCGCCACCTACCACTTGGGGCTGAGTGTCTTCCGGCTCGGCAACGCCTTCGCAGAACGCCTGGACCTGCATTCCGTTGGCCTCCGCGTCGCTCAGTCGGTCGCACGGCAGTGCGACGAAACGGTGCACGTCGGGATTCTTGAGGGACCCGACGTCGTCTACGTCTGCAAGGTCGACAGCACGCAGTCCGTGCGGATGGTCTCGCGGATGGGCGGGCGGGTTCCGGCCAGCTGCACCGCCGTGGGCAAAGTGCTTTTGGCGCATCTGCCGGAAGCCGAACGCAGCCGGCTCTTGCGGAAGGGGATGGCCAAGCTCACCGCCCGCAGCATCACGGAGCCGCATGTGCTGGCGAATCAACTCGACGAGATCCGTGCCAGCGGCGTGGCCTTTGAAGCGGGCGAGTCCAACCCGGACGTCTCCTGCGTGGCCGCCCCCATCCGCGACCACACCGGAGCGGTGGTGGCCGCACTGAGCATCTCGGTCCCGGACATGCGCTGGAACCAGCGTTCCCCCGCAGAGTGGGCTGCCTTTGCCTCGGAGGGCGCGGAACAGCTCAGCGCGGAGCTTGGTTTCCTTTGACCTGGACGGCCCGGGGCGGCGACGGTGCGCGGCACCGGGCTTAGTCCACGAAAGAGACATGTTCCCGGGTCACGCCTGCGGTGGACTTAACCCCCAGCAACTGCATGGACCTGACGTACTGGCCGCGGAGGATCTCCAGGGCACGGGACACTCCTCGTTCCCCTCCGGCCATCAGGCCGTACAGGTATGCCCGCCCCACCATTGCCGCGTCGGCGCCGAGCCCGACGGCTGCCAGGATGTCGCTTCCGGACATCACGCCGCTGTCGATCAGCACGACCGGACCGGAGCCGAGGCGCTCGCGGACGACGGGAAGAATCCGCAGCACGGTCGGTGAGCGGTCCAGCTGACGCCCCCCGTGATTGGATAGCACGACGCCATCGCAGCCGAGCTCCACGACGCGCTCCGCGTCGGCCACGCTTTGGATGCCCTTGACCAGGAGTTTGTGGGGCCACACTGTGCGAAGCCAGGCGATATCCTCAAAGGTGAGCCCCGGGTCGAAAATCTGATCCGCAACCTCCGCGGAGTTACCGGAGAATCCGCGGAGCGAGGCAAACTCGATCGGCGGAGTGGTCAGCTTGTCGAACCACCAGCTCGGGTGGGTCGCCATGTCGGCAAAGGTTCCTACGGACAGCGCCGGCGGAATGGTAAGCCCGTCGCGCAGTTCCCGGACCCTTGAGCCTCCGACCTGGGTGTCGACAGTCACCATGAGGGTGGTGTAGCCGCTCGCCAGGACCCGGTCGACAAGCTCGACTGTTTTCGCCCGGTCTTTGGCGACATAGAGCTGGAACCAGTTTTGGCCGTCGGGTGCGGCCCCGGCAAGGTCCTCTACTGTCGTGGTCCCGACGGTAGACAACGTGTACGGGACGTTGAAGCGGGCCGCCACCCTGGCCACGGCCTTTTCGCCGTCGTTGTGCATCATGCGGGTGTAACCCGTCGGTGCAAGTACGAGGGGGAAGGACAACTGCTTGCCGAAGATCTCAGTGGTCGGATCAGGGCTCGAAACGTCGCGAAGAACCGAGGGCACGAACTCGATGTCCCGGAAGGCCTGGCGGCAGCGGGCGATCGTGATCTCCTCTTCGGCCGCACCGTCGGTGTAGTTGAACACCGCTCGCGGCGTGGTTTTTCGGGCCCCGTCGCGAAGATCCGCAATGGTGAAGGCGCGGGCGAGCCTGCGCTCCACCGGGTCCAGCTCAAGCCTGCGGAACTGCAGCAGTTCGCGCAGTTCAGACCATTTGGGTATTTGACGATCGTTCATTGGTGCAACTCCTTCGTTGTTCGAAATTTAGTTTAGCGTCCTAGCGCTGGGACGGCGCAACCATGACGTAGGTCACCTCGTTACGATCAAGCTTCCCCGTCCGGACTGAATTGGTACCCTTCTTGACGCGCTTCGCTGGGCAACTCTAGACTTTCGGGTGATCCCAGTCACCATGACCTGATCGCAGCTTCGCCATAACTTCGATCAACGTTCGAAATTTAGAACACACAGGGTAGTGTGTCCACGAAAGGAATACGTCAATGACAGACGGTCCGGTTTCTCCCGTGCAGGCGGGTAAAAAAGTCATCCTGCGCTCCGCACAAGATGTGACATCACTGATCAACAGCGGTCAGCTGCGCACAGGCAAATCCTTCGCCATCACCCTCATCGCGCTGGGCGGCATCTTCCTGGACGCTTACGACTTCACGTCCCTCGCGTTCGGCATGCCCTACATCGCCAAGGACTTCCACCTGAGCCCCGGCATGCTCGCGGTCGTCTCCGCATCAATCATGGTGGGCGCGCTGCTTGGATCCGTCGTCGGCGGATACTTCGTTGACAAGCTCGGCCGGTTCAAGGTCTTCATGGCCGACATGGTGTTCTTCGTCGTGGCCGCTATCGCTTGTGCCCTGGCCCCGGACGTCTGGACTCTCATCATCGCCCGCTTCATCATGGGCGTGGGCATCGGCGTCGACTTCCCGGTGGCCTTCAGCTTCCTCGCGGAATACGCATCGAACAAGAAGAAGGGCGGCACGGTCTCCCTATGGCAGCCCATGTGGTACGTGGCTGTCGCCTCGACCTTTGCGCTGCTGATCCCCGTGTACTTCCTGTTCCAGTCGATGAACTGGGGCGAAAACCACATGTGGCGGATCGTCGTCGGCTTCGGCGCCGTACCAGCCATCCTGATCATGATTTTCCGCCAGAAGTACATGGCAGAATCGCCCTCCTGGGCGGCACAGAACCTCGGCCTCCAGGAGGCAGCCAAGATCCTCAAGAAAACCTACGGCGTGGACGCCGAAGTGGCTCCGGACGCCGTGGACCCCCGCGCCGAGCGCAATCAGTTCAAAATGACGCTGACCGAGGCATGGGGCAAGCTCGTCAGCAAGAAGTACAGGGCGCGCACGGTCCTGGCCGGGGTCATCAACGCGGGCCAGGCAATGGAGTACTACGCTGTCGGCTTCTTCGTCGGGCAAATCGTGCTCGCCATGCTGCACACCCAGAACGTAATGACGAACATTATTTCGTCGCTCATCCTCAACCTCTGCTTCGGCGTCACCGGTGGCTTCCTGGGAGCGAAGATGTCCGGCAAGATAGGACCCCGCAAGCTGTCGCTGTATGGGTTCTGCGGCACCTTCCTCTGCATGATCATTGCCGGCAACCTCAGCAACGTCGAGGGAATCTGGTCCTGGGTCGGCGCCATCGTTATTGGCCTGCTCATCTTCTGCCACGCCGCCGGCCCCGGCGCCCAAGGCATGACGATGGCCACCATGTCCTACCCGACGTCGTTGCGCGGCGCCGGAACCGGCTTCACGCAAATCGGTATCCGCCTCGGGGCCATCGCTGGACTCGTGTTCTGGCCTCTCGCCACCGCGGCCTGGGGCACGAAGGCGCTGCTCGTCCTCGCCATTGTCCCGGCAATTGCCATCTTGGTCATCCTCGTCAACAAATGGGATCCGCACGGCCGCGATGTTGACGCTGAAGACTATGAGACGGAGCCGGCGCCCGCGCTGGCCCAGTCCTGACATGACACTCAAAAGCAAGGAACACATCACACTATGAGCGTCATCAAGGGCGTAATGCCTGTAGCGCCCACCATCTTCACGGACGACGAGGAACTGGACCTCGAAGGCCAGCGCCGGGTTGTGGACTATCTGGTGGACGGCGGCTCCGATGCTGTCTGCATCCTCGCCAACTACTCCGAACAGTTTTCCCTGACGGATGAAGAACGCGAGCTCGTCGTGGCGGCCACCATGGACCAGGCCGCCGACAGGCTCCCGGTATGCGTCACAACCAGCCACTTCAGTACCCGCATCGCCCATGACCGCAGCCTCCGCGCACAGGAAATGGGCGCCTCCCTCGTCATGCTCATGCCGCCGTTCTTCGGTGCCACCATGAAGGTCGACGACGAGGCTATCCTGGAGTACTTTCGGCGCGTCTCTGATGGCTTGGAAATCGACATCATGATCCAGGACGCCCCGATGAGCCCTACGGCGCTGTCCGTCCCGCTGCTGGCACGCCTGGCCCGCGAGATCCCTCAGCTCAAGTACGCCAAAATAGAAATGCCCCAGGCGGCGGACAAGCTGCGCGCCCTGATATCGGCTGCGGGCGATGACCTGCCCGGGCCGTTCGACGGCGAGGAGGCGATCACCCTCATCCCCGACCTTGAGGCCGGAGCCCAGGGCACGATGAGCAGCTGCATGGTCCCGGACGAGCTGGGCCAGATCGTCAGGGATTTTCACGCCGGCAGGCGGGATGAAGCGGTCCGCCAGTGGGAAGAGTTGCTCCCGTTCATCCACTTCGAAAACCGCCAGTGCGGGCTGCGGGCGACAAAGGTGCTGATGAAGGAGGGCAACATCATCGGCAGCGACAAGACCAGGGCGCCAATCGCGGAACTCCACCCCGACACCCGTTCCCAGCTCGTCGAACTGGCCAAACGGCATGACCCGCTCGTGCTTCGCTGGGCCTGACACCGCCCAACACCACAGCGTCCACCGCAACCGGACCGGCACAGGGGCCGGGATCAGCGTACTGTCCTGCTGATCCCGGCCCCCACTGTCAGTCCTAGGTGCGGTCGACGGCGGCGAGGATGGCAGCGCCGAGCTCGGCGGGCTTGGTGAACTGCGGCCAGTGCCCGGTGGGCAGGTCGACGTACTCGACGTCGCGGATCCGTCCCAGCTCCGCCACGTACGGGTGGCCCTCGGCGATCATCCCGGTCAGCATCGAGGACGGAAACTCGCAGGCAATGACGGTGGCCGGGACCTCGAAGCGGCGTTCATCCCGGAGCTGCTGCCGGTCCTGGGCCACGCCGCGGGGCTGCGGGATGGCACGGCCCCGGAACATGGCGCGCAGGCCCTCAGTCAGGTCGGTAAGGTCCTCGTCCTCGAAAAGTTCCCACGGCGGCAGCGGCACTTCGTCGCCGTCGGCCGGGAGTTCGTCGTTGATGACACCGCCCTCGCCGAGCGGGCCGCTGTCCACATAGATTGCCCGGGACACCCGCTCCGGCCGGGCATCGACCGCGCCGTGGATGATGGCTCCGCCGCCGGAGTGGCCCACAAGGACCACGGGCGCATCGAAGGAGTCGATCTTCGCTACGACGGCGTCAATGTGGGTGCGCAGGCCGATGCCGGCACGCGGCGCCTGGGCCGACTCAAGGCCCGGCAACGTCAGCGGGTGCACCTTGTGGCCGGCGGCAGTGAGCGGCGGGGTGACCTGGTCCCACGACGAGGCGTCCAACCAGAATCCGGGTACGAGGATGATGTCCATGCCGGTACCCTACCGTTCGAGTGCCAGCTCGACCACCTGATAGGGGTCCTCACCTGGGACGACATTGTGCATGGTCAGGCGCCCGCCCCGGCCCTCCCCCGGGTGAATGTGGATCTCCCAGCCCCAGTCCGGGCCGGTCGGCGCCGCGTAGGAGCCATGGAGGCGCAGCACGCCGTCCCCGCCCACGGTCCCGGCGAACTGCATCAGTGCCCTGCCGGTATGCCAGGAGTCCGCCCACACAGCGGTGGCCGGGTCCGCCTGGGACATCCCGCCGGCCAGGAGCAGGAGGCCTTCCTGCGGGCTCTCCCCGTCCGACCATGTGTAGGCGACCGTCGCGAAGTGTGCCGCGGTGACCGTGACGGTGCTGGTGGCCGCCGAATCCTTGAAATCGTCCGTGGGCATGAGCCGGAAGCGGTTTTCGCCCTGCCAGCTGCCCAGCAGCGGCGTCAGGTATTGCACAATGTCCATGCTGCAGTCTACTGAGCACCGTCAAGCGGGCAATCCCCGCCCCACCGGTGTGGCAGGCCGCTCAGCGGTGGGGCTGCGGAACGATGGTCTGCTGCTCGGGGCACGATGTGAGAATCCGCTTCATCGCCTCCTTCTCCGCGGACGTGACCCACAGCCGGTAGGCCGCCTTCACGGAGATCTGCCGGGCAACATAATGGCAGCGGAAGGCCTTGTTCGGCGGCAGCCAGGTGGCGGCGTCGGAAGCGCTTTTGTCCTGGTTGGCGGGACCGTCGACGGCGACCAGGTTGAGGGGGTCGTTGGCCAGGTGTTCGCGCTGCTGGGCAGTGAGCTGCTGGGCGCCCTTTTGCCAGGCGTCGCCGAGCGCCACAATGTGGTCGATCTGCACCGCGGCGGAAGTCGCGGCGCCCCGGCGGAACGCGGTCACGCGGCCGGTGTACGGTTCCCGGAATGTGCCGTCGGCCACCTGGCACCGGGAGCCGTCGACGAAGTGCGCCGCCGTCAGGTCCCGGCGCAGGATGTCATTGCGGGTATCGCAGCCGTTGCGGTCGACGTCGAGCCAGGCCTGGCCGAAGGCGCTGCGGTCATAGTTGTCCCTGGCGGAGCGGCCCTTGACCTCCAACGTGTCAAGAACGACGCCGGCCGGCGCCGCCGGCACGGCCCGGACCGCGCCCACGGGCTTCATCCACCCGGCCGCCAGTACGGGCGCCTCGCTGGGTCCCTGGGCCGGGGGTTCCGTGAGGGCAAACTGCCCGGCCGTGAAGAACCAGACCAGAGCGCCCAGCACTGCCAGGCCGGCCGCGGCCAGGAGACTCCATGCCTGGCGTGACCGGCGCCGGGCGCGGCGGTATGCCGTCCAGGAGACGGTCACGACGGTAGCCGCGGGCGGCGTTCAGGCTGCACGTCCTGAGCTTACGGCGGCGGCCCGGCACCCTTGGCCCTGTCCACAGTGTTGGGGACAGGTGGCAACGGGGCGTTATTGTTCCCGCGTGACCCGTTTGAGGTCTTCGTTGGCCAGATCCAGCAGGTCCCGGAGCTGGTTCACCCGGTCGTCGTTGACTTCACCGGCCTGGCGTTTGACGACCGCGTCGTCCAGGAGCCGCTTCGCTTCCTTAGCGTTACTCCGGGCGACATCCAGCGCGTGTTCCAGGGTGGTCTCGTGTTCAAGTGCCGGGTTCTGTTCCATGGCTCCATTGTGGTGTCCTTTCCCGGCCGATTCCAGTGCATCGGCCGGGAAAACGCTGCCACCCCCGGTCAGGCCGGCGGCTCCGCCGCCCGGTAGGTTGCGCCGTTAGGCCTCGACCGGCAGCCCGGCGGCCTCGAGGATGGCAGCTGCGTCCTTGGCGGGGAAGGACGGCGGATTGACGCCGGCCATCTCCTCCATGACGCGGACCACCTGGCAGCTGTAGCCGAACTCGTTGTCGTACCAGACGTAGAGCACGAGGTTCTTGTCGTTGGAGATGGTGGCCAGGCCGTCGACGATGCCGGCGCGGCGCGAGCCGACGAAGTCGGTGGAGACGACCTCGGGCGAATCGATGTAGTCGATCTGCTTGCGGAACTCCGAGTGCAGCGACAATTCCCGCAGGTAGTCGTTGACTTCGTCCTTGGTGGTGCCGTTCTCCAGGTTCAGGTTCAGGATGGCAAGTGACACGTCCGGGGTGGGGACACGGATTGAGCTGCCGGTGAGCTTGCCCAGCAGCTCGGGCAGGGCCTTGGCTACGGCCTTGGCGGCGCCGGTCTCAGTAATGACCATGTTCAGCGCGGCGGAGCGTCCACGGCGGTCACCCTTGTGGAAGTTGTCGATCAGGTTCTGGTCGTTCGTGAAGGAGTGGACCGTCTCCACGTGCCCGTGCACGACGCCGTAGCGGTCGTTGATCGCCTTGAGCACCGGTGTGATGGCGTTCGTGGTGCACGAAGCGGCTGACACGATCTTGTCGGAGTCGGTGATGTCCCGGTGGTTGATGCCGTGCACGATGTTCTTCAGCTCGCCCTTGCCCGGGGCGGTCAGCAGGACGCGGGCAACGCCCTTGCTCTGCAGGTGCTGACCGAGGCCCTGGGCGTCGCGCCAGCGTCCCGTGTTGTCCACCACTAGCGCGTCGTTGATGCCGTAGGCGGTGTAGTCGACCGTGGCCGGGTTGTCCGAGTAAATGACCTGGATCTGCACGCCGTTGGCGGTGATGGTGTCGTTCTCGAGGTCCACCTTGATGGTGCCTTCGAAGGAGCCGTGGACCGAGTCGCGGCGCAGCAGGCTGGCACGCTTGGCGAGGTCGTTGTCCGAACCGCGGCGCACCACGATGGCGCGCAGGCGCAGGCCGTGGCCGCCGCCGGCCTTTTCGATCAGGAGGCGGGCCAGGAGCCGGCCGATGCGGCCAAAGCCATAGAGGACGACGTCGGTGCTGGTCCGGTCATCGCCGCCACGCTTGCCGACAACTTCGGCGAGTTCCTCGCGCAGGAACTCGTCCAGGCTGACACCGTCGCCCTCGGCGCGGTACTTCTCGGTGAGGCGGGCGACGTCGATTGCCGCGGCGCCGAGATCCAGCCGGGTCAGGGCCTCCAGCAGCGGGGCCGTCTCCTCGAGGCGCAGTTCTTCCTTGCTCATCCGGCGGGCAAAGCGGTGGGCCTTGAGAATGTTCATCGTGGACTTGTTGATCAGGCTGCGTCCGTGGATGGAGGTCACCACGTTGTTCTCGCGGTACAGCCGGCCGATCACCGGGATCATGGCCTCGGCGAGCGCCTCACGGCCCATCCACGTATCAAGACAAGAATCTGACGTCTGGCTCACAGAACTACCTTCCTAGAATCCATCCCCTACGTCCTCGTATGGGGAAGTCGGCCGCCGGCGGGTGCCCGGGTACCTGGCGGCGCCGGGGATTCGGTCCACCCCGGGCGCCTCGCTGAGCGCAAAGAAAAACCGCCGGCTGCGAACGCAGACCCGGCGGCCGAACTTCTACGTTCACCACCAATTCTACGGGCGCCCCGGCGGCCTACGCTGCCCGGTTACGCGTGAAATGACTCACACACCGTCCCGGCCCTTGGAGGAGGCCGCCAGACCACCCACTCCCGGTGCCAGGGCGGCCGCGTCCTCCAGGATCATGTCGACGGCTTTTTCCGCGATCATGATGGTGGGCGCCTGAGTGTTTGCACTGATCAGTCGGGGCATGATCGAGGAGTCAACGACGCGCAATCCCTCCACCCCGTAGACCTTAAGCCGCGGGGAGACGACTGAATCATCGGTGGTACCCATGGCGCAGGTGCCGACCGGGTGGTACGAGGTCCGCCCGTAGGAGCGCACGAACTTCACGTACTCGTCGCGGGTTGTGACCGGTGAGCCGTCGCCGATGTGCTCCTTCTTGATGAAGGTTGCAATCGATGCCTGTCCCATGATCTCGCGGCTCTGCTGCACGCCGGCGATCGTCTCCTCGAGATCGTAGTCGTCCGCAAGGAAATTCGGGTCGATGAGCGGTGCCATTGTGGGGTCTGGGGATGCGACGCGTACGGTCCCCCGGCTGCGGGGGCGCAGGAAGTAGGAGTTCAGCGTCGCGCCGAATCCGGGCCGCAGCGACGCTATGCCCGGCTCCGACCTCGCCGCCGGCAGGAAGTGGAACTGCAGGTCCGGGCTCGACTCCTCCGTGTTGGCATAGCTGAAGCCACCGGCCTCCACGAGGTTGGACGCGAACGGTCCGGAGCGGAAGGCCAGGTACTCGAGGCCGGCCATGGCGGTCGCCGGCCGCACGCGATTGAACCGGTCCAGGCTGTGGTCGTCGGTGAGTTCGTAGATGATGTCCAGATCCAGGTGGTCCTGCAGGTTCTTCCCGACGCCCGGCAGCGGATGGAGGACGTCGATGCCGGCGGCAGCCAGGTCTGCCGGGTCGCCAATGCCTGAAAGCTGAAGCAACTTGGGAGATCCGAAAGCGCCGCTGGCGACGATCACCTCACGCCGCGTCCGGTAGGTCCGCACCACGCCGCCTTCGATCGTCTGGATGCCGATGGCGCGGCCGCTCTTGATGACCACCTTTGAAACCGTCACATTGACGCGGACAGTGAGATTGGGCCGCTTGCGCGCGGGCTTCAGATAAGCGGCGGCTGCGCTGCACCGGCGGCCGTTCTTGGTGGTGGTCTGGTAGAAGCCGACGCCGAGCTGCTCGGCGCCGTTGAAGTCGCTGTTGTAGGGCAGCCCGAACTCCTGGCCTGCCTGCACGAAGGCGGCCGAGAGCGTATGCGGACGCCGGAGGTCGGAGACGCCGAGGGGTCCTTCGGTTCCGTGGTGGGGTCCTGAGAGCCTGGTGTTTGCCTCCGAGCGCACAAAGTACTTGCGCACCTCCCCTGCGGACCAGCCTTCGCATCCGTAGTCCACCGCCCAGCCGTCGTAGTCCGCGGCCACGCCGCGGGTGAAGACCTGGGAGTTGATGGACCCTCCGCCGCCGAGCACGCGGCCTTGGGCCAGCGGGATGCGACGGCCGTTGCTGTACTTTTGGGGAACGCTCCTATAGCCCCATTGGTAGGGGCCCCCCTTGAGCCGGGGGAAGCCGGCGGGCATATGGATGAAGGGATGGCGGTCGGATCTGCCCGCCTCGAGCAGGAGCACCCGAACAGACGGGTCTTCACTCAGCCTGCCGGCCAGGACGCTGCCGCCCGTGCCACCCCCCGCAATCACATAGTCGTATGCTGCATCGTCCGGCACGTTGGCTCCTCAACCGTAAATCTATGCACCGATTTGAAGCGTTCATTGAAGTGTCTGGCCACGCCCGGTCTATGTCAAGCATTCGCGGCAGCTTGGCGTTCCGGCACAGGCGGCGGTAGCCAGAATGGCACCCAGTGAGACACTTCTACGTTTACGACTGGAGCAGTGTCCGCGCCGGCGCCCCCCGCCTGGTGGCAACCACGCCTGCGCGGGCCGGCCCGAGGACCGCGGGAAAGAACCAGCGAACTGAATGTTGCCCGCCGCCGCTTGAGACCGGCAGAGGCGCGCACCAGCGACCACCAGCTCATGCGCGGCCGCTACAGGTTTTCCCCAGACAATCCACAAGGTGGCGCCGGTAACGTCCGGTTCAGCGACCCGGGCTGAACGGTTCGTAGCCAGAAAATCCCACAGGACCCTGGTCACGTTAGGGTTCGAATCCCTGTCAGCCCACCAGCGGCCCGTCTTTGCCTGAGACCCATCGGCGGGCCGCGCATAACATCCCAGCCTCGCCGGCCGCCTCCTCGAACGCGACACCGAACACCAGGGATGACGGGCGAAAGCCGGGGTTTGTGTGGATGGGTTGACCGATACGCCGGGTTCTGTGTTCCCGCGCTGTTGCCGGCGCGGGAGTAGCGGCCATCCATCTACGGACGCCGTTGCCGACGCCCTCCAGCGGCCTACCCGGACACTCGGGCGAGCAGCCCTCAATCGTGCCCTGTCTGGCCTTGCTCCGGGTGGGGTTTACCTAGCCTTCCCGGTCACCCGGGAAGCTGGTGGTCTCTTACACCACCGTTTCACCCTTACCGGCTTCGTGCCGCTTTCAAATCGGCGCGATGCAGGCGGTCTGTTTTCTGTGGCACTGGCCTGCGGGTTACCCCGAGTGGGCGTTACCCACCACCCTGCTCTGCGGAGCCCGGACGTTCCTCGAGCCACTTGCGTGACGCGCGGCCGCCTGGTCAACCCATCCGCTGTCCAGTCTACGGGCTGCCCGCGGGCGGCGCCGCATCCGGTGCCACGTCTGCACGGGGCGTGTGCACCAGGCCTATGATCGAGGCATGGACGAGTCCGGCCTGACCCGGCGCCGGCTGCTTGGGCTGGCAGGGGTCAGCCTTGCGGCGTCCGCCCTGGTGGCCTGCACCGCGCCCGCCGAGACCTCTCCGCCCGTGCCGGCCGGACCGAGGACAGCGCCGACCGCCGGGGCGACAGCGGCTGCGCCGCCCGTGCCGGCCCGGCTGACCGTCCGGACCAGCACCGGTTCATTCGTCTCGGCTTTCCGCCCCGGGAGCGCCAGCCACTGGTCGCTGGCAGCCCCCGAACTGCCGCCTGGCGGCGCGCCACCTGAACTGCCCCTGGCTGTGTTTCTGCACGGACTCAATAGCAGCCACACGGTCCTGCTGGGCGACTTGGCCGCCCATGAGGCCCTTCAGCGGCATCTCGACGCCGGCGGCACGCCGTTCGCGATCGCCGCGGTGGACGGCGGAAACACCTGGTGGCACGCCCGCGCCGACGGCAGCGACACCCAGTCGATGCTGGTCAAGGAATTTGTTCCGTTCCTGGGCAGCAGGGGTTACGATCTCGGCAGAATCGGCCTCTTCGGCATTTCCATGGGCGGCTTCGGTTCCCTCCTGCTGGCCTCGCAGGGCAGGCTGCCCGGAGTCCGTGCCGTCGCGGCCATGAGTCCGGCGGTCTGGGACCACTACGACCCGCGCCTGGAATCTGCGTTCGACGGCCCGGCCGACTTCGCGGCCAACGACGTATTCGCGCTCCGGCCCCGGCTCGCGGCGCTGCCCAAGCGGATCGACTGCGGTGCCGGCGACGATCTCGCCGCCACTGTCCGCCAGTACCGGGCGGACCTTCCTGGCGACGTCGAGGGCGGCTTCCGGCCCGGCGGCCACGACTACGGCTACTGGCGGACCGTCCTGCCGGACGTCGTGTCCTTTCTCGGCTACAACCTCGCCTGAACCCGCCGCCGGTAAGATCGTACGGTGCTAATTCTGCTGCCGCCCTCCGAAGGCAAGACTCCTGCGACGGACGGGGACGCCGCCGACTGGAACGCACTGAGCTTTCCCGCCCTCAACAGTTCCCGGGCTGCGGTCCTCGACGCGCTCGGCACCGTCAGCGCGCACGAGGACGCCCTGGCGCTGCTGGGCGTCGGGGCGTCGCTGAGTGCCGACGTCGAACGCAACACCCGCCTGCACGCCGAACCGGCCGCCCCGGCCCACCAGGTGTATTCCGGGGTGCTCTACGACGCCCTGGGCTACCGTTCCCTGACCCCGGCGCAGCGAAGGAAGGCCGACGATTCGGTGTTGGTGGTGTCCGCGCTGTGGGGTGCCATCCGCTTCGCCGACCGCGTGCCGGCTTACCGCCTGTCGATGGGGACCTCGCTGCCCGACGTCGGACGGCTCGCCGCTTTCTGGAAGCCGCTGCTGAACGACGCCCTGGCGGCGGCCACTGCGGGCGAACTGCTGGTGGACTGCCGGTCCAGCACCTACGCCGCTGCCTGGGCTCCGCCGGCGGAACAGACGGTGGCCGTGAACGTCTTCACCGAGACAGCCGGGGTGCGCAAGGTGGTCAGCCACTTCGCCAAGCACACCCGGGGCGAGCTGGCGCGGCATTTGCTCAGCCGCAGGGGCAAGGCGCCCCAGACGCCCGCCCAGCTGAGACAAGCGGCGTCCGAAAAGTGGCTCGCTGAGCTTGTCCAGGGCACCGCCCGGAAGCCGCACACCCTGAACATCATCCTGCCCAACTAGCTGGAGGCGGTGACTAGCCCCACTCGGCCGAACGGACCAGAATGCAGCCGGAGTCCGGGCAAAAGACGATGTCGTCCTCGGCCGCGGCCTTGATCTCCGCGAGGTCGCCAGGGCTCAGCTGCATGCCGGAACCTTCGGAGGTGCCGTGGAAGAGCCGCGCCGCGCCCACGCCGCGCTTGGCCAGGGTCTTCTCATAGACGGCGAGCATTCCCGCGTCCAGTCCCTGCGCGAATTCGGAGCGCTGCCCGCGCACCACGGTGGCCTCGGCGGCGATCTCGGCCAACTGCTCGTCCAGCTCGGCACGGATGGAGCCGAAGGAGCCCTGGATATCGTCAACGATTTGCTGCTGCGCGGCCTGGCGGGCGCGGAGCGAGTCGAGCCGTTCCAGGACTTCGAGCTCGACGTCTTCGAGGTCGGAGCGGCGCTTGTTGAGCGAGACGAGGTCCCGCTGGAGGGCGACGAGGTCCTTGGAGAGTCCGGTGCCGCTGTTCAGCCGCGCCTCGTCACGCTCGATCCGGGAGGTCACCTGCTCGACGTCGGCTTCGGCACGCTTAAGTTCCAGTTCGGCATCGTGGACGGCCAGCTTGGCGGCGCCCAGTTCCCCGTTGGCCACGCTCAGCGCAGCTTCCAAGTCGGTGATCCGGGAGTCGCTTTCCAGGCTTCGGCGGCGGCTGGACAGGGCTTTGAGCTTGGCGTCCAGTCCCTGCAAGTCAAGCAACTTCAATTGTTCCGCCGGTGCTGCCTTGGCCACTCGTTACCTCCGCTTGTTCCCATCCGGCCGGAGCCGGGCACCGTCGCGGCGCTTCCTAACTCTAGCGCCTAGCGTGCTCCCCGGCCTCGCTACGTCCCCACCGGCTCCCAAACCTCGCTGCGCTCGGTGTGGGTCCCTCGCCGGTGGGCCCGGCAACGGACCTCGCACGCGAGGCTTAGCCCGGCGTCAGAATGAAGTCCCACGGATCACTGTTGGTGGTACTGACCCGGATTTCGACGTCGTGCCCCTGGTCGGAGAGCACGTTGCCGAGCGCTTCCGCGGCCGCGGGCAGCCACAGCCACTCGCTGGCGAAGTGGGAAACGTCGATCAGGTACGGCCGGTCGTTGACCGCCGCTTCGCGGGCTTCCGACGCCGGGTGGTGGCGCAGGTCCGCGGTCAGGTAGACGTCGGCGTTGCTGGCCCGGACCTCGCCGAAGAGGGAGTCGCCGGCGCCGCCGCAGACAGCCACCCGCCGAACGATGCCGTCCCTGTCCCCTGACACCCGGACGCCACCGGCCACGGAGGGCAGGATGCCGAACACGCGGGCGGCGAAGTCCCCCAGCGTCAGCGCCTCTCCGAGGTCGCCGACCCGGCCGATGCCTTCCTCCGGGAGCCCGTTCGCGGCAGGAGTCAGGGGGGCCACGTCCTGCAGTCCCAGCGCGTCGGCCAGGACGTCGGAGACGCCCCCGACGGCGGAGTCACCATTGGTGTGCACGGTCATCAGCGCGGTGCCGGACTCGATGAGGCGATGGACAGCCTTGCCCTTCGCCGTGTTGGCGGCAACGCTCGTCACGCCCCTGAGCAGCAGCGGATGGTGGGTGATCAGGAGCTCGGCGCCGAACTCGATCGCTTCCTCGATCACCTCGCTGGTCGGATCGACGGCGAACATCACCTTGCGCACCTCGGCGTCCGGGTGGCCCGCCACGAGGCCCACCTCGTCCCAGTCCTCGGCCAACGATTCTGGCCAGAGTTCCTCCACCGCAAGCTGGATCGCGCCCAGCGTTGTGGGTCCCAGTGCAGCGGTGCCGGGTGCCTCGCGGGCGCCGGCACCGGCGCCGGCGGCGGCAGCAACGCCGTCGGACTCAGCTGAAACATCGGTGTTCACAGGTTCCATACCCCATTTTTACCCTATCCGGGGCCCGCCCCGGCACTTGTAACAGTCTCGCCAGCACGGTGCCCGTAACAGTCTCGTAAGGTGGGCAGGGAATCATCGGAGCCGCCGAACCATTGAAGAGATCATGAGAACTTTTGTCCTCGGCGGAGGCTGCTTTTGGTGCCTCGACGCCGTCTACCAGAAAACCAAGGGTGTCAGTTCGGTCATTTCGGGCTACACCGGAGGCCACGACCACAGCCCCGACTACTACTCTGTGTGCTCCGGCACCACTGGCCACGCCGAGGTGGTGGCGGTGACGTTCGACGAGGACATCATTCCCGCCGAGGTCATCCTGGACATGTTTTTCGCCCTCCACGACCCCACCACCCTGAACCGCCAGGGCTACGACGTCGGGACGCAGTACCGTTCATCGATGTTCTACCAAACCACCGAGGAAAAAATCCTGTTCGAGGAGGCGATCGAACGGAACCAGGCCCTGTGGCGGCACCCGATCGTCACGGAGGTCAGCCGTCTGCCGAAGTTCCATGTGGCCGAGGATTACCATCAGGACTTCTACGCCAAATACCCGGAGCAGGGCTACTGCCAGGTCATCATCAACCCAAAGCTGGCCAAGGCGAGGAAATATTACTCTGCGTGGCTTAATTCTTAGCTTGGGTCTGCCAGCGCTCGTTAGGCTGACCAAAGTTATCCCTCTTCAAAGACAGGCATACATACATGGCACCGATCTATGACGATGTTACCCAGCTGGTTGGCGGGACCCCGCTCGTCCGGCTGAACCGGCTGAGCGAAGGCCTGGGGGCCACGGTGGCCGTCAAGCTGGAGTTCTACAACCCGGCCAACAGCGTCAAGGACCGGATCGGCGTCGCGATCATCGATGCGGCCGAGAAGTCCGGTGCCCTCAAGCCAGGCGGCACGATCGTCGAAGGCACGTCCGGCAACACCGGCATCGCCCTGGCCATGGTCGGTGCGGCCCGCGGCTACAAGGTCATCCTGACCATGCCCGAAACCATGTCCACCGAACGCCGCGTCATGCTCCGCGCCTACGGTGCCGAGATTGTCCTGACCCCCGGGTCCGAGGGCATGCGCGGCGCCGTGGAGAAGGCCCAGGAGATCGTTGCCAACACGGAGAACTCCATCTGGGCCCAGCAGTTCGCCAACGAGGCCAACCCGGAGGTCCACCGCCGCACCACCGCCGAGGAAGTCTGGGCCGACACGAACGGCTTGGTGGACATCTTCGTCGCCGGCGTCGGCACGGGCGGCACCGTCACCGGCGTCGGCCAGGTCCTGAAGGAGCGCAAGCCCGAGGTCCAGATCATTGCCGTCGAGCCGAAGGACTCCGCCATCCTCAACGGCGGCGCCCCCGGTCCGCACAAAATCCAGGGCCTCGGCGCGAATTTCGTTCCCGAAATCCTCGACACCAACGTCTACGACGAGGTCATCGACGCCACGCTGGAGGACTCCGTCCGCGTCGCGCGCGATCTCGGCATCAAGGAAGGCATCCTGGGCGGCATCTCCTCCGGCGCGATCGTCTGGGCCGCCCTGGAAATCGCCAAGCGTCCGGAGAACGCCGGTAAACTCATTGTTGCGGTCGTCTGCGACTTCGGTGAGCGCTACATCTCCACCGTGCTGTACGACGACATCCGCGGCTAAGTACCGGCCGCTGCCCCACGAACGCCAGAAAGGTCTTTGTGAGCTTTTTCGCGAGACTGAAGGAAGACCTCGACGCCGCCCGGTCGCACGACCCGGCGGCGCGGGGTTCTTTTGAGAATTTCTTCGCCTACTCCGGCCTGCACGCGATCTGGTTCCACCGCCTGACGCACCGGCTGTGGCAAAACCCCGCGCTGCGGTTTCCGGCGCGGCTGATCTCCCAGCTGGCCAGGTTCCTCACCGGTATCGAGATCCATCCCGGAGCCACCATCGGCCGGCGCTTCTTCATTGACCACGGGATGGGCGTGGTCATCGGTGAGACCGCCGAGATCGGCGAGGACGTCATGATCTACCACGGCGTGACGCTCGGCGGCCGCTCGCTGGCGAAGATCAAGCGCCACCCCACCATCGAGGACCGCGTGGTGATCGGCGCCGGGGCCAAGGTCCTGGGCCCCATTACCATCGGCCGGGACAGCGCCGTCGGGGCTAATGCCGTGGTGGTCAAGGACGCCCCGGCCGAGTCGATCGTCACCGGCGTGCCCGCCACGTGGCGGCACCGCGACGCGCAACGCGAGACCAAACCCGCCGTCGACCCCGCCGAATACCTGATCGATTACCACATTTAGGGCAGCGGGCTACCGGGGAAGACGTTTGTAGGCGTTCCAGAGGACGGCGTCGAATGCCCGGTCCGGCAGCAGGTGGCGCAGCAGCAGAATCCCTTTGGCGCTGGCACCCACCGGGTACCGTGTCTTGGGCCGCCGCGAGGTCGCGGCATGCAGTATCGCCGCCGCCACCTGCTCCGGCGGCGTCGCGGTCGCCGGATTCACGGTGGTGCCCAGTGCCGCCGCCACGGCCGTGGCCTGGGCCGCATAGGGCCCGTTCCCCGAGCTCGCCAGAAGCCCCTGCGCCGCGATGGGGCCCCACTCCGTCACCGTCCCGGCGGGCTCGATGATGGCCACGTGGATGCCATGCGGCTTGAGCTCCAGCCGCAGGGAATCGCTGAGGCCCTCCACCGCAAACTTCGTCGCGTGGTACCAGGCGCCCAGCGGCTCGTACATCTTTCCGCCGATGGAGGAGATGTTGATGATCCTCCCGGCACCGCCGGCCCGCATGGCCGGGATCACGAGCTGTGTCATCCGGGCCAGGCCGAAGACGTTGACGTCGAACTGCCGCCGCCCCTCAGCCAGTTCGACTTCCTCAAGGGAGCCGTACGTCCCGTAGCCGGCGTTGTTGACCAGCACATCGATCCGGCCGTGGGCCGCCAGCACGCTTTCGACGGCGACGCTCATCGAGGACTCGTCGGTGACGTCCAGGGCCAGCACCTTGACGCCGGAAGCCTTCAGTGGCTCCATTCTTTCCACCCTGCGCGCCCCGGCGTAGACCGTGAAGCCGGCCGCGGCGAGCTTCTTCGCCGTCTCGAAGCCGATGCCCGTGGACGCACCGGTGACAAACGCTACGGGCTGGGGCATGGGCTGAACTCCTTGGGCGAACTCCGGCGACAGGTGCGGCCGGATACACGAACGGCCGGCGCCTCCCAGAGTAGCTGGAAAGGGCCGGCCGCAGCGTCGTCGGAGCGGGGCGGTGCCTAGTGGGTGTCGACTGCCTCGATCTCGGACTTGTCCTCGCCCCACAGGGTGTGGAAGGTGCCCTCGGCGTCAACGCGGCCGTAGGTGTGCGCACCGAAGAGGTCGCGCTGGCCCTGGATGACGGCGGCCGGGAGGCGCTTGCGGCGCAGGCCGTCGTAGTAGGCCAGCGAGGAGGAGAACACCGGCACCGGGATGCCGAGCTGGACCGCGGTGGCGACCACGCGGCGCCAGGCCGGGAGGACCTCGGCGATTGCCTTGGTGAACGCCGGGGCGAAGAGCAGGTTGGCCGGCTTTTCCGCGGCGGCGTACGCCTTGGTGATCTCCTTGAGCAGTTCCGCACGGATGATGCAGCCGCCGCGCCACAGCGAGGCGATTTCGTCCAGCTTCAGGTCCCAGCCGTATTCCTTCGCGGCGGAGGTGAGCATGTCCAGGCCCTGCGCGTAGGAGATCAGCTTGGAGGCGTAGAGCGCCTGGCGGACGTCTTCGACGAAGCTCTCCGGGACCTCGACGGCGGCTTCGGCGCCGGTCAGCAGTTCCTGGGCCAGGACGCGCTGCTCTGCCTGTGAGGACAGGGCCCGGGCGAAGACCGATTCGGCGATGCCCGAGACCGGGGAGCCGAGCTCAAGCGCGGAGATGACCGTCCAGCGGCCGGTGCCCTTCTGGCCGGCGGCGTCCACCACGACGTCGACGAACGGCTTGCCGGTCTTCGCATCGACGTGGCCGAGGACCTCGGCGGAGATTTCGATCAGGAAGGAGGCGAGGTCGCCCTTGTTCCACTCTGCGAAGATCTTGGCCTGCTCGGCGGGTTCGATCCCGGCGCCGGAGCGCAGGAGGTCGAAGGCCTCGCCGATGACCTGCATGTCGGCGTATTCGATGCCGTTGTGGACCATCTTGACGAAGTGTCCGGCGCCGTCAGTGCCGATCCAGGCGCAGCAGGGCTGGCCCTCAACCTGGGCGGCAATCTTTTCCAGCAGCGGACCCAAGGCGTCGTAGGACTCCCTGGAGCCGCCCGGCATGATCGAGGGGCCGTTCAGGGCACCCTCCTCGCCGCCGGAGACGCCGATTCCGACGAAGTGCAGATCCTTCTTGGCCAGCGCGGCCTCGCGCCGGCGGGTGTCCTCGTAGTGGGAGTTGCCGGCATCGATGATGATGTCGCCGGCTTCCAGCAGCGGCTCGAGCTGTTCGATGACCGAGTCGACCGGCTTGCCGGCCTTGACCATGATCAGGACCCGGCGCGGCTTCTCCAGCGAATCGACGAGCTCCTGCAGCGTCTCCGTGCGGACGAAGTCGCCGTCGTCACCGTGCTTGGCGAGCAGGGCGTCCGTCTTTTCCACGGACCGGTTGTGCAGGGCAACGGTGAAGCCGTTCCGGGCCAGGTTGCGTGCGAGGTTGGCCCCCATCACCGCGAGGCCGGTGACACCGATGTGTGCTGACATCAAAACTCCAATTCATATCTGTTCGCCATGGATGCACGGCGACTCATGGATGACGTTCATCCAGGGCTCGGCAGGCCGTGCCGCAGTGGGCGAAACCCGCTCTTAACGATCAGTGGCTGTCTATAAACCATATGTATTTCCGCGGGCTGCGGGAAAGCAGCGACCACGTAGCGGAATAATGCGCGTCACAAACAGTCTATGATCCGCCGCGCCCTTTACGCCGGTCGGTCTGGACACGTGAAGCCGCATTATGCTTACGACTATGTCAACCAGCCTCCACCACCGTGCCATTGAGCACCTCGGAAGCCGGATCGTCGCCGGCGAGCTTCCTGCCGGGCACGTCATGCTTGCCGAGCACCTCGAGGATGAGCTCAAGGTCTCCCGCTCGGTGGTCCGGGAGGCGGTCCGGGTCCTCCAGTCCCTGGGCCTGGTGGAGACCATCAAGCGCGTCGGCATCCGCGTGCTGCCGGCCAGCCGGTGGAACCCGTTCGACCCGCTCGTGATCCGCTGGCGCCTGGCCGGCGAGGGCCGCGGCGCCCAGCTACGCTCCCTTGCCGAGCTCCGCACCGCCGTTGAACCGGTGGCGGCCGAGCTGGCGGCGGCCAACGCCCCCGAGGAGCTGCGGCGTGAACTCGTGGAGATCTCCCACACCATGCGCGAGGCCGGGCAGGCCGGGGACGTGCCGAGGTTCCTGGAGCTGGACATCCTCTTCCACTCCCTGCTGCTGACCGGCTCCGGCAACGAAATGTTCGCCAACATGGTGGGCCAGGTCACGGAAACCCTGACCGGCCGCACCCTCCACGGTCTCATGCCGGACCACCCGCGCGAGACGGCGCTGCAGTGGCACGTCGACGTCGCAGAAGCCATTGCCGCCGGGGATGCCGCTGCCGCGCGCGAGGCCTCCAACCGGATCATGCGTGAGACGATCTCGGAGATGGAGCCGGACTGGAAAAACCAGCCGCGGGTTTTCGTCCCAGTCCAGCGCTTCTAGAGACGAAAGCGGGCTGACTCGGGCGGCTCTGGGGCGCTCGGAGGGCCATGAAACACATCCGGGGCAGGGGCGGCTCCGGGGCCGAGTTAAGCCATCGATTAGGGTATTTCCGTCCGGCAGACACGACCTCCGGCGTTTAACATTTCCAAATGTTCACGGTATATTCATTACAAGCCTTCCACCGCGGCATCCCCCAATAGTCGCGGTGGAAGGCTTTTCCAATGCCTGTTTTAGACGGCCATTCTAGGCCGCGTCCGCAACTGCCCCGCGCAGGCGCCAGCCGCCGCCGAGGCCGTCCCGGATCAGTTCCATGGTGGTAAGCGCGGACCCCATGTTGCGGCCAAGCCGGGCCTGGACCTGCCAGACCTCGACGTCCACCCGGCTGTGTCCCTTCGGCATCCGGCGCTCCGCCTCCCACCAGTTCACCCGCTCGAACCAGCGGACCGGCTCGGCGCCGATCAACCATTCCCTGCCCCCGCGAACGACGGCGTGCGGCCGCCCGTCCGGGCCTGTCTTAATCACCACATGCTCCATGCCCGCGACTCTAGGGCGGGGCTCAGACAATTTCGGGTGTCGGACGGGCCGGGATCCCGGCACAGGATCCGGGAACCACAAAACCCCGCCATAGCCGGTCTCTCGGACCGCGATGACGGGGTTTTTCGTGGTGGGTCCTACCGGGATCGAACCGATGACATCCACGGTGTAAACGTGGCGCTCTACCAGCTGAGCTAAAGACCCAAACCGCGGCATCCGCGCCTCAGCGCTTCAACCAACGAACAGCTACTGTACCGGACGGGACCGGCCGGGCGCCAATCGGCCGACGTCGCGCCGGTCCAGCACCAAGACCGGCCCGACACTGCTCAGAGCGACGGCAGCTCGGCGGCGAGCCAGGTCAGGGCCCCACTGACGCCCGCCTCAAGCTTGATGGTGGCCAGGTCATCCCCGCGGGTTGCCCCCTTGTTAATGATGACCACGGCCTTGCCCTGCTTCGCGGCGTGGCGGACAAAGCGCAGGCCGCTCATCACGGTGAGGGACGAGCCGGCCACCAGGAGCGCCCCGGCCGCGTCGACCATGGCGTAGGAGCGCTCCACCCGGTCCTTGGGCACGTTTTCCCCGAAGTACACGAAGTCCGGCTTCAACGTCCCTCCGCACGCGGGACAGCGGGCAACGACGAAGGATTCGATCAACGCGGAGTCCTCGACAGTGGCGTCGGCATCGGGCGCCATTTCAACGGCACCTGCGGCGCGGGCCCGTTCGAGGAACCCGGGGTTGAGCTCCTCCAGGACGCCGGCCAGGAGCCCGCGGCTGTATCTCCGGTGGCAGTCCAGGCAGACGACCCGGTCGAAGCGGCCGTGCAGGTCCACCACATTGACGCTCCCGGCGTCCTCGTGAAGCCGGTCCACGTTCTGGGTGATGAGCCCGGTGAGCAGCCCCCGGTGCTCCAGCCGGGCCACCGCGGCATGGCCGTCGTTCGGGTCCGCCCGGCGCAGATGCGACCAGCCGATGTGGTTGCGTGCCCAGTAGCGCTGCCGGTTTTCGGCCGCGCCGATGAATTCCTGGTAGGTCATGGGCGCACGCGGGACGGCGCCGGGGCCGCGGTAGTCCGGGATGCCGGAATCCGTGCTCAGTCCGGCGCCGGTCAGCACAGCGAACCGTCCCCCGGCCAGGAGGGCATGGATGTGCTGCAGGACCTGGAGTTCGCCCCGCTCCGCCGGGGTGCCTGCGTCCGTGGCCGGGGGAAGGCTGGCAAACCCGGTCATGCCGATCCCTGGCCGCCGCTGCCTCACCGGATCAGTTCCCGCCGAGCCCCGCGAGGGCCGTCCGGTATTCGGCCAGGTCCCGGGCTTGGCCGCGGGGATTGACCACGACGTAGCGGACCATGCCGTCCGCGTCGATGATGAAGGTGCCGCGCAGGGCCATCCCGCTTTCGG
This sequence comes from Arthrobacter sp. NPDC058192, assembly GCF_042883665.1. Classification (NCBI taxonomy): domain Bacteria; kingdom Bacillati; phylum Actinomycetota; class Actinomycetes; order Micrococcales; family Micrococcaceae; genus Arthrobacter; species Arthrobacter sp. NPDC058192. The sequence goes on along the minus strand of NZ_JBHVVJ010000004.1, from coordinate 130,430 downwards.
CGTCGAACACGCCGTAGGCCGAGGCGACCGCGCCGTGCGGCCAGAAGTCGGCGAGCAGGTCGAAGCCGTACCCTTCCTTTTCGGCGTAGGCGCGCTGGGCGAACTTGCTGTCCACCGAGACCGCCAGCACGGCGGCGTCGGCGTTCTCGAAGAGCGCCAGGTTGTCCCGGATCTCGCACAGTTCCCCCGTGCAGATGCCGGAAAACGCGAAGGGATAAAAGACAATCACGACGTTGCGCCCGCGGAAGTCCGAGAGGCGCACCGGTTCGCCGAACTGGTTGGCGAGCTCGAAATCCGGGGCAGAATGGCCGACGGCGGGAACCGGCGCCGCGCCGGCGTCCTGCTGGACCGCTTGGGTCATTTGTTCTTCCGCGTGACCAGCCGGGTGGCGCTCCAGTCCTTGGAGACGCCGGCCGAGGTGGTGTAGTGAAGTCCCGCGGTGGGCGCCGCGTCCTGGATGTCAGCCGGCGAAACGTAGCCGACCCGTCCGGACTTGGGGGTCAGGACCCACACGACGCCGCCCTCGGTGAGGGTGGTCAGCGAGTCGACCAGGGTGTCAACGAGGTCTCCGTCACCGGCCCGCCACCACAAAATGGCGGCATCGACGACTTCGTGATCGTCCTCGTCGAGGAGTTCAGAGCCCGTAAGATCCTCGATGTCGTCACGCAAGTCGAAGTCGACGTCGTCGTCATAACCGAATTCCTGAATAAGGTCCCCGTCTTTGAAACCCAGTTTCTCCGCCACATTTACCGAAGTGGCGGCGTCGGCCTCGCTCACGTGTTGCTCCTATGCTTTGTGAATTGCTTCATGTTCTCAATGGCACTAGTGATTTCCATTACTCCAAGCCAACACCCTTTGAGCCCTCGCTTCAAGCTGTTGGCACCGCGATCCGCCATATTCTGCGTCACACAGGGCAATCGATGCGCTTTCGGGCAGCCCTCGGTCACACAACCAGTATGCCCGTGAAATACGTCGGGGGGTCCAGGCGGCGGCTACGCATCAGCCTGCTCCCCCGGCTAGAGTGGCTGGTGACGACTACGCCTGCGCGGGCAACCGCCCTAAAGACACAGGCAGGCGTAGCGTGACTGGACCGCCCGGCGCATCCGACCGGGCTGTTGTAACCGATATGTCGCACACGTCGCGTTCACCCCAGGCAGTCACCCTGCCCGGAGCTGAGGGTGCCGATGGATGCGCTCAAAGAGAGGTTGGACGTGGCTGCAGGAGAAGATACCTCCCATATCCTCAGCGGGTTGACTAACCAGCTGCCTGATCGTGATCCGGAAGAGACCGCCGAGTGGCTGGAGTCCCTGGACGCTTTGATTCAGGAACAGGGCACCGAGCGTGCCCAGTACATCATGCGGAGCCTGCTTCAGCGGGCCGGGGCGCAGAGCGTGGGTGTTCCGATGGTCACCACCACGGACTACGTCAACACGATTCCGGTGGACCAGGAAGCACCCTTCCCGGGCGATGAGGAGATCGAGCGGAAGTACCGGGCGTGGCTGCGGTGGAACGCGGCAGTCATGGTGCACCGGGCGCAGCGCTCCGACATCGGCGTCGGCGGCCACATCTCAACCTACGCCGGGGCCGCGACCCTGTACGAGGTCGGGTTCAACCACTTCTTCCGCGGCAAGGACCACCCCGGCGGCGGGGACCAGGTCTTCTTCCAGGGCCACGCCTCCCCCGGCATGTACGCCCGCGCCTTCATGGAAGGCCGGCTGAGCGAGGAGGACATGGACGGCTTCCGGCAGGAGAAGTCCAAGGAAGGCCACGCCCTCTCCTCCTACCCGCACCCGCGGCTGATGCCGGAGTTCTGGGAATTCCCGACGGTCTCCATGGGCATCGGGCCGATGAACGCGATCTACCAGGCCCAGTCCAACCGCTACCTGCACAACCGCGGCATCAAGGACACTTCCGACCAGCAGGTTTGGGCGTTCCTGGGCGACGGCGAAATGGACGAGCCCGAGTCCCGCGGCCTGCTCCAGCTCGCGGCCAACGACAAGCTCGACAACCTCAACTTCGTGATCAACTGCAACCTCCAGCGCCTCGACGGACCCGTCCGCGGCAACGGCAAGATCATGCAGGAACTCGAGGCGTTCTTCCGCGGCGCCGGCTGGAACGTCATCAAGGTCGTCTGGGGCCGGGAGTGGGACGACCTGCTCGCCAAGGACCGGGACGGCTCGCTCGTGAAGATCATGAACGAGACCGTCGACGGGGACTACCAGACCTACAAGGCCGAGTCCGGCGCGTTCGTCCGCGAGCACTTCTTCGGCCAGACCCCGCAGACCAAGGAATTGGTCCAGGACCTGTCCGACGACGAGATCTGGAACCTCAAGCGCGGCGGCCACGACTACAACAAGGTCTACGCCGCGTACAAGGCCGCCACCGAGTTCAAGGGCAAGCCCACCGTCATCCTGGCGCACACCGTCAAGGGTTACGGCCTGGGCACGCACTTCGAGGGCCGCAACGCGACCCACCAGATGAAGAAGCTCACGATGGCCGACCTCAAGGCCTTCCGCGACCACCTGCGCATCCCGATCACGGACGAGCAGCTGGAAGCGGACCTCTACCGGCCGCCGTATTACCACCCCGGCATGGACTCCCCGGAGATCCAGTACCTGATGGGCCGCCGCAAGGAACTCGGCGGCTTCGTCCCCGAGCGGCGCTCCAAGCACGTCGACGTCACCCTCCCGGATGAGAAGGCCTACGAAGTCGCCAACCGCGGCTCCGGCAAGCAGTACGCCGCCACCACCATGGCGTTTGTCCGCCTGCTCAAGGACCTCATGCGGGACAAGGAGTTCGGCAAGCGGATTGTGCCGATCATTCCGGATGAGGCACGCACCTTCGGCATGGACGCGTTCTTCCCGACGGCGAAGATCTACAACCCGAACGGCCAGAACTACCTCTCCGTGGACCGCGAGCTCGTCCTGGCGTACAAGGAGTCCATCTCCGGCCAGATCGTGCACGCCGGCATCAACGAGGCCGGTTCCGTGGCAGCCTTCACCGCCGCCGGAACGTCCTACGCCACCCACGGCGAACCGCTGATCCCGGTCTACGTGTTCTACTCGATGTTCGGGTTCCAGCGCACGGGCGACTCCTTCTGGGCAGCCGCCGACCAGATGACCCGCGGGTTCATCATTGGCGCCACTGCAGGCCGCACCACCCTGACCGGCGAAGGCCTCCAGCACGCGGACGGGCACTCCCCCATGCTTGCGGCAACCAACCCGGCGGTTGTCACCTACGACCCCGCGTACGGCTACGAGATCGGCGTCATCATGCGCGACGGCCTCAACCGGATGTACGGTCCCGGCGAAGCCGGTAAAGAAATCGCCGACAACGACCCGTCGCGGAACGTGATGTACTACATCACCGTCTACAACGAGCCGATCGTGCAGCCGCCGGCACCGGCGGAACTCGATGCCGAGGGCATCATCAAGGGCATCTACCTGCTGGCACCGGCCAAGATTGACGGCCCTCGCACGCAGATCCTTGCCTCGGGCGTGTCCGTCCCCTGGGCCCTCGAAGCCCAGCGGGTCCTCGCCGAGGACTGGGGCGTCTCCGCGGACGTCTGGTCCGTGACCTCCTGGACCGAACTGCGCCGCGACGCCATGGCCGCCGAAGAAGATGCCTTCCTCAACCCCGGCCAGCCCGCCCGCGTCCCGTTCGTCACCCAGCAGCTCGCCGGCGCCACCGGACCGATCGTGGCTGTCACGGACTACATGAAGGCCGTGCCGGACCAGATCCGCCAGTTCCTCCCGAACGAGTTCGCCTCGCTCGGCGCCGACGGCTTCGGCTTCTCGGATACCCGCGCCGCGGCACGTCGATTCTTCAAGAACGACACCCACTCGGTGGTGGTCCGTTCCCTCGAGATGCTGGCCCGCCGCGGCGAAGTCGACGCCCAGGCACCGGCCCAGGCGATTGAAAAGTACCGCCTGCTCAACGTGAACGCCGGCACCACCGGCAACGCGGGCGGCGACTCCTAACGAGCCCCTGCCGGGCGGCGACGCCGGGCAACCGTGTCCGACGGCGGCTCCACTCCGAAAGGAGGGGGCCGCCGTCGGGCGTTTAAGCGCCAGGGGGCGAATAAGCGCGGGAGGCGTTTAGGTTCGCCGTCCCGGCCGGGCCGGTGTGACGCAGGACAACGCAAGTTGTAGCCTTCGCACAAATGGAGCTTGGGCGGCGCGATGCGTATGCTCGATGCATGGCAGAGCCGATCACCACTCCAGAAAAACGCAAGCCGGCCTCGCGGGCGATGACTCCGGAGAAGGCAGAGACCCTCAAGAAGCTCCGGGCCAGCGTGGGCCAGCTGTCGACCACGACATTGCGCCAACTGGAGAAATCCCTGCCGTGGTACAGCCGGCTGAACTCCGATGAACGCTCCGCCCTGGGCATGGTGGCCCAGAACGGCATCGCGGCGTTCGTCACCTGGTACGAGCGGCCCAGTTCGCCGTCGTGGATCCTGTCCGATGTCTTCGGCACCGCCCCCACCGAACTGACCCGCTCCATCAGCCTCCAGAAGGCGCTCCAGCTCATCCGAATCGTCGTGGAAGTCGTGGAGGACCAGGTTCCGGTCATCGCCCCGGAGGCGGACCAGGGGGCCCTCCGGGAGGCCGTGCTGCGCTATTCGCGGGAGGTCGCGTTTGCGGCCGCCGACGTCTACGCCCGCGCCGCGGAATCCCGCGGTTCCTGGGACACCCGGCTGGAAGCGCTGATTGTCGACGCCATCCTGCGCGGCGAAAACACCGACGCCCTGCGGTCGAGGATCGCCGCCCTGGGCTGGAAGGCGCAGGAGCGGTTCACCGTCATGGTGGGAAATTCCCCGTCGGAACCGAGCGCCAGCTACGTCAGCGAACTGCGCCGCACCGCGGGGCGCTTCGCCGAGGACGCCCTCGTGGGCATCCAGGGCGACCGCCTCATCCTGATCCTCGGCGGGGTCCAGGACCGGGAGACCGCGTACCTGAAACTGAGCGAACTCTTCGCCCCCGGCCCGGTGGTCTACGGCCCAGAGGCCGGCTCACTCCTCGAGGCCAGCGGTTCGGCCCAGTCGGCCTTCGCCGGGCTGACCGCTGCCCGGGCCTGGCCCTCGGCGCCCCGCCCGGTGGCCGCAGATGACCTGCTCCCCGAGCGTGTCATCTCCGGTGACGACGCGGCCCGCCGGTCTCTGGTCAAGAACATCTACCGGCCCCTGGTGGCCGCCTCCAACGGACTGGTGGAGACCCTGGGCACCTACCTCGAACTGGGCCATTCGCTGGAGGCGACAGCGCGCGAGCTCTTCGTTCATGCCAACACCGTGCGCTACCGGCTCAAGCGCGTCTGCGACGTCACCGGCTGGGACCCGCTGCTGCCACGGGAGGCGTTCGTGCTCCAGACGGCGCTCGTGGTTGGCCGGCTTTCGACTCCGCCGAAGGCCCCCGCCGAACGGCAGCCTGCCCGAAACGGCTCCTGAACCGTTGTAGACTTCCTACAAACTGACCCAGTGAGCTTGGTGCATGAAAACACCAATGTTCACGCGGTAATTTGGAAAGCTGGTTACGTGCTTGCAATCGTCTGCCCTGGACAGGGCTCCCAGACCCCTGGTTTTCTGGCCCCTTGGCTGGAACTGCCACCCGTCGCAGGCCTCCTGGCCTCCCTCAGCGAAATAGCAGGCATCGACCTCACCGCCCACGGCACCACCTCGGATGAGGAAACCATCAAGGACACTGCCGTCGCGCAGCCCCTGATCGTCGCGGCGGGCCTTGTGGCCGCGAAGTCGCTGTTTGACGTCGACCTGGGCACGCTTCCGGTCATCCTTGCCGGCCACTCCGTCGGCGAAATCACCGCGGCCTCACTGGCCGGCGTCCTGACCGAACCCGAGGCAATGACGTTTGTCCGCGAACGTGCCAACAGTATGGCCGCCGCGGCGGCCGCCACCCCGACCGGCATGAGCGCCGTCGTCGGCGGCGACCCGGCCGAGGTCGTGGCAGCCATTGAAGCCGCAGGCGCCACCGCGGCCAACGTCAACGGTGCAGGCCAGACCGTGGCCGCCGGCACCCTGGAGCAGCTCAAGGTCCTGGCCGAGAACCCGCCGGCCAAGGCGCGGGTCATTCCGCTCAAGGTTGCCGGGGCGTTCCATACTTCACACATGGCTCCGGCCGGTGCCACCCTCGAGGCGCTGCGCCCGTCCCTGCACCCCGGCAACCCGCGGGTGCCGCTGCTGTCCAACTACGACGGCGCGGAAGTCACCGACGGCGCCGCCGCCGTCGACAGCCTGATCGCCCAGGTCTCCCGCCCGGTCCGCTGGGACCTCTGCATGGAGACGCTGGTGCAGCGCGGCGTGACCGGTGTGATTGAACTGGCTCCCGCAGGGACCCTCGCCGGCCTGGCCAAGCGCGGCATGCCCGGCGTCAAGACCGTCACCGTCAAGACCCCGGACGATCTTTCCGCGGCCCTGGCCCTATTTGCAGAACTGGAGGGAGGGGCATGAGCGTTCCCACTCTGAAGCAGGCGCCCGTCCAGGAAAACACCCGGATCCTGGCTGTCGGCGCGTACCGGCCCGAGGTCATCGTCACCAACGATGACGTCTGCCAGTGGATCGATTCCTCGGATGAATGGATCCGCCAGCGCACCGGCATCATTACCCGGCACCGTGCCCCGGCCGAGGTCAGCGTGATCGACATGGCCGAAGGCGCAGCCCGTGAGGCCTTGGAGAAGGCCGGCATCGAAGCTTCGCAGCTGGGCGCCGTGATCGTCTCCACAGTCACCCACCCCTACGCCACCCCGTCCGCCGCCGCAAGCCTGGCCGACCGGCTCGGCGCGACGCCGGCTCCGGCGTTCGACATCTCCGCGGCCTGCGCCGGGTACTGCTACGGCATCGCCCAGGGCGACGCCCTGGTGCGCTCCGGAGCGGCCAAGTACGTCCTGGTGGTGGGCGCCGAGAAGCTCTCCGACGTCATCGACAACACGGAACGGACCATTTCCTTCCTCCTCGGCGACGGCGCGGGCGCCGTCGTCATCGGCCCCTCCGACACGCCGGGCATCAGCCCTTCGGTGTGGGGCTCGGACGGCAGCAAGTGGGATGCCATCGGCATGACCCACTCCATGCTGGACGTCCGGGAACTCGCCCGGGCCGGCAGGAACAGCGGAGCCGTCAGCGCCGAAGAAGCCGCCGTCACAGACGCATCCCTGTGGCCCACGCTGCGCCAGGACGGCCAGACCGTCTTCCGCTGGGCCGTCTGGGAGATGGCGAAGGTGGCCCAGCAGGCCCTGGACGCCGCCGGCATCACCTCCGATGACCTCGCCGCCTTCATCCCGCACCAGGCCAACATGCGCATCATCGACGAAATGGCCAAGAAGCTCAAACTGCCTGAGACGGTCAAGATCGCCCGTGACATCGCCGACGCCGGGAACACTTCGGCGGCGTCCATCCCCCTGGCCACCCACCGCCTGCTCGAGGAAAACCCCGAGCTCAGCGGCGGGCTGGCGCTGCAGATCGGCTTTGGAGCCGGACTGGTCTTCGGCGCCCAGGTGGTCGTGCTTCCCTAGGCAGCCACCCGCTTTTCTGAACTGAATACGAGATACGTTCCGCCTGTTTCACCTCTGCACCGCCGGCCTGAGATTCCGATCTCTTCCCCGAACGGCGCACAGCAAGCACTCCCGCACCAAGCCGAAACCCTCGGCTTGAATCATTTCCGCCCAAGACCGCCGGCACTCCACCGGCAGCCGAGGGCACCAACTAGAAAAGGAGCCATCAATGGCTAGCAACGAAGAAATCCTGGCCGGCTTGGCTGAAATCGTCAACGAAGAGACGGGCCTGGCGCCCGAGGCTGTCGAGCTGGACAAGTCCTTCACCGAGGACCTGGACATCGACTCCATCTCCATGATGACCATCGTGGTCAACGCCGAAGAGAAGTTCGGCGTCCGCATTCCGGACGAAGAGGTCAAGAACCTCAAGACCGTCGGCGACGCCGTCACCTTCATCTCCAGCGCCCAGGCCTAAGCCACGCTCTCGCCGCCAACGGCGGACCCGGTGGCCGGTCCCGGCGCAGCAGCGCCCGGACCGGCCCCCAGCACCACCATTCGAGTGCACCACCACGTGCACCAAGTGCACCACCACAGAGTTTTCCCCAACGCAGGCCCCGGCGACCCCGTTTGCGGGTTCCGGACACGGCAGGCGCACCGACAGAGAGTGATCCCATGGCACGCAAAGTAGTCATTACCGGGCTGGGTGCCACGACGCCCATCGGCGGCGATGTCCCCACGATGTGGAAGAACGCGCTCAAGGGCGTCTCCGGCGCGCACACGCTTGAGGACGACTGGGTGGCAAAGTACGAACTGCCTGTCCACTTCGCCGCCCGGGCCTCCACCCCGGCCCTCGAAGTCCTTAGCCGGGTCGAGGCCAAGCGCATGGACCCGTCCACGCAGTTTGGCGTCATTGCGGCCCGCGAAGCCTGGGCCGACGCCGGGATCACGGAGATCGACCACGACCGCCTCGCCGTGGCTTTCGCCACCGGCATCGGCGGCGTCTGGACCCTGCTCGACGCCTGGGACACCCTGCGCGAAAAGGGCCCCCGCCGGGTCCTGCCCATGACCGTGCCCATGCTGATGCCCAACGGCGTCGCGGCGGCAGTCAGCCTGGACCTCGGCGCCCGCGCCGGCGCCCACACCCCCGTCTCGGCCTGCGCCTCCGGCACCGAAGCCGTGCACATGGGCCTGGACCTGATCCGCTCCGGCAAGGCCGACGTCGTCGTCTGCGGCGGCGCCGAAGCCGCCATCCACCCGATGCCGATCGCCGCCTTCTCCTCCATGCAGGCGCTCTCCCGCCGCAACGACGACCCGGAGCGGGCCTCCCGCCCCTACGACCGGGACCGTGACGGCTTCGTCATGGGTGAGGGCGCCGGCGCCCTCGTCATCGAAGCCGAGGAGCACGCCCTGGCCCGCGGTGCCCGGATCTACGCCGAACTGGCCGGCACCTCGGTCACGGCCGACGCCTACCACATCACCGCCCCGGACCCCGAGGGCCTCGGCGCCACGCGTGCCCTCAAGGCAGCCATGTTCGACGGCCGCATCCAGGCCGAGGACGTCGTGCACGTCAACGCGCACGCCACCTCCACCCCGGTCGGCGACAAGCCCGAGTACACCGCGTTGAAGGCGTCCCTGGGCAAGCACGTTGACAGCGTCGCGGTCTCCGCCACGAAGTCCCAGATGGGGCACCTGCTGGGCGCCTCCGGTGCCGTGGAAGCAGTCCTGACGGTCCTGGCTGTGTACGAGCGCAAGGCCCCGGTCACCATCAACCTGGAGAACCAGGACCCCGAAATCCCGCTCGACGTCGTCACGACGGCCCGCGACCTGCCCTCCGGCAGCATCACCGCGCTGAGCAACTCGTTCGGCTTCGGCGGCCACAATGCCGTGATCGCGGTACGCAGCGTGTAGTGCACGTTCCCGGTGCCCGGTCTACACGACGGGTGACGCCCACATGACAGATGGCGGCAATGTTCAGTGTGAACATTGCCGCCATCTGTCGTTTGGCGCCTGGCTATGGATTCTGCGCCTTGATATGGGATTGCTGCGGAACTGTGCTGCGTTTACTGCCGGGGTTGCGGCGAAACGGCTGCCGGGCCTGCGGCGGACGGGTCTTTAGCCGACCTGGTGGAGCCAGCGCACCGGGGCGCCCTCGCCGGCATGGCGGAAGGGCTCCAGCTCCTCATCCCAGGCCTCGCCGAGGGCGAGCGAGAGTTCATGGTAGACGGCCGAGGGGTCGCCGGCGCCGGATTCGTAGGCGTAGCGGATGCGGTCCTCGGAGACCATGATGTTGCCGTGCACGTCAGTGGTGGCGTGGAAGATCCCCAGCTCGGGGGTGTGCGACCAGCGTCCGCCGTCGACTCCCTGGCTGGGCTCCTCGGTGACCTCGTAGCGCAGATGCGCCCAGCCGCGCAGAGCCGACGCCAATTGAGCCCCCGTGCCCGGCTTCCCGGTCCACGACAGCTCGGCCCGGAACATTCCGGGCGCAGCAGGCTGAGCAGTCCACTCCAAGTCCGTCCGTTTGTCCACGACGGACCCTATGGCCCACTCCACGTGGGGGCACAAGGCAGTCGGGGCCGAGTGAACGAACAACACACCGCGGGTCAGTGCAACAGACATTCCATCCTCCATAGCTGTAGGTACGTCTTCCCCAACGACCTCTGCCTGGATGTCTGCCTGCTGCGCGGATTCGTAATGGTGCCGGCGGTCCCTGCATGACTACTGTTGTACAACCGGATTCCAAGCTGGGACGTGATGCATTCCAGCTTCAAGCTCAACTTGAAACTTCCCGGGCGTGAGTTTTATTGTGCCCTACCCCTCCTAATTACGCCAGTGCGATTCGGCGCGTCACCCCGGCGCGCCGCTCCGGGTCTCCGGAACAGCCCCGAGGGGCGCCTCCAAAGCGGGTTTAAGGCGGCCTCCGGGCCGCTATGGGCCAGGTCCGGACCGCCTCCGGCCGTTAGGTGACGCCACATGACGCAACCGCCACCGACAGGGTGGGCAGCGCTGGCTGGCCTCACGCCCGGGGGTGCGCCTGCTGGTAGCTTTGCCGGAGCCGCTCCACGGACACGTGGGTGTAGATCTGGGTGGTGGCAAGGCTGCTGTGGCCGAGGATTTCCTGCACGGCACGCAGGTCCGCCCCGCCGTCGAGCAAATGGGTGGCGGCCGAGTGCCGCAGCGCGTGCGGCCCGGTGGCGCCCGTGTCCCCCAGCCCCTCCAGCATGTCCTTGACCACGCTGCGGACCTGGCGCTGGTCCACCCGCCCTCCCCGGACGCCCAGGAAAAGCGCCGGTCCGCTCGTGCCGGTCGCGAAGGCCGGCCGGCCACGCCGGAGCCAGTCATCGACGGCGAGCGCCGCCGGCAGCCCGTAGGGCACGGTGCGTTCCTTGTTGCCCTTGCCGAGGACCCGCAGGGTCCTGCGATCCGGGTCAAGGTCGTCCACGTCCATCCCGACCAGCTCCCCAACCCGGACGCCCGTGGCGTAGAGCAGCTCGAGCATGGCGCGGTTACGCAAGGCCAGCGGTTCGCCCTCTGCGGAGGCGGCTGCTGCGTCGTCGACCAGCCGCCGGACCTGGCGCTGATGCAGGACACCCGGAAGGGACTTCTCCCGCTTCGGAGCCTTGAGCCGCAGGGCGGGATCCGCTTCGATCAGTTCCTCGCGGACGGCCCAGGCGGTGAAGGCCCGGGCCGTGGCTGCGCGGCGGGCCAGGGTGGCGCGTGACTTGCCGGACTCGCTCTGGGCGCCGAGCCAGCGGCGCAGGGTTCCCAGTTCCACTCCGGCCAGGTCCTGGACCCCCTCGGTCGCGGCGTGTGCCAGCAGGCTCTCGACGTCGGAGAAGTAGGCCCGCACCGTGTGGGCAGACCGCCCCCGCTCCGCTTCCAGGTAGCGGCCAAAACGTGCGGCGGCGCCGGCCAGCGCGGCGGGAAGGACCTGTGTAGACACCCTCCTACTCTGGCAGTAATCCCTGGGCAATCAAGGAGCCGGTCGGCGAGCCGCCTCATCCCGGCGGCGCTGATCATGTCAGGACTCCTTCCCGGTGCGTTTCCATCCGCCGTGCCGCGATTCAGCCAGTCCCAGCAGCCCCAGCCGGCCAAGCCCTGCCCGGACCGATTCCGGGCTCAGGCCGGCCACCGTGGCGAGCTTCTCGACCGAGGTCGTGGTCCGTAGCGGCAACGCGTCGAGCAGGATCAGATCCTCAAGGGTGAGCCCGTCCTGAACCTCCTTCCGGCCCGCCCTGTCCGCGGGCATGGAATCACCGCTCGGGGAGGCGAGCTCAGCGATTTCCCCCGCATCCGTGACGCACACGGCCCCGCCTTCCCGGAGCAGACGGTGGCAGCCGGCCGAATTGGCGCTATGGATCGATCCGGGAACGGCGCCTACGGCCCGGCCCAGACTTTCCGCGTGGTGCGCCGTGTTGAGCGCACCAGACCGCCATCGGGCCTCGACCACCACGGTGACTGAGGCGAGCGCCGCAATTAGCCGGTTCCGTTGCAGGAACCGGTAACGGGTAGGCGCGGACCCGGGCGGGACTTCGGCCAGGACTGCGCCGTGGTCGGCCACGGCGCGGAGCAGGTCCTCGTTCCCTGCCGGATAGAACCGGTCAACTCCCCCGGCCATGACGGCAATGGTGGGCAGACCGGCCTGGCTTCCGGCAAGAGCTGCCCTGTGGGCGTGGGCGTCAATCCCGTAGGCGCCGCCCGAAACAATAGTGAAGCCGCGCTGGGCCAGCGAGTACGCAAGATCACCCGTCACCGAGGCCCCGTAGCTGGTGCTGTCCCGGGAACCCACAAGGGCGATAGTCATCGCCGCTGCGGGCAGCTCCTGCTCGACGCCGCGCCACCACAGGCACAGGGGTTCCTGGAGCCCGAGGTCCGCCAATTGTGGGGGCCACAAGCCGTCTGAGGGAATGATGAGCCGCCCACCGAGCCGCTGCATGGTGGCCAGGTCCCGTTCGGGGGCGAGGTCGGGGATTCGGGGAGCCCAGCGCTGCAGCGCCGGATTCAGCCCGGACCAGCCACTGCCGGAACCGCTGTCGGCGAGGATTGCCGCAATCTCCTGTTCGAGCGCCGGACCCGCCGCTAGCCGGCCGCTGGCAATCGCCAAGGCATCCTGCGCGCCAGCGGCCTGGACCAGGGCCAGGGCCGCGGCGTCCTGCGGCTCGACCAGCCGGGACAGGGCTGCCCGGGCTGTCCGTTCGTCATCGCTCATGGTGGTTCCTTCTCTCTGACTACCCACGTGGCTGCCGGCTTGGCAGGCAGCCACGTTGGTCTGGAGCTGAGCATCTGGGCCCGCGGACTTACGGGCTGCCCGACGCGGTCTGGCGCAGCCCCAGCGCCTGCCCCACGTCGTCGCCGTCCGGGGCGTCGTGCGGGGACAGGTCGGCCAGGGTCCAGGCGAGGCGCAGGACCCGGTCATAGCCTCGTGCCGTCAGGGCACCGCGTTCCAGTGCGTAGTCCAGGATGCGGGTAGTGGAGGCCCTGAGCCGCAGCGTTCCACGCAGCAGGCGCCCCGGCACCTGCGAGTTCGTTTCCATCCCGAAGGGCAGCAGTCGCTCCAGCTGACGGTCCCGCGCCTTGCGGACCCGCGCCGCGATGGTCGCGGATCCCTCCTCGGCCACCGGCTGGCCGAAGCTTGCGAGTGAGACCCGTTCGACTTCGAGCTGAATGTCGACCCTGTCCAGCAGCGGCCCGGACATCCGGGCCTGATACCGGCGGCGCATGGTGGGAGTACAGATGCACTCCACCCCTTTCCCTGTTGCCTTGCCGCACGGGCAGGGGTTGGCCGCGAGGACCAGCTGGAACCGGGCGGGATAGGCCGCGGCCCCGGCCGACCGGTGGATGACCACTTCACCGCTCTCGAGTGGCTGCCGCAGGGCGTCGAGGACGCCGCGGTCATATTCGGGGGCCTCATCGAGGAACAGCACTCCCCGGTGTGCCCGGGACGCTGCTCCGGGCCGCGGCAGCCCGGACCCGCCGCCGATGATGGCCACCGCCGTGGCCGTGTGGTGCGGGTTCTCGTAGGGCGGCCGGCGCAGCAGCTGCACAGCGGCCGAAGGGAGCGAACACAGGGAGCGGATGGCGGTGACCTCCATGGCCTCGGTGTCGCCGAGGTCCGGCAGCAGACCCGGCAGCCGCTCGGCAAGCATGGTTTTCCCGGCCCCGGGCGGCCCCGTCATCAGGAGGTGGTGGGCGCCCGCGGCCGCCGCTTCCAAGGCGCGCCGTGCCGCGGCCTGGCCGGAGACATCGCACATGTCCGGCGCCAGCGCGGGTCCTGTGCCGGTATCTGCTCCGTCGGTGTCCTCTGGCTCTGGTTCGAAGTCGAGGGCCAGGTCCTGCGGATCGGCACCGCAGTCGAAGGCCAGCGTGGCCAGAGTGGCATAGCCCCGCACCTTGGCACCCGGGACGAGTTCGGCCTCGGCCACGTTGGCCCGGGCCACAACGACTTCAGGGTAGCCTGCCCGCACTGCCGCCATCACGGCCGGAAGGATGCCCCGCACGGGCCGCAGCCGGCCGTCCAGGCCCAGCTCGGCGATGAAGACGGTGCGGCCCGTGGGCCGGATGTCATCCGCCGCCAGCAGGACGGACATGGCGATGGCGAGGTCAAAGCCGGAACCGCGTTTGGGCAGCGAGGCCGGGATGAGGTTGGCCGTGATCTTCCGGCGGCTGAGCGGGATCCCGGAGTTCTGCGCCGCGGAGCGGATGCGCTCCTTGGCCTCGTTGAGCGAGGCGTCCGGGAGGCCCAGAATCACGAACGCGGGCAGGGTCTGGCCGATGTCGGCCTCGACCTCCACGATGTAGCCGTTGAGGCCCACGAGGGCGACCGAGTATGTCCGTCCCAACGCCACCTACCCCACCCCCTTGAGGTGTTCGACGGCGGGCTCGCCGATGCCGTCGTCGAGCACGGCGATCACGTCCACACGGCAGGGCGAGGGGCCGGCGCGCAGCCCCTGCGACCGGCACCACGCAGACGCCAGCCGGTGCAACCGGCCCAGCTTCTCCGCACCGACGGCCTCGAACGGGTGCCCGTATGCCAGGGATTTCCGAGTCTTCACCTCCGCAATGACCAGTGCGTCGCCGTCCAGCGCCACGATGTCAATCTCACCCTCGGGGCAGCGCCAGTTGCGGTCCAGAATCTGCATGCCTTGGGCTTCCAAGTAGCCCGCCGCCAGTTCCTCACCGCGCCGGCCCAGCACATCCTTAGCTCTCATGCCTCCAGCGTGCAGCGACGCACGGGCCGGACACAGCACCCACTTGGGCTATGTGGGAAACCTGCACCGGAAACGGCGGCGCGGCCGCCTGTGGGGGAAAAGTCGGGGGAACCGGCCGCTGGCCGGCTCCCCCCAACTGATCAACGAAGGATCAGTTGCCCAGGTCCTCCACCTTGGGCAGGGCCAGCTCCTCGCTGCGCGGCAGTTCCTCGACGTTGACGTCCTTGAAGGTGATGACGCGGACGCTCTTGACGAAGCGGGCGGAGCGGTAGACGTCCCACACCCAGGCGTCCTGCAGGGTCAGGTCGAAATAGACTTCGCCGTCGGCACTGCGGGCCTGAAGATCCACATGGTTGGCAAGGTAGAAACGCCGCTCGGTCTCGACCACATAGCTGAACAGCCCGACGACGTCGCGGTATTCGCGGTAGAGCTGCAGCTCCATGTCGGTCTCATAGTTTTCAAGGTCCTCGGCACTCATGGTTCCATCTTGCACCATCGGACGCCGCCCGCGCGCCACGCGACAGCGGGGCATCCGCGGGTTAGAGCAGCTGCCAGCTGACCCGGTGGTACGGCGAGGGACCGGCGGCGCGGAGGGCCTCCTTGTGCGTGGCGGTACCGTACCCCTTGTTCACGTCCCAGCCATAGGCCGGGTATTCGTTGTGCAGCTCGCACATCATCCGGTCCCGCTCGACCTTGGCGATGATGCTGGCCGCAGCGACACTGAGGCACTGCATGTCGGCCTTCACGAGGGTGTGCACCGGGGCGTCGCATCCGGGCTCGGCGGGAGCGTCGTCGAACAGGGACGGCTGCAGATCCGGGGAGAGCCAGTTGTGGCTGCCGTCCAGCAGGACCACTTCGGGCCGGACGCCGGCGGCCAGAACGGCGAACCACGCCCGGTTTCCGGCCAGCCGGAGGGCTGCGATGATTCCGAGGTCGTCGATCTCCTTCGCGGACGCGTGCCCGACGGCCGAGGCGACGCTCCACTGCTGGACGACCGGTACCAGCCGCTCCCGGTCCCCGACCTTGAGCAGCTTGCTGTCCCGGACGTCGGCCAGGAGCTTCGGCTGTTCCAGGTCCACGACGGCGATTCCCACGCTGACAGGGCCGGCGAGGGCGCCGCGGCCGACCTCGTCGATGCCCGCGAGCAGCCGGGCGCCGGAGCCGCGGAAGCGGCGTTCGTAGTCGAGGGTGGGGGCAACGGACATGGCGATCGGCTTACTTTGCTTCCGGGGCCGGCACGTTGCGGAAGACGTCCGGATAGTTGTCCAGGGCGGAGATCCGGTTCAGCGGCCATGCGATGACAGCGGCCTTGCCTTCAATGTCGGATTCGTTGACGAAGCCACCGTTGGTGTCCATGTGGGCGCGTGAATCCGCGGAGTGGTTCCGGTTGTCGCCCATGACCCACACCTTGCCCGCGGGCACCACGACGTCGAAGTCGCGGACCTGGGGAATTTCCGCGGGATTGATGTACTTCTCGTCCAGCGGTGCACCGTTGACGGTGAGCTGGCCGCCGGCGTCGCAGCAGACCACATGGTCGCCGGGGAGCCCGATGACGCGCTTGACCAGATGCTGTTCGGAGTTGTCCGGGAGCAGGCCGACGAACGTCAGCCCGTCCTGCACCGACGTGAACGGCCCCTTCGTCTTCGGCGCGACCGGGGCGAGCCAGGCCTGGCTGTCCTTGAATACGACGACGTCGCCGCGCTGGAGCGCCATGGGCTCGGGCACGAGGAGGTTGACGAAGATGCGGTCGTTCACGTCGAGGGTGTTGACCATGGATTCGGACGGGATGTAGAAGGCCCGGAACAGGAAGGTCTTGATCAGGAAGGACAGCACGACGGCGACGATCACAACGGTGGCGATTTCCTTCAGCCACACGTAGAGCGGGCTGCGCCCCTCGCGGGCCTTGGCCCGCCTGGCCCGCCGGGAGGACGGTCCAGCGTGGGCGGGACCCGACCGGTCAGCGCCCGGCGCTTCGGCGTTGTCGCCCTGCGGCACCGGCCCCGCGGCGGCCGCGCCAACTGCCCCAGCAGCTCCCGCCGCGTCGGCACCCGCGCCCGCATCCCGGACACGACCGTCCGCGCCTTCGCCCGCGGCCCGTGCCTGCGGCAGCCGGGTGGTCGGGAGCTGGGCCTCTTGCCCGTCGGGGAGCGCCGAGGAGGTACCCCGCGGCAGGTCCTGGCCCTGCGGATCAGGAATGCGGGGTTCTGTCTCGGGCATCTACTGTCCGTTCGTCGTCGTCGTTGTCGCGGCCTGTCCGGGCCGCGCTACTGCTGCAAATCTATCAAGCGGCCAGATGATCTGTACCGGCCGGCCGATCACGCGTTCCAGCGGCACCATGCCGCCGCCCGGGGCGCCGAGGAGGCTCCTCGAATCGGCCGACGCCGAACGGTGGTCCCCCATGAGCCACAGCCGTCCCGCCGGCACCTCAACACTGAACTTCATAGAACTCGGGGTATCCCCCGGATACAGATAGGGTTCCGCAATTGGCTGGCCGTTGACTGTGAGCCGGCCGCCGGCGTCGCAGCACACCACGCGGTCACCGGGCAGTCCGACGATGCGCTTGACGTACGTGGTGTCGCTGCCCGCAAGGCCGAGCCAGCGGCCAGCTTCTGCGACGGCGTCCACCACGGGTCCCTTCCCGCTGTTCAGCGGGGCGAAGGAGCCTCGGCCGTCGAAGACCACGACGTCACCCCGGGCCAGGGATCCGGCCTCGACGCCCGTACGCGCAACGAGGATCCGGTCCCCCGTAAGCAGGAGCGGTTCCATGGAGCCGGACGGGATGTAGTAGATGTCCACCCACAGCGAGCGGACCACGGCGCTGAGGGCCACCGCGAGCACAACGGCCAGCAACGCAAAACGCCAGCCCGGGTTCCTGGGCTGGCGTTTTGGCTGTTCCATGTTCCGTATCCCTTGGCGCTGTGGTGAACTAAATTGGCGCTGTTGCGGATAGCTCCGGCGCCGCGCTAGCTGACGCACGGGGTACGGTCCGTGGAGCCGCGGTGAAAGCCTGTGAAAGTCTGGAAGGCTTACTTGGCGGTCTGGAAGTCGCGCTTTTCCTTGATCTTCGCGGCCTTACCACGCAGTGCACGCATGTAGTAAAGCTTGGCGCGGCGCACGTCACCCTTGGAGACGAGCTCGATCTTGTCGATGATCGGGGAGTGCACCGGGAAGGTACGCTCTACGCCGACACCGAAGGAAACCTTGCGGACGGTGAAGGTTTCGCGGACGCCATCGCCCTGGCGGCCCAGGACGAAGCCCTGGAAGACCTGGACGCGGGAGTTCTTGCCTTCGATGATGTTCACGTGAACCTTGATGGTGTCACCCGCGCGGAACTCGGGAACATCGCTGCGCAGCGAGGCTGCATCTACGGAATCGAGGATATGCATTGATCCACTCCTGGTGAACGCCACAGGTCATCCACTTTGGGTTACGGCGGCCAGGCCCGGGGGCAGGTGCCGCCCGGAAATTTCCGCCGAAAGTTTGTCAATCCGGCCCTGTCAGGACTAGACGGGACCGGGGTGCCGGGCTGTTGGTAGCGCTCCCCCTGTGGCAGGTTCGCAACCCAGCAGGCACAAGGACTAATTTTGCCACAATCAACCAGAACAAACCAACCAGGGCCTCAAGGCCTCGGAGCGCCTAGGCCTCCGGGCGGCGCACGAGGCGACCGTCGACGACGTCGTAGCCCAGGTCAGCGAACGCCGTGCGGTCCGCGCGGGGCAGCGCGCCGGCGTCGAACGCGTCAAGGAGGTCGGGGCGGCGCTCCGCGGTGCGCCGGTACTGCTCGTGCCGGCGCCACTGGGCGATCTTGCCGTGGTTGCCGCTCAGCAGCACCGCAGGGACGTCCCGGTCCCGCCAGCTGGAGGGCTTTGTGTACACGGGATACTCGAGAAGCCCGTCCGAGTGGGACTCCTCCACGAGGGATTCGGGGTTGCCGACGACGCCGGGCAGCAGCCGGCCGACGGCCTCGACCATGGCCAGCACGGCGACCTCCCCGCCGTTGAGGACGTAGTCCCCCAGGCTCATCGGGCGCACCGTGAAGTGGTCCGCGGCCCATTCCAGCACCCGCTCATCGATGCCCTCGTAGCGGCCGCAGGCGAAGACCAGCTGGTCCTCGGCCGCGAGCTCATGCGCGGTGGCCTGGGTGAACCGCTCCCCGGCCGGCGACGGGACGATCAGCACCGGCCTGGCGGCCGATCCTGGAACGCCGGCCTCCTCGGGCCGCGCTGCCGCCACGGCCGTCAGCGCCTGGGCCCAGGGCTCCGGCTTCATGACCATGCCGGCTCCGCCGCCGTAGGGGGTGTCATCGACGGTCCGGTGCCGGTCCGTGGTGTATTCGCGCAGGTCGTGGACCTGCAGGTCCAGCAGCCCGTCCTGCCGGGCCTTGCCGATCAGGGACAGTTCCAGCGGGGCCAGGTACTCCGGAAAGATGCTGACGACGTCGATTCTCATCTACGCGTTGCTCCCGGCGGTGCCTTCAGTGCCCTCGGGCCCCTGCCGGTCGGCCTGCTTGACGTCAGCCGGCTCGTCGGCGGCCGGCGACTCAGCGGCGTCGTCGGTGTTGACCTCGAAAAGCCCGGGCGGAGGCGTGACCACGACGTATTTTTCGCCGACATTGACCTCGGGCACAATCTGCTCCACGAACGGCACTAGGACTTCGTTGCCCTCGGCCGTGGTGACCACCAGCAGGTCCTGGACCGGCATCGTGTGCAGCGCCGAGACCTTGCCGACGACGACGTCGCCCACGCGGACGTCCAGGCCCACGAGCTCGTGCTCGTACCAGCCCTCGTCGTCGTCCTCGTCGATGTCCTCGGTCTCGACAAACAACTTTGCGCCGCGAAGAGTCTCGGCGTCATTGCGGGTCTCGATTTCCTCGAACGCCAGGAGCAAGATGTCCTTGTTCCAGCGGGCGCTCTCGACGGTAAGCGGACCTGCCGAGGCAGGCTCCACCACAAACTGGGTCCCGGGGACGAAGCGGTCGCCGGGCGCGTCGGTCAGCACCTGGACGGTCACTTCGCCGCGGATGCCGTGGGGTTTGCCGATTCGTGCCACCTGGAGCTGCATCTGGTCCTCTGTTCGGGGTTGGTCGTGTGGGGGTTGAGCTGAAAGCAGTCCGGCCCCTCCACCATCTGGTGAAGGGGCCGGCTTGTAAGACAAGTAATGCTGAACGCGTTAGCGGCGGCGGTCCGTGTCGACGACGTCGACCCTGACCGGCTCGCCGTCCGCCAGCGCCGCAACCACAGTGCGCAATGCGCGTGCGGTCCGGCCCTGCCGGCCGATCACCCGTCCGAGGTCGTCCTGATGAACGCGCACCTCGAGGGTTTCCCCGCGGCGGTTGTTCTTCGCACTGACCTTGACGTCCTCGGGGCTGTCAACAATCCCGCGGACCAGGTGTTCGAGCGCTTCTGCCAGCAATTTACTCAGCCTCGGTGGTCTCTGCTTCGGCGGCGTCGGCGGGAGCCTCGGCAGCTTCGTCCTTCTTAGCCTTCTTGGTGATGGCTTCCGGGATGATCACGGAACCCTTTTCCGGGCTAACGAAGGCAGCCTTGGGGGCCTTGGTCTTCAAGGTGCCCTCCTGGCCGGGGAGACCCTTGAACTTCTGCCAGTCACCGGTGATCTTGAGGATCGCGGCAACCTGCTCGGACGGCTGTGCGCCGACGCCGAGCCAGTACTGGGCGCGGTCCGATTCGACCTCGATGTACGAGGGCTCCTCGGTCGGGTGGTACTTGCCGATCTCTTCGATGGCACGGCCATCACGCTTGGAGCGTGAGTCCATGACGACGATGCGGTAGTACGGTGCGCGCATCTTACCGAAGCGCTTAAGGCGAATCTTTACGGCCACTTTTGTGGTCACTCCTGTTTCTGAAACGGGGTCGAGCCCGGCGTTCTGCACCCGTGGGGCGGGCCATACTAGGGGGTTCTAAAGGACAAGATCCGGACGCGGAGAGAGGGGCCACGCAGATCAAGTACCTGATCATTGTGCCAGATCACCGGCAGGATTTCGACTTGACACGGTCCGGGCGCACGAATGCCGTGACCGAGCGGGGCCGTACGGGCCGGTCGGGACGTTCGGTCAGGACGTCCAGACGTACAGCCCGGACTTGGTGGCGGGGTCGACTCCGGCGGCGAGTTCGGCGATCCGGCGGACATAGCTCCTGGCCTCGTCCGGGCCGAAAGGCATGTCTTCCTCGTTGGCCCAGTTCGCGGCGACGTCCTCGAGGACGTCGCCTTCGCCTTCGGTTTCATAGCTGAGCAGTTCGGCCAGGGTGCGCACCATGGCGGAGGGCACGCCGAGCAGAGCGTCGCTTGCCACGTCCACCATGGCCAGTTCGTAGTCCGCGCCCGGTGCGTGCACGGCCACTCCGGCGAGGTCACCGAGGCGTTCCACCTCGAAGTCACTGATGTCCGGGATCCGGACGGCGCCCGCGGCTGCCTGCGCGCCGCCTTCGAGTGCGGCGGCGCGCTTGAGGGCCTCTTCGTGGGTGGACACAAAGATTTCGGTGAATCCCATGCAGCTAGTCCTTCAGGGTTCGGCGGCATTTTGACCGCTGTTGTCGGCGTCGCTTCAGCCTAGCGTGCGTTTTGGGGCACAGCTCTCGGGGACATGCCCTCCCCTGACCGCAACCACTGGACATGCTCCCCCGCGGATCTAACCCCTCAGGGACATGCCCTCCCCTGACCGCGACCATTGGACATAATGCCAATATGCCCAAATGCCGGGCCCGACGAATGGACATGTCCTGCGGTCTCGCCGGCCAGCAGCGGACATGCTCCCCCGGCGCGGTCTCCATGCGGCTTCCTAGGGACATGCCCTCCCCTGACCGCAACGACTGGACATGCTCCCCCGCGGACCTAACCTCTCGCGGACATGCCCTCCCCCTGACCGCGACCACTGGACGTAATGCCAATATGCCCAGTGGCGGGCGTGACAAATGGGCATGTCCCCCCGGCCGGGGCGCCGGAGCGGCGGACGGACGGCGACTTCGCGAACGGCGACCTAGCGGACGGTGACGCGGATCCGGTTGCGCCACGGGTCCTCAAAGCGCAGCTCGGCGCCCGTGTGGTGCGAGTCGACGCCGGCGACGCGGAGGCGGTCGGCGAGTGCTCCGACGTCGTCCCCGGACGGCACCTCGATGAGCACCTCACCCAGGCCCAGTGTGTCGCGCCGGGGACCCGCGCCGCGGCTGTTCCAAACGTTCATGGCCATGTGGTGGTGGTAGCCGCCGGCCGAGACGAACAGCGCCTGACCGTGCCAGCCCGCCGTCTTTTCGAATCCGAGCGTGCCGACATAGAAGTCATGCGCGGACTGTACGTCGCCGACCTGCAGGTGGACGTGCCCGACGCCGGCAGCTGCGTTCCGCTGCCCGGCGACCGACTCTTCGGTCAGGTGCCGCTGCAGGTAGCGCTGCGGCGGCAGGGCCAGGCTGTCCATGACAACGTTCTTGCCTTCCCAGGACCAGGCGTCCCGGGGCCGGTCCCAGTACAGCTCGATGCCGTTGCCTTCGGGGTCGTTGAAGTAGAAGGCCTCGCTGACCAGGTGGTCGGCGCTGCCCGTGAAGGACTGGGGCTCATACTGGGCGGCACTGGCAATGGTGGCCGCCAGGGAGTTCTGGTCCTCGAAGAGGAGGGCGGTGTGGAAGAGCCCGGCTTCGCCGCGGGAAGGAATGTTCAGGCCAGGCGCGGGCGCCAGGTGGACCAGGGGCTTCTGCTGGCGCCCGAGGTAGAGCCCGCCGTCCTGTTCAGCCACAATATCCAGGCCGAGGGCGCGCTGGTAGTAATCGGTCATGAGCTTCATGTCGCCCACCTTGAGCATCACGGTGCCCATAGTGAGTGCGGCAGGAAGGAGATCCTGGGTGCTGGCTTCTGCGGTCATCGAAACTCTCCAAGGGTTCTGGGGCCGCCGGGTTCGGCGACCTTCACATACACTTAAATTACTTGAAGCTTCAATTTATTCCTAATGGAGGAGCCGCCCGCGCAGCACGCTGTGCCGTGGTCCCCCGAGGGTGCCAAGGTGCCGGCGGGGGTCCTCTGTGCACACCAGGACATCCGCGCTGGCCCCTTCGGCGATGCCGTCCGCACCAAGCCACGCCCTCGCGGACCAGCTGGCGGCGTCGAGGGCGGCGGCGGCCGGCAGGCCCGCGGCGTGCAGCGACTGGATCTCATCCACTATCCGGCCGTGGCTGATCACGCTGCCGGCGTCAGTACCGGCATAAATGGCCACCCCGGCCTCGTGGGCTTCGAGGATCCGCTCCGCCCTGCGCTCCCACAGCGAGCGCATGTGCGCGGCGTAGCGGGGGAACTTGGCCTCCGCCCGCGCGGCGATGTCCGGGAAGGTGGCGATATTGATCAGGGTGGGGACAACCGGCACGCTTTGTTCCACGAAGCGCGGCAGGTGCCGGGGCAGCAGGCCGGTGCCGTGCTCGATGCAGTCGATTCCGGCGTCGAGCATGTCATCCAGCGTGTCTTCGGCGAAGCAGTGCGCGGTGACCCGCGCCCCTTCATCGTGGGCGGCCCGGACGGCTTCCCTGACGGTCGCGGCGGGAAAGCTGGCGGCGAGGTCGCCGGCGTCGCGGTCGATCCAGTCCCCCACGAGTTTGACCCAGCCGTCCCCCGCCCGGGCCTGCTTCCGCACCGCCTCGACAAGCCCGTCCGGTTCCACCTCGACGGCGAGGCCCCGCAGGTAGCGCCGGGTCCTGGCGATGTGCCGGCCGGCACGGATGATCCGCGGCAGATCGGCCCGGTGCTGGAGCCAGCGGGTGTCGTGGACGGCGCCGGCGTCGCGGACCAGCAGCGTTCCGGCGTCCCGGTCCGCCAAGGCCTGGGATTCCGCAACATCCTCCGGGACATCCCCGCCGGGGCCGAGTCCGATATGGCAGTGCGCGTCCACCAGGCCGGGGATGACCCAGCCGTCCAGCACGTGGTCCGGCGCGGCGGAGGGCCGGCGGAAAGTCAGCCTCCCGCCGACGGACCAGAGGCCGCGCCGTTCCGTGTCGGGTCCGGTGAGGACGGGGCCGGTGAATTCGATGATGCCGGTCATGGCACCCAGCCTAGCCCCGTGTCGGGCCTGGCGTCCCCGTCACACTCGCTTGCCGGCGCCCGGACACGTGGTAGCTTCGTCTACGACCACACGGGTGCCCCTGCAGGGGCTGAGATCGGGCTGACGCAGCCTGCGACCGTTGAACCTGTCCGGGTAATGCCGGCGAAGGAAGTGAGTAATCCTTTGAGCACCACAGAAACACAGCACAGCCGTGCCCAAAATGAGCACAGCCCTGTCCAAAATGAGCCTGCGGCCCCCACACAGGCGCTGAAGTCCCACTCGCTGGCCTTCACGACGGACCCGAAACACGGCCTCCGCGTCCCGGTGACCGAAATTGCCTTGGAACCCTCTCCGGGCGGCGTGGAAAACCCGCCGTTCCGGGTCTACCGTACGGCCGGACCGGGCAGTGACCCGCTCCGCGGGCTGAAGCCGTTCCGCGCCCCTTGGATTGAGGCGAGGGCCGACACGGAGCCGTACGATGGCCGGGCCAGGGACCTGCTCGACGACGGCAAGTCGGCGGTGCGCCGAGGTGCGGCGTCGGCCGAATGGCGGGGCGGGCGCCCGGTCCCGCGCCGCGCCGTCGGGGGCCGCACCGTGACCCAGATGCGCTATGCGCGGGACGGGGTCATCACCCAGGAGATGCGGTTCGTGGCGCTGCGCGAGAACTGCGACGTCGAACTCGTCCGCAGCGAGGTGGCAGCCGGCCGGGCAATCATTCCCAACAACGTCAACCACCCCGAGTCCGAACCGATGATCATTGGCAAGGCCTTCCTGGTAAAGATCAACGCCAATATCGGCAACTCCGCGGTGACCAGCTCCGTCGCCGAGGAGGTCGACAAACTTCAGTGGGCCACCCAATGGGGTGCGGACACGGTGATGGATCTCTCGACCGGGGACGACATCCACACGACCCGCGAGTGGATCATCCGCAACTCCCCCGTCCCCATCGGCACGGTCCCGATCTACCAGGCGCTGGAGAAGGTCAACGGCGAAGCGAACGCCCTGACCTGGGAGATCTTCCGGGACACCGTGATCGAACAATGCGAGCAGGGCGTGGACTACATGACCATCCACGCCGGGGTGCTGCTGCGCTACGTTCCCCTGACGGCCAACCGGGTCACCGGCATCGTGTCCCGCGGCGGTTCCATCATGGCCGGATGGTGCCTGGCGCACCATCAGGAGAACTTCCTGTACACCCACTTCGACGAGCTCTGTGAAATTTTCGCCCGCTACGACGTCGCATTTTCCCTCGGCGACGGGCTGCGGCCGGGGTCGACGGCGGACGCCAACGACGCCGCGCAGTTCGCCGAACTCGATACCCTGGCCGAGCTCACGCAGCGAGCCTGGGAGTTCGATGTTCAGGTGATGGTGGAGGGTCCGGGACACGTGCCCTTCCACCTCGTCCGGGAGAACGTCGAGCGCCAACAGGAACTCTGCAAGGGCGCGCCCTTCTACACGCTGGGGCCGCTGGTCACCGACGTCGCGCCGGGCTATGACCACATCACCTCGGCCATCGGGGCGACGGAGATCGCCCGTTACGGCACCGCCATGCTGTGCTACGTCACGCCCAAGGAACACTTGGGGCTGCCGAACAAGGACGATGTGAAGACCGGCGTGATCACCTACAAAATCGCCGCCCACGCCGCCGACCTGGCCAAGGGCCATCCGGGCGCGCACGAACGCGACGACGCCCTGTCCAAGGCAAGGTTTGAGTTCCGCTGGCGGGACCAGTTCGCGTTGTCCCTGGACCCGGTCACTGCCGCGGCGTTCCACGACGAAACGCTGCCCGCGGAGCCGGCCAAGACCGCGCACTTCTGCTCGATGTGCGGACCGAAGTTTTGCTCCATGCGGATCAGTCAGGACATCCGGAAGGAATACGGTTCCGCCGACTCACAGGCGGCCCTCGCGGCGGTGGCGGCCGGAATGCAGGCCAAGAGCAACGAGTTCCTGGCTTCGGGCGGAAAGGTCTACCTTCCGCAGCCAACCGTAGGCGGCCCGGCATAGCGGCCCACGGCGGCCCGCCGCCCCGGCCGGCCGGCCCGCCGCCCCGGCCGGCCGGCCCGCCGCCGCGGCCAACTGGGCGGCCCCTAAGACGCCAGCGGCCCTTAAGACGCCCGCGCGTGGCGGTGCCGGCTGACCTCGGCGATGAATGACCGGATGGCCCGGTCCCCTTCGGTTGAGTCCTGGGGCCGGTGCCCACCCGGGGCGGTGCGGTGCAGCGCCCCGGTCTCGCGGAGGTAGCCGGCGATTTCCTCGTACAGCGGTTCCCAGCCGCCGGTGAGCACCAGCGTCGGCACGCCCGGCACGATCTGCAAGGGGGCCTCCCAAGGCGGCGCCTGCAGCCGGAGCCGGCGCGCCGACCGGAGGGCTTCCGGCGTCGTGGCCCCCGGGGCGTCGGCGGCGAAGGCCCGGCGGATGAACTCCCGCTGGAAGTCGTCATCGCTGAGGCTGTGCCGGACGTCGTAGAGCGGCTGCATCAGTGCCCGGTGCGCGGCGGTGGCCGGCAGCTCCGCGGTCAGGGACAGGCAGGCCGGTTCCACCAGGGTCAGGGACTGGACGAGGTCCGGCCGCTCCACCGCGGCCATCATGGCGGAGATGGCACCCTGGGAATGGGCCACCACATGGCCGCCGGCCTCGCCGCGGCCGTCATCGGCCAGCGATCCGAGCACAATCGCGGCGTCGGCGGAAAAGCTGGATTCGAGCGGTTCGGCCACCGGGTCAAACCCGTGCCGCCGCAGGAACAGCGCGTCGTAGTCCAGCGCCATACCGTGCTGTTTCGGCCACGCGGCGGCGCCGAAGCTGCCGTCCCCGTGGACGAAGACTACGCGCTGCTTGAACATGGTCTAACCCTATGGCACCGGAGCGCCGGAGCCGCCGGCGACACAGCCCCGGCGGCACCGGCCAGTGGTAGCTACTTGCTGCCGCCGAGGAACTTATCGAAGCCCTTGGGCAGATTCAGCTGGGACGGATCGAAGTCGCCCCCCTGCTGGCCGAACGACGCTCCGGTGGGCAGGGCCTTGGCGCCGGCCGCGCGCCGGGCCTCGGCGTCGCGCAGTTCCTGCGCCGCCTTGGCGGGGTTGCCGGAACGGGCCTTCTTCTTCGGCGCGGACTTGCCGCCCTTGCGGGCACCGCCGCCGTTCATGCCCGGCATTCCCGGCATACCGGGCATGCCGCCGCCGGCGGCCATCTTCTTCATCATCTTCTGGGCCTGGGCAAAACGCTCCAGCAGCCCGTTAACCTCGGAGACGTGCACACCGGAACCGCGGGCAATGCGGGCCCGGCGCGAGCCGTTGATGATCTTGGGAGCCACGCGCTCATGCGGGGTCATGGACCGGACGATGGCTTCGACGCGGTCGATCTCGCGCTCGTCGAACTGCTCCAGCTGCTGCCGGATGTTCTGCGCACCGGGCATCATCATGAGCATTTTCTTCATGGAGCCCATGTTGCGGATCTGCTGCATCTGGGCGAGGAAGTCGTCCAGGGTGAAGTCTTCCTGGTCGGCGAACTTCTTGGCCATCCGGGCGGCTTCGTCCTTGTCCCAGGACTTCTCCGCCTGCTCAATCAGGGTGAGGACGTCACCCATGTCGAGGATGCGCGAGGCCATGCGGTCCGGGTGGAAGAGCTCGAAGTCGTCCACGCCTTCGCCGGTGGACGCGAACATGACCGGCTTGCCGGTCACCGAGGCGACAGAGAGCGCGGCACCGCCGCGGGCGTCGCCGTCGAGCTTGGAGAGTACGATGCCCGTGAAGTTGACGCCCTCGTCGAAAGCCAGGGCCGTGTTGACGGCGTCCTGGCCGATCATGGAGTCGATCACGAACAGGACTTCGTTCGGGACGATCGCGCGGCGGATCTGGCGCGCCTGCTCCATCATGTCCGCGTCGACGCCGAGGCGGCCGGCGGTGTCCACGATCACGACGTCGTGGAGGGTGCGCTTGGCTTCCTCGACGCCGGCACGGGCGACGGCGACCGGGTCGCCGGCGGGGTGGTCAAGTTCGGTGGACGTGGCGCCCGGGTGCGGTGCGAACACGGGGACGCCGGCGCGCTGGCCGACCACCTGCAGCTGGGTGACGGCGTTGGGGCGCTGGAGGTCGCAGGCCACCAGCATGGGGCTGTGGCCCTGGGCCTTGAGCCACTTGGACAGCTTGCCGGCCAGGGTGGTCTTACCGGCACCCTGGAGACCGGCCAGCATGATGATGGTGGGTCCGGTCTTGGCGAGCCGGATCCGGCGGGTCTCGCCGCCGAGGATCTCGACGAGCTCCTCGTTGACGATCTTCACGATCTGCTGGCTCGGGTTCAGTGCGCCGGACACCTCGGCGCCGAGGGCGCGTTCGCGGACGCGGCCGGTGAACTCCCGGACAACAGGAACGGCGACGTCGGCGTTCAGGAGGGCACGCCGGATCTCGCGGACCGTGGCGTCAACGTCCGCCTCGGTGAGGCGGCCCTTGCCACGCAGATTCTTGAAGGTTGCTGTCAACCGGTCAGAGAGTGAATTGAACACGCGCCGTGCACTTCTTTCAGTGGATCTACAGGTGGCGGCCGGTCCGGCACGCCAGCGTCGCGGCTGGTTTTCGCCTGAACGAACCGCCTCGACAACGGGACTCGACTATCTAGGGTACCAAGATGCGCCTCCAAGATGGCATGCTGGCTTAGATGACCAGCCAAACAACTGTAAAAACCCTGCTCAT
Source organism: Arthrobacter sp. NPDC058192 (assembly GCF_042883665.1). Lineage (NCBI taxonomy): Bacteria > Bacillati > Actinomycetota > Actinomycetes > Micrococcales > Micrococcaceae > Arthrobacter > Arthrobacter sp. NPDC058192. Next base: position 102,009 of record NZ_JBHVVJ010000004.1, on the reverse strand, counting down.
CCTGGGTGCCTCGGGCGATCTCACCGGCCGGCTCCTGCTGCCCGGGCTGGCCCGGCTGGTGGCCCGCGGCCGTGCCGACGGGCTGGCGCTGGCCGGGGCGGGATCGGATCCGTGGACGGCCGAACAGTGGCAGGAACGCATCGAGGAGTCCTTCGCGGACGAAAACTCCCGGGCCGACGCCCACGGCAAGCGGGAGCTGAAGCGGATCCGGCAGGACAGCAGTTACCACCAGCTCGACGTCACGGCCAAGGGCCAGCTCGCCGGGCTGCTGGCGGAACTCGAGGGGCCCGTGGCCGTCTACTTTGCGCTCCCGCCGCGGGTCAGCCAGCTGGCCTGCGAGGCGCTGACCCCGGAAGAGGTGCCCGCCGGCACCCGGCTGGTGATGGAGAAACCGTTCGGCTCCGACGAGCAGTCCGCGCGCCACCTGAACGCGACGCTGGCCGCGCTGGTCCCGGAAGACCACATCCACCGCGTGGACCATTTCCTGGGCAAGGCCACCGTCCTGAACATCCTGGGCCTGCGTTTCGCGAACACGTTCCTGGAGCCGGTGTGGAACAGGCAATACGTTGAAAAGATCGAGATCACCTTTGACGAGGACCTCGCCTTGGAGGGCCGTGCCCGTTACTACGACGGTGCCGGCGCCCTGCGGGACATGATTCAGAGCCACCTGCTGGAGATCATGGCCCTCATGGCGATGGAGCCGCCGGCGTCCGTGGACGAACGCGACCTCCGCGATGCCGTGGCCACGCTGCTCCGCGCCAGCAGCATCAAGGCCCCGTTCCGCGGGAGCACCCGCCGGGCCCGCTACACGGCAGGTTCCATCAACGGCCGGAAAGTCCCGGACTACGTCAAGGAGGACGGCGTGGACGCGTCCCGGGGCACCGAGACGCTGGCCGAAGTGGAGGTATCGATCGACAACTGGCGCTGGCAGGGCGTGCCGTTCATCCTGCGCTCCGGCAAGGCGCTGGCCGACAAGCGCAAGGAGGCTGTGGTGACTTTCCGGCCGGTGCCGCACCTGCCGAAGGGATTCACCGGCGTGGATGCCCCCAACAAGCTGCGGATCGGTTTTGGCCCTGACACGCTGCAGTTCGACGTCGATGTGAACGGCCCGGGCGATGTCCTGAGCCTGGACCGGGCCACGCTGACGGCCGAGCTGAGCGCCTCCGACCTCCTGCCGTACGGTGAAGTGCTGGAGGGCGTCCTGGCCGGCGATCCGCTGCTTTCGGTGCGGGCCGACACCGCCGAGGACTGCTGGCGGATCCTGGCGCCGGTGCTGAAGTCCTGGGCCGCCGGGCATGTCCCGCTGGAGGAATATCCTGCCGGAAGCCCCGGCCCGGAGGGCTGGCCCACGTAACGCGCAGCCGGAGCCGGGCAGCAGACACGACAAAGCGGGCCGGATGCCCTTTCAGGAATCCGGCCCGCTGTGTCAGCGCCGCGTAGCACCAGCCGCGCGTTCCGCGGGACGCTGGCAGCTAAATCGCCGCCGCGCCTCGCTCTCCGGTGCGGACCCTGACAGCCTCGAACACATCCATCGTCCAGACCTTGCCGTCGCCGGCCCGGCCGGTGTTGGAACTGGCGATGATGACATCGAGGATGTCGTCTGCCTGTTCGTCGGTGGCCAGCACCTCGACCCGGATCTTGGGCAGGAGGTCCACGTTGTATTCAGCCCCGCGGTACACCTCGGTGTACCCGCGCTGCCGGCCGTAGCCGCTGGCAGCGCTGACCGTGAGGCCCTGTACACCGTAGGCTTCCAGGCCCTCGCGAATGGCCTCAAGCTTTTCCGGACGGACGATTGCCGTGATCAGTTTCATGCCCCCACACTTTCCTTACCTGTTGAGTTCTGCTTGCCGTTGGAGGCATCCACCGGGGCTGCCTCGTCGGACTGCGGCTTGCCGGTGATGAGTTCGTGCAGCGGCTGGAAGCTGCCGCCGTGGCCGCCGACGCCGAATTCGTAGGCGGTCTCTGCGTGCAGGCTCAGGTCCACGCCGACGACTTCCTGTTCCTGGGAGACCCGGAAGCCCATGAGCTTGTGGATCGGGAAGGCAATGATGAACGTCATCACGGCGGTGAATACGATGGCAATGGCCGCCGCGAGGACCTGGGCGACGAGCTGGGTGGTGCCGCCGCCATAGAACAGGCCCGCAGCGCCCTGGGTCGGGGTGGCCAGGAAGCCGATCGCCACGGTGCCGATAACACCGGCGACGAGGTGGACGCCGACGACGTCGAGCGAGTCGTCGTAGCCGAACTTGAACTTCAGGCCGACGGCGAGGGCGGAGGCAACGCCGGCGACGACGCCGAGGGCGATCGCACCGAGCGGGGAGACGTTGGCGCAGGCCGGCGTGATGGCGACGAGGCCGGCGACGACGCCGGAGGCGGCGCCGAGGGACGTCGGGTGGCCGTCGCGGAAGCGTTCGACGGCGAGCCAGCCGAGCATCGCGGCGGCCGGAGCGGCCAGGGTGTTGATCCAGATCAGGCCGGCCTGCTCAACGGTGGCGGCGGCACCGGCGTTGAAGCCGAACCAGCCGAACCACAGGATCGCGGCGCCGAGCATGACAAACGGAATGTTGTGCGGGCGGTGGTTCGGGTCCTTGCCGAAGCCCTTGCGGTTGCCGATGATCAGGACCAGGATCAGGCCCGCGACGCCGGCGTTGATGTGGACCACGGTGCCGCCGGCGAAGTCGATGACCGGCGCGAAGGTCTGGCCGAACCAGCCGTCAGCGGAGAAGAGGCCGCCGCCCCAGACCATGAAGGCCATCGGCGCGTAGACGAGCGTTGCCCAGATCGGGGTGAAGACCACCCAGGCGGAGAACTTGGCGCGGTCGGCGACGGCACCGGAGATCAGGGCCACCGTGATGATGGCGAAGGTGGCGGCGTAGCCCACCTTGAGCAGATCGGCCGGTTCGGTGAACCCGTGGAGGCCGAAGTGGCTGAACGGGTTGGCGAAGATCTGGAAGAAGTTGTCGTCGTTGCTCGTGGCCATTGAGGCGCCCCACAGGACCCAGACGATGCCAACGGTTCCAATGGCGACAAAGCTCATCATCATCATGTTCAGGGCCGACTTGGCCCGAGTCATGCCGCCGTAGAAGAATGCCAGGCCCGGGGTCATGAACAGCACGAGTGCCGCGGCGACCAGGAGCCAAACGAGACCTGCGGTGAGTTCCATGGTCTGCGTCCTCTCTTGCTATTTAGGTGCGGAGTAGTCCGCGGGTCCCAACGCATAATTTGCGTTCTACAGAAGAGTTTCGTGGTGCCGTGTTTCGCTGGCGGAGGATTTGGATTGCCGGTGTGTTACAAGAACCTCCCGGACGTAAATGGTGCATCTCACACTTGTTACGGTTATGTTTCATCGGTTTAATCCCCGCTTCATATGGCGCCTGCGAACCTGCGCCGCTTCTGCCCAAGGACGATCGCACTATGAGCAACACCTCCCGCCCCGCCGGCGAGGCCGCCCCCAAGGTCCCTTCCGAGACTCCGGGGCGCCCCCGGCTGCCCCGGGACATCAAGGTGATGCTGGTTGCTGCCTTCCTGATCGCCCTCGGTTTCGGCCTCGTCGCACCGGTCCTCCCCCAGTTCGCGACCACGTTCGACGTCGGCGCGACGGCGGCGGCTGTGATCGTGAGCATCTTTGCCTTCATGCGGCTCGTCTTCGCCCCCGCAGGCGGCGCCCTGATCGTGAAGCTGGGCGAGCGGCCCGTGTACGTCGCCGGCCTCCTCATTGTGGCGGCGTCCACGGCGGCCTGCGCTTTTGCCCAGAATTACTGGCAGCTGCTGGTGTTCCGCGGCCTTGGCGGAGCCGGGTCGGTGATGTTCACCGTGGCCTCCATGGCGCTGGTGGTCCGGCTCGCGCCACCGGAAAGCCGCGGCCGTGTCTCCGGGGCCTATGCCTCGGCCTTCCTGATCGGCAACGTCTGCGGGCCGATTGTCGGCGGCCTGCTGGCCAACTTCGGCCTGCGGGTACCCTTCCTTGCCTACGCGGCGGCCCTGGTCCTGGCGGCCCTCGTGGTGCAAACCCAGCTCAGCCACGTCCCGACCGCCTCGCGGCAGTCCGGCGCCACGGCCCCGGCGATGGAGCTGCGGGACGCCCTGCGCGACAACGCCTACCGCGCCGGCCTGTTTTCCAGCTTTGCCAATGGCTGGGCCACCTTCGGTGTGCGGATGGCGACGGTGCCGCTCTTCGCCGTTGTGGCCCTTGGCGCCGGACCGGAATCTGCCGGCTGGGCGCTGGCCGTGTTTGCAGGCGGGAACGCGGTGGCGCTGACGTTCTCGGGCCGGCTCGCGGACAGCCTGGGCCGCAAGCCGCTCCTGCTCTCCGGGCTGGCGGTCACCGGCACGGCTACGGCGGCCATCGGTCTCACGCACCAGCTGCCCTGGTTCCTGGCCGCGTCCGCCTGCGCCGGAATCGGGTCCGGTCTGCTGGGGCCGGCGCAACAGGCCGCCATTGCCGATGTGATCGGCAACGAGCGTTCCGGCGGCCGCGTCCTCGCCGTCTTCCAGATGGCTTCCGACAGCGGGGCGATCGTCGGGCCCGTGGTGGCTGGCCTGTTGGCGGACCGGCTGGGTTACGGCTGGGCCTTCGGTGTCACCGGCGGCATGCTGCTGGCCGCCGCCGTTGTGTGGCTCTTGGCCCGCGAAACCCTGGTCCGGCCCGCGGCGGAACAGGCCTGACCAGCCAGTCCGCCGCCACAGTCCGTCGCCGTGCACAGAGCCCGGCCCGCAACGCTCCGGTCGGCGGCGGCCGGAGTCCTTGGCTAAGCTGGGGACACTTGCCACAAACTTCCGGAGGTAATCCCCCATGGCCAGATTCGACTCTTCCCCCGGGAAAGCCGATAGCCCTGACCCCGACAACGCCGCGAACGCGGGGAACAATGCGGCGAAGAGGAGGAAGCGTGCACGGATCGTCGCCGGCGCCGGAACCGCCGTCGTCGTCGCAACCGTGGCAGTGCTGATTCCACTCAGTCTCGTAAACCCGGCCCCGCCGGCCCCTTCCGGGTCCGCAGCGGCGTCCACTCCGGCATCCACGCCGGCAGAGGTAGGACCGCGTGTGACCTACTACGCGCAGCCGGGTCCGCCTGCCGGGTCGCCGCTGGAAAAAGTTGAGCCCCTCAAGGTCGACGTCTCCAGCGACCTCGTGGGCACAGCGCTGAACAAGGGCACAATGGGGATCTCCCTGGAGGCCACGGACCTGGCCGATCCCGACCTCAGCAGCGAAAACGCGTCGATGGTGAAGCTTCTCAAGGAACTCGACCAGCCGGTCTTGCGTTTCGGCGGCAACGCCGTCGACCGGCGGTTCTTCTGGACGTCCACCGGCGAGGCCGTTCCCGCCGATTACAAAGGCGACAAGGCCCACCCGGTCAAGGCCGTGGGCCCGGCAGACCTGACCCGGCTGAAGACCCTCCTAACGGCCGGTGATGCCAGGGTCACCCTCACGGTGGACCTGGGCCACTACAACCCGGCCCGGGCCGCGGATATGGTCAAGAACGCCTCGCAGATCCTCGGAGACCGGCTGCTCAGCGTCACCGTGGGCAACGAACCCAACGGCTTCGTCTTCAACGATGTGAAGACCGACGGCTACAGCGTGGACCAATATGTCCGGGAACTGAAGGATTACGCCAACGCCATCTATGCGGTGGCGCCCAACGTGCCCATCTCCGGACCGGGCACCTTTGACTCGAAGTGGTGGCGGCCCTTCGTCGATGCGGACATCCCCCAGAAGAAAATCCTGACGTTCCACCACTACCCGCTCTCCGACTGTGAAGGCCACGTCCCCCAGGACTCGCCCTCGATGGCAAACCTCGCGAGCCGAGCGATGCACGACCGTTCCATCGACTACCAGAAGGCCGGCCTCGCTGTGGGCCGTGCCGCGGGCCTGGAGACCTGGATTCCGGAAACCGGGGTGTCGGCGTGCCCCGGCTCGAACGAGACCTCCCGTACCCACGCCTCGGCGCTGTGGGCGGCAGACTACGCCCTCACCGCCGCCCAGCAGGGCATCACCCGGGTCAGCTTCCACAGCTCCCTGCTGACGTGCAAGGGCGGGCCGCCCCTGTCCGCGATCTGCAGCGCCGGCGCCTACCCGTTCGGAAACGGCAAGATGTCCGGCCGCGCCAACTTCTTCGGCATCTCCATGGTCGCGGAGCTTGAGGCCGGAAAGTTCCTGAAACTGAACAGCTCCGGCGGCGGCCTGGCGTTCAGCTACGCGCTGCAGAACGCGGACGGCAGCACCAGTGTGGTGATCATCAATGAAAATGATCCCGAAAAGGCCGCGCAGACTTCCGTCACCCTGAACCTGCCGGGCAAGCCGGTGACCGGGACCATGACGCAGCTCAGCGGGCCCAGCTACGCGGCCGAGGACCAGACCGTCATCGACGGCGCCAAGTCCGGGCCGACGCCCCTCGCCAAGCGCGCCACGGTGCCCGGCTTCGCCTACAAGTCAGGGACGCAAAACTTCAAGCTCACGGCCGGAACAATGACGGTCCTGAACTTCAAGTACTAGCCGCCTGGCCGCGCAGCGCGGACACAACAGCGGCAATAAAAAAGTTCCCCGGTCCTGGCTGGACCGGGGAACTTTTTGTTGCGGTTCGCGTAGCGGTGGCGTGTTGCTGGGCCGCTAGTTCAGCAGCGCGTCCACGAAGCTTTCAGCGTCGAAGGGCGCGAGGTCGTCGGCGCCTTCACCCAGCCCGATCAGCTTGACCGGGACGCCCAGGGACTTCTGGATCGCGACGACGATGCCGCCCTTCGCCGTGCCGTCCAGCTTGGTCAGGACGATGCCGGTGATGTTGACGACCTCGGAGAACACCCGGGCCTGGTTGAGCCCGTTCTGTCCGGTGGTGGCGTCCAGGACCAGAAGGACCTCGTCTACCTCGGCCAGCTTTTCGACGACGCGCTTGACCTTGCCGAGCTCGTCCATGAGGCCCACCTTGTTCTGCAGGCGTCCCGCGGTGTCGATCATGACGACGTCGACCTCCTGGTCGATGCCGGCCTTGACGGCCTCGTAGGCAACCGATGCGGGGTCCGCGCCGTCGAGGTCCGACTTCACGGTGGGAACGCCGACGCGCTGGCCCCACGTGGCCAGCTGCTCGGCGGCGGCGGCGCGGAACGTGTCAGCCGCGCCCAGCAGCACGTCCTTGTCCTCGGCGACGAGCACGCGGGCCAGCTTGCCTACGGTGGTGGTCTTGCCAACACCGTTGACGCCGACCACCATCATGACGGCGGGCTTATCGGCGTGGCGGTCAACGTTCAGGCTGCGGTCCATGGTGGGATCCACGAGCTTGATGAGTTCCTCGCGGAGCAGGGCCTTCACGTGCTCGGGCGATCGCGTGCCGATCACCTTGACGCGCTCACGGAGCGCGTCCACAAGCTGCATGGTCGGTTCGGTGCCGAGGTCGGCCAGCAGCAGGGTCTCCTCGACCTCGTCCCAGACGTCGTCATCGATCTTGTCGGCCGAGAGCAGGGCCAGGAGGCCCTTGCCCAGGATGTTGTTGGACTTGACCAGCCGCTCGCGCAGCCGGATGAGGCGGCCGGCCACCGGCAGCGGGGTTTCGACCGGCACGGTTTCCAGGCCGGCGACGTTGTCCGGCACCTCGACCGTCTCCAAGTCGTCGAGGCCGGTGCTGCCCGGCGCCGCGCGTTCGGGTGCCGCCGCCGTTGACGGGCGGTCCTCCACGAGGGTTCCGGTGCCCAGCACGGGGTCGTTTTCGTCACGCGGGCCGAGATACTTCCGGGTGGTCTTGCGGCTCCTCATGAGCACCGGGATCAGCACACCGAGGACCACCAGGACAGCGAGAATGGGCAGGATGATGGGGAGGATGTCGTTCACTCCCCTAGCTTCTCACAAACCCCAAAACGGGCTGTGGCCAGCGCATTCGTTCGGCCAGAGCCCCTGCCCTGCTCGGACCTGCCCTGCTCAGACCGCCGCGCTCAAACCTCCGGACTCAAACCTCCGCGCCCAGCCTTTGGCTGATGACCGTGGAGACGCCGTCGCCGCGCATGGTCACGCCGTACAGGGCGTCGGCGACCTCCATGGTGCGTTTCTGGTGGGTGATGACGATCAGCTGGCTGGATTCACGCAGCTCTTCGAAGATGGTGATGAGCCGGCCCAGGTTGGTGTCATCGAGCGCGGCCTCGACCTCGTCCATGACATAGAACGGCGAGGGCCGTGCCTTGAAGATGGCCACCAGCAGGGCCACCGCCGTCAGGGAGCGTTCGCCGCCGGAGAGCAGCGAGAGCCGCTTGATCTTCTTGCCCGCCGGCCGGGCCTCCACCTCGATGCCGGTGGTGAGCATGTCCGAGGGGTCGGTCAGGACCAGCCGGCCTTCGCCGCCCGGGAACAGCCGGGCGAAAACCCGGACGAATTGCCGTGAGGTGTCCTCAAAGGCTTCGGCGAAGACCCGCTGCACGCGCTCGTCGACTTCCTTGATGATGTCCAGCAGGTCCTTGCGGCTGGATTTCAGGTCCTCGAGCTGGGTGCTGAGGAACTGGTGGCGTTCCTCCAGCGCGGCAAACTCCTCGAGCGCCAGCGGGTTGACTTTGCCGAGGGCCGCGAGGTCACGTTCGGCCTTTTTGAGCCGCTTTTCCTGTTCCGCACGGACAAACGGCCTGCCCTCGACAATCTCGTGGCCGTCCTCGTCCACCGGAGCGCGCAGGGCGGCCCACTTGTCTTCCCCCGCGCCGGCCGGGACCGGGACGGGCTGGTCCGGACCGTAATCGGCCACGAGCTGGTCGGCCGTCAACCCGAGGTCCTCGACGCTCTTGAGTTCCAGCGCTTCAATCCGCAGCCGCTGCTGCGCGCGGGCGAGCTCATCACGGTGCACGGAGTCGGTGAGTTCGGCCAGTTCGCGGGCCAGGGCGTCGTTGCCGCTGCGTACCGCTGCAAGTTCGCGTTCCATCTCTTCCCTGCGTTCCTCCGCGTGGTCCCGCTCCCGTCGGGCCAGCTCCACGGACACATCGATGAACCCGGTCACTTGCTCCACGGCCGTAGCGACGGCGGCAGCGCGGCGGGCCTGGAGCGCGCGGCGGCGGGCCCGTTCCGCGGCTTCCTCACGGGCGCGGCGCTCGGTGGCGGCGGCGCGTTCCAGTGAGGCCGCCCGGTTTCGTGTGGCCGTGAGTTGTTCCTCGGCGCTGCGCAGGGCGAGCCGGGCCTCCATCTCGGCCGTGCGGGCCAGCGACGCGGCCAGGGCTAGGGCGTCGCGCTGCTCCGGGGAAGGTTCCTCCTCCGCCGGGGCTTCCTGGGCGGCGGCGAGCCGCGCCGCCACTGCTTCGAGCGCATCCTGTTCGCTGACGATGTTGGCCTCGGCCCGGGCCAGGGAGGCGCCGAGGCGTTCACTTTCGCCGACGGCGCTGCGCAGCACCGAGTTCAGATGGCCGAGCCGTTCGGCGACGGCGGCGAGCTTTGCGTCGGAATCGTGGAGTTTCGCCAACGCTGCTTCCGCGCGGTCCTCTGCCTCGGCGCGCCGCGCCCGGGCGGCGGCGAGGGCGAAGCGGTTGCGTTCGAGCCCGGCAGCGACGGCGGCCAGCTTGGCGGCGGCGTCGTCGACGGCGGCCTGGACTTCCAGCAGCGAGGGCGCCGTAGCGGAGCCGCCTGTCACGGTCAGCGCGGTAAAGACATCGCCCGCCCGGGTCACGGCGGTGAGCCCGGGACGCGCGGCGATGAGCTGCGCCGCCGACTTGAGGTCCTCGACGACGGCGACGCCGGCCAGCAGGGCCGGCAGCGGCAGTCCGGCGTCGTCCGGCCCCGCCACGGAAACCAGCTCCGCGGCCCAGCGCGCGCCAGCGGGAAGCGCTGCCCTGCCCGGAGCGGCACCGCCCTGGGCGTCGGCGGGCGCGCCGGCCGGTGAACCGCCGGGAGCCTCGGCCAGCAGCAGTGCGGCGCGTCCGGCATCGTCGTCGCGCAGCAGCTGCACGGCAGCGGCGGCCGTCTCCCGGTCGCGGACTACGACGGCTTCAGAGGCGGCGCCGAGCGCCGCCGCGACGGCGGGCTCGAATCCGGCTTCGACCGTGATCATGGAGGCCAGCGAACCCAGAACGCCCGCGGCCAAGGCCCCGGAGGCCGCCCCGAGCACATGCCCGGAACCGTCCTTCCGATTCAGGCCGAGCTGGAGGGCATCCCGGCGGGCCACGAGGGCGCCGCGTTCCCGCTCGCCCTCCCGCTCGGCTGCCTCCAGCTCTTCGATCTCGGCGAGGACGGCGTCCAGGTCTGCGCCGGCGGCCTCATAGTCGGCATCGAGTGATTCCTCGCCGTCCTCGACGCCTGCCACCTGCGACTCCAGCGCTGAGAACTCGCTCTGCGCCTGGCGGCGGCGCTCCTCGCCGGCCTTCTGGGAGTCGCGGAGGCGTCCGATCTCGGCCTGGGCGGACTCCACCCGGGAACGCGCCGCGCCCACCTGGCCCGCCAGCTTCGCCAGGCCCTCGCGCCGGTCGGCGGCGGCGCGCAGCAGGGCCGCCAGCCGCTTGTCCTCTGCGGCGGCGGTCTGTTCGGCGTCCTGCTTGGCAGCCGTCGCGGCGTCCAGTGCCTGGGTCCGGTCCACGATCTGCTGTTCCAGCCCGGCTTGCTCGTCGCGGACGCGGACGGCCTGCTTCTCCAGCTGGTCAGGGTCCCGGCCGGTGTCCGGAACCGCGTCCGCCGCGCCGAGCAGGCGGCGGCGTTCCTCGGCGAGGGAGCCGAGAGACCGGAACCGTTCGCGCCCCGTGGAGAGCGTGTACCAGTTCTCCCGCGCGGCGTTCAGCTTGGGCGTGGCCTCGGCAGCGAGCCGTTCGAGGGTCGCCTGACGGTGCCGGCCGGCTTCAAGGTCGCGCTCGACGACCCCGCGGCGCGCCCTGAGCGCCGACTCATCCGCGACATCCTGGGCCAGCGCGGACTGCAGCTGGACGAGGTCGTCGGCCAGGAGGCGCGACCGGGCGTCCCGGACCTCAAACTGGACGGTCTGGGCGCGCCGGGCCACTTCCGCTTGTTTTCCGAGGGGCGTGAGCTGGCGCCGGATTTCGCCGGTGAGGTCGCTGAGCCGGGACAGGTTAGCCTGCATGGCTTCGAGTTTGCGGACGGTCTTTTCCTTGCGGCGGCGGTGCTTGAGGATGCCGGCGGCCTCCTCAATGAAACCCCGCCGGTCCTCCGGGGTGGCGTGCAGGACTTTGTCCAGCTGCCCCTGGCCTACGATCACGTGCATCTCGCGGCCCAGGCCCGAATCGGAGAGCAACTCCTGGATGTCCAGCAGCCGGCAGCCGGCGCCGTTGATGGCGTACTCCGAGCCTCCGGTCCGGAACAGGGTGCGCGAGATAGTCACTTCGCTGTATTCGATCGGCAGGGCGCCGTCGCTGTTGTCGATCGTCAGGGAGACGTGGGCACGGCCCAGGGGCGGCCGGCCGGAGGTGCCCGCGAAGATCACGTCCTCCATCTTGCCGCCCCGAAGGGTCTTGGCACCCTGTTCGCCCATGACCCAGGCCAGCGCGTCCACCACGTTGGATTTGCCTGAGCCGTTGGGGCCGACCACGGCGGTGACGCCTGGCTCGAATTCAAACGTCGTCGCCGAGGCGAACGACTTGAATCCCCGGACGGTCAGGCTTTTGAGGTGCAAGGTGTTTCGGGTCTCCTGCTCGGCGGGCTGGGGCGCTGTTCGACGAAAGCATGATTCGACGCGGGCGCTGGTGTTCGGGACGGCCCCGGATACATACAATCTACTGCGGAGTTGTGACAATTCCGCGCAGTACCCTGCGAAGCCGCTGCTGATGCCGCGGACGGCATATGCGGAAAGTGGCGTGCAACGGGCATAGTTAAGCTCTTGAGCTTGTGCTTGAAGGGGCAGTCAACCGCAGAAGCGCAGGACAGACATGAACAGGGGCTTGAATTGATAGGGAATGCGACATTCCGGTACAGCAACACCGCCTTGCTTTCGGTGAGCAGCGTCGAAGCTCCGACGATCGTCAGTTCCACGGATTTCGACCGCAGGCTGGCTTTGACGCTCAGGCGGCTGCGGTTTCCCCCGAAGCTGCTCGAACGGGTCGCCGGCATCACGCACCGGCGCTGGTGGGCCCCTGGGACGTCGTTCGACGACGCCGCCATCGAGGCAGGCGCGAAGGCCCTGGCTGAGTCCGGCATCGAGGCGTCCGAGGTTGGCCTGCTGATCAACACCTCCGTCACGCGGCGCAACCTCGAACCGTCTGTCGCGGTGAAAATCCACCACGGGCTCAACCTGCCGTCGTCGGCCATGAACTTCGACCTCGCCAACGCCTGCCTCGGATTCGTCAACGGGATGACCCTGGCGGCCAACATGATCGACTCTGGCCAGATCAAGTACGCGATGATCGTCAACGGTGAGGATGCCCAGGCCACGCAGGAGGCCACCCTGGCCCGGCTGCAGCGGCCCGAGACAACCCGCGAGGACTTCAACCGCGAGTTCGCCACCCTCACCCTGGGCTCCGGAGCCGCCGCGGCCGTCCTGGGCCCGGTGGACCAGCACCCGGGCGCGCACCGGATAGTCGGCGGCGTGATGCGGGCCGGCACCGAGCACCACGAACTGTGCGTGGGCGGCATCGACGGCATGACCACCGACACCAAGGGCCTGCTCGACGGCGGGCTCCAGCTCGTAATCGACGCCTGGCACGAGGCCCAGCCGGAGTGGAACTGGGGCGCGATGGACCGCTACGTCACGCACCAGGTGAGCAACGCCTATACGCAGGCCATCATCGATGCCATTGACCTGGACCCGGACAAGGTGCCGATCACCTTCCCGCACTGGGGCAATGTGGGCCCGGCCTCGCTCCCCATGACCCTCGCCGCCGAAGCGCAGACCCTCGAAACCGGGAACCGTGTGCTGTGCATGGGCGTCGGTTCCGGCCTGAACACCGCCATGATGGAAATCGTTTGGTAGCCGCCGGCTGGCCCGGCGTCGACCCTGAATGGTCGCGCGAAGTCGCTGTGGCGTCCACCTCGGCCGCGGATGAGCCTGGAGCCGTGCGCCGCTGGCACCTGCTCGACAACGGCGCGCAGCTCTCCCGGCGCGGTCTGACTCCCGCCGGCACCCTGCTCTGCGTGCACGGCAACCCGACCTGGTCCTATCTGTGGCGGACCCTGCTGGCCGCCGGAGCCGACCCCGCACAACCGTGGCGTGTGGTGGCGGTGGACCAGCTGGATATGGGGTTCTCCGAACGCACCGGCACGTTCCGGCGCCTGGCAGACCGGATCAACGATTTGGCCGACCTCACCGCCGCGCTCGGCCTGGACGGGCCGGTAATCACCGTCGGCCATGACTGGGGCGGCGTGATCAGTCTCGGCTGGGCCCTGGCACACCCGCAGCAGCTCGCCGGAGTCGTGCTGACCAACACCGCAGTCCACCAGCCCTCCGGCTCGTCCCTCCCGCCCGCGCTGCGGCTTGCCCTGCACCCGGCCGTGCACCGCTGGGGAACGACGACGTCGGACGCCTTCCTACGGGTGACGCATTCCCTCGCCCACCCGCCGCTGGCCGCCGACGTCCGCAGCGCCTTCATGGCCCCCTACCGCGGCGCCGACCGCCGCGCCGGCGTGGGAAACTTTGTCGCCGACATTCCAGCCGACGCGTCCCACCCCAGCTTCCCGGCGCTCAACCGCCTCGCCGAAGGCCTGCGCGGGCTGACGGTTCCGGCCCTGATGCTCTGGGGCCCGCGGGACCCGATCTTTTCCGACCGGTACCTCAAGGACCTCATCGGCCGGCTGCCGCACGCGAAAGTGCACCGCTTCGAGGGTGCCGGCCACCTCGTCGCGGAAGACCGGGACATCGCCGGTCCCGTTTTCCAGTGGCTTGCCGAGCTCGGCCGGGACGAACCCCTCGAACACCGCTCTGAAATCCACGGCACTGATGTCCACGGTGCTGCGATCCAAGGCCGCGGGGTCCCGCCCCTTTGGGCGCCGCTCACCGAATTGGCGGCCGGAGCCGCCGCCGGGGACACCGCCGTCGCGGAAATGGCCCCGGACGGCAACATCGCCCGCTCGCTCAGCTGGCAGGAGCTGGAACTGCATGTTGCCGCCCTCGCGGCGGGTTTGCAGGGAGCCGGTGTGGGGCACGGCAGCCGGGTGAGCCTGATGGTTCCGCCGGGAGTGGACCTGACCGTGGTCCTCTACGCCTGCCTGCGGCTCGGCGCGGTGGTGGTCGTGGCCGACGCCGGCCTGGGCACCCGCGGCCTGAGCCGCGCAGTGAAGGGCGCCACCCCGGATGTTCTCATCGGTATCGACAAGGCGCTGGCGGCCGCCTCGGTGCTCGGCTGGTCGGGACGGCGCATCAGTGTGCGGGACCTGCCGGCCGCCCGCCGCCGCCTCCTCGGCGTCGAAACCTCCCTCGCTGCCCTCGCCCGCCGCGGAGCGGGCCTTGAACCGCCGTCGCAGGCTCCGGATCCCGACGCCGACGCCGCAGTGCTCTTCACCTCCGGTTCCACCGGACCCGCCAAGGGAGTGCTGTACACGCACCGGCAGCTGGCCGCGATGCGGGATACCGTGTCCGCGACGCTGGGGATCAGCCCCGGCGCACGCCTGGTGGCGGGCTTCGCGCCGTTCGCCCTGCTGGGCCCGGCGCTCGGGGCAGTCTCGGTGACGCCCGCCATGGACGTCACCGTGCCCCGCACCCTCACCGCCACGGCGCTGGCGGACGCCGCCGCGGCCATCGACGCGACGGTGATTTTCGCCTCCCCCGCGGCGCTGCGCAACGTCCTCGCGACGCAGGGCGGCATGGACCCGTCCGGGCACGAGGCCTTGGGGCGGGTGGAGCTGCTGCTCTCCGCTGGCGCCCCCGTCCCCGAATCCCTCCTCGCGGAGGTGCAGCGGCTGTTGCCCCGGGCCTCGCTGCACACGCCGTACGGGATGACCGAGGCGCTGCCCGTGACCGACATCAGCCTCGAAGAGATCCGCGCCGCGGAGGCCGACGCCGCCGCCGGAGCCGTGGCCGGGGCCGGCAACGGCGTATGCGTTGGCCGGCCGGTGCACGGGGCCCGCGCGGCTGTCGTCCCGCTCGCCGCGGACGGCACCGCGCCGGGGAACGAGCCCGTCACCGAGGCGGGAGTGACCGGCGAGATCCTCGTCAGTGCCCCGCATGTGAAGGAGGCCTACGACAGGCTCTGGCTGACCCAGCGCGAGAGCGTCCGCACGCCCGGATGGCACCGCACGGGCGACGTCGGGCACTTCGACGCCGCCGGCCGGCTCTGGGTGGAAGGACGCCTCGCGCACGTCGTGACGGCGCCGGGTGCCGTGCTCACGCCCGTGGGCGCGGAGCAGGCCATCGAACGCCTGGACGACGTCGGCCTGGCCGCCGTCGTCGGGGTCGGTCCGGCCGGGACGCAGGCCGTCGTCGCCGTCGTCGAGACTGTCCCTCCCGCCCGCCGGGCCGGACCGGCCGCGCCGCAGCTCGCCGGGCGCGTACGGGAGGCCGCCCGCCGGGCGGGCGTCAGCGTCTCCGCTGTGCTCGCCGTCCCCTCCCAGCCCACCGATATCCGCCACAACGCCAAGATCGACCGGACCCGCCTGTCCCGGTGGGCCTCGGCGGTGCTGGCCGGCGGCCGGCCGGGAACGCCGTGAGGGTCCTGGTCACCGGCGCGAGCGGCCTGCTCGGCGGTGCAGTGGCCGGGCTGCTGGTGCGGCAGGGCCACGCCGTCACCACGTTCCAGCGCCGCCCCTCGGGAGTTGCCGGCGCCGCGGATCTCGCCGGGTCCCTCGCGGACGAGGACGCCATCCGGCGCGCCGTCGCCGGCGCCGAGGGCGTCATCCATCTGGCCGCGAAGGTCTCCTTCACCGGCCGCGCCGCGGAGTTCGACGAAGTGAATGTCGAGGGCACGCGCCGGCTGCTCCGTGCGGCCCGCGAAGCAGGCGTGCGGGACCTGGTGTTTGTCTCCTCCCCGTCCGTCGCTTACTCCGGCGGCGCCATCGCCGGGCTGGGCGCCGAGCCGGCGGACCCGGACCGCGCGCACGGCGACTACTCCCGCACCAAGGCCGAGGCCGAACTGCTGGCGCTGGCCGCGGACTCGCCGGAATTCCGGGTCGCGGCGGTGCGACCGCACATCGTCTGGGGCCCCGGCGACACGCAGCTGGTGGAACGGGTGCTGGACCGGGCCAGCCGCGGCCGCCTGCCGCTGCTCGACGCCGGTGCGGCGCTGATCGACACCACGTACGTGGACAACGCCGCGGCAGCCATCGTCGCCGCGCTGCACCGCGTGGAGCACATCCACGGCCGGGCACTGGTCCTCACAAACGGCGAACCCCGCCCGGTCGGCGAGCTGCTGGCGGGCATCTGCGCCGCGGGCGGCGTCCCGGCACCGACGTGGACGGTGCCGGGCGGGCTCGCGCGGGCGGCAGGATCGGTGGTGGAGAGGCTCTGGACCCGGGCCCGCCGCCCCGAGGAGCCGCCGATGACCCGGTTCCTCGCTGAGCAGCTCTCCACTGCCCACTGGTTCGACCAGCGGGAGACCCGTGAACTTCTCGACTGGACGCCCGCCGTTACGTTGGACGAGGGCCTGGCGAAGCTGGCCGAACACTACCGGGCGTCCGCTACCAGCGGCCGTTACCAGCGGCCGTTGCGGGGCCTCGGCTGGCAGACGGGACAGGTGTAGGACGAGCGGTTCATGAACTGTTCGCGTTTCATCAGGCTGACGCGGCCGGCGGCGGCGCAGCGCCTGCACGGCAGCCCTTCCCGGCCGTAAGCGTTCAGGGAGCGCTCGAAATACCCCGAGGCGCCGTTGACGTTGACGTACAGCGAATCGAAGCTCGTGCCGCCGGCGGCCAGGGCATCCGTCATGACCTCGCGGGCTGCGTCGAGCACCCGCAGCGCCTCGGCCCGGCGCAAAGTGTCCGTGGGCCGGGCGTAGTGCAGCTGGGCCTTCCAGAGCGCCTCGTCCGCGTAGATGTTCCCGATCCCGGAGACCAGGCCCTGGTCCAGCAGCGCCCGCTTGAGCCCGGTCTTCCGGGCCCGCAGGCGCCGGTAGAAGGCACCGAAGGAAAAGTGCGGGTCCAGCGGGTCCCTGGCAATGTGTGAGGCTTCCTCGGCGATCAGCGGCAGCGGCGTCTCGGCAAGGCCGCCCGGGCCGCCGTCGGCCGTGGGGATCAGCGAGGTCAGGAACAAGCCGCCGAAGATGCGCTGGTCCACGAACCGCAGCTGCTCCGGCATGCCCCCGGCGGCGCTGAGCCCCAGCCGGACCTTCAGGTGCTTTTCGTCCGGAACGGCCGCGTCCTGCATCAGCAGCTGCCCCGACATGCCCAGATGGGCCATCAGCGCGACGGCGGGTGCCGGGCTGGCGGGGGCGGGGCTGCCGGGGGCCGGGTCCCCGGAAGCATCCGTGAGCGGCATCCACAGGAACTTGCCGCGGCGGACCACGTCCAGGACCCGCGCGCCTTCCAGGTTGCCAGCGAAGTCCTCCGGTCCCAGGGCGTGCCGCCGCAGGGAGCGCGGATCCAGCACGTCGACCGAGGTGATGGTCCGGCCCCGCACCCAGCTCACGAGTCCGCGCCGGACCACCTCAACTTCGGGCAGTTCAGGCAACGCCGCTGCCTAGCTGCCGCTCTGGGTGTCGGAGGCCCGGGATTCAGCGGACTGAGTGTCGGCGGCGGGGGCGGTCAACCGGCGCCAGGCATCGGCGGCGGCTTCCTGTTCCGCTTCCTTCTTGGAGTTGCCGGTGCCGGTGCCGTAGTCCGTGCCGCCGATCCGCAGCACGGCCTCGAAGGTCCGGGCGTGGTCCGGTCCGGAGCCCTCCACCGCGTAGTTGATGGTACCGAGCTGCCGGCTGGCCGCGAGCTCCTGGATGCTGGTTTTCCAGTCGGTTCCAGCGCCAAGGGCTGCCGCGTCCTTCAAGAGCGGTCCGATCAGCCGCATGACCAGCTGCCGGGCCGTCTCGATGTCGTTAGACAGGTACGTGGCGCCGATCAGCGCCTCCATGGTGTCCGCCAGAATGGACGCCTTGTTCTTGCCTTCGGTGAGCTTCTCGCCCTGTCCGAGGTAGATGTACTCGCCCAGTCCGATGCTGCGGCCAATGCCGGCCAGCGCCCGGGTGCTGACGACGGCGGAACGGCGCTTGGCCAGGTCGCCTTCGGGCAGCGTGGGGTTGTCACGGTACAGCGCGTCAGTCACGGAGAACCCCAGGATGGAGTCGCCGAGGAACTCGAGCCGTTCGTTGGTGGGAATGCCGCCGTTTTCGTAGGCGTAGGAACGGTGTGTCAGAGCAAGACGAAGCGTCCCGGCGTCAATACTGACACCGAGACGCTTCAGAAGCTCTTCAGTTGAAGACATCTTTTCAGCCTGTTGGCGGATTAGACGTCCGCGACCTTGCGGCCCTTGTACTCAAGGAACAGCGCAGTGCCAGCAGAGTCGGTAACGACCTTTGCCTGGTGCGGCAGGCTGTAAACAACCTGGCCGTTCTCTACGGTCTTCACCAGGTGGGGGGCAGTAGCCTTCCACTGGGAGCGGCGGGCGCGGGTATTCGAGCGAGACATTTTCCGCTTGGGAACAGCCACGGCTAACTCATTTCTCTCTAGTCCAACACTTACAAATCAGTTTTGCCGGTCAGGCTTAGCCAAGTCAGCCAGGGCGGCCCAGCGAGGATCTACGACCTCGTGGTGATGCCCCGGCTCGTCTTCCAGGCGTACTCCGCATTCGGAGCAAAGGCCCTGGCAGTCTTCCCGGCACACCGGCTGGAACGGCAGCGTGGTTACCACTGCGTCCCGCAACACCGGCTCAAGATCGATTAGATCGTGCTCGACTCGACGTTGCTCTTCTTCGTCTTCTCCGTCCGAGAACACAGCGTCCTCGTAGAAGAAAAGTTCTTGCACATTGACCTCTTGGTCATACGCAAGGGGATCCAGGCATCGGCCGCATTCGCCGGTTACTCCGACGAGCACGGTTCCTGATACCAGAATTCCTTCGTGTACGGCCTCCAGCCGCAGGTCCAGCTCAACATCCGAGCCTTCCTGCACACCAATGAGCGCCACACCAAGATCACTTGGTGCGGGTACATGTTCCTTCAGCGTCCGCATGCTTCCCGGACTGCGTCCGAGGTCCTTGACGTCGAACGCCAGGGGCGAACTAGCATCTCGTTTAATGAGAACTCCTGTTGAACATATGACCGACGTACTATCTTAGCCTGAACTGCCGGACGGACTCAAACCGGCAAACGGGTTCGCAGCGTCTCGCAGCAAACCAGCCCCGGGCGGGCCGCGCAACCGGCGTCAGGCGCCGAGTACCGGTCAAGCTTACACTTTGCGCGGGCGGTTCTGGACCGGCGTGTCGGGAGCCAGGCGCTTGAGTACGGACCGGGGCACAAAGTCTGAAATATCCCCGCCGAGGCCGAAGACCTCTTTGATGAGGGTGGAGGACAGGTGCAGGTAATGCCCCTCCGCGGGCAGGAACACCGTCTCGACGCCGGTCAGCTGCCGGTTCATCGTGGCCATCGGCAGCTCGTAGTCGAAGTCCGATGAGGAGCGCAGGCCCTTGACGATCGCGGAGACCCCGCGCTGCCGGCAGTACTCGGCCAGAAGCCCCTCCCCCACGGGTTCGACCACGATGCCGCGCAAGGACGCGAACGTTTCCTTGGCCATGTCGATCCGCTCCTCGAGGCTGAAGCGGTACTTTTTGGCGTAGTTCGTGGAGACGGCCACGATTACCTCGTCAAAGAGGCCCGCGGCGCGTGCGATGACCTCCAGGTGTCCGTTGTGAATGGGGTCAAAGGAGCCAGGGCATACGGCACGTCTCATGCTCCGAACCTACCGTATTCGCGCCGCCGGCCGGGATACCATGACTGAATGTCAGCAACGCAGTCCCCTGCCCAGCTCCCGTGGCAGCGCGCCGCGACGGGTGCCAATCTGCTCTCCCGGGACGGTTCCCTGGGCGTCACGATTTTCGAGGAGATGACCACCCTGGCCCTCAGCACGGGCGCCATCAACCTCGGCCAGGGCTTCCCGGACGAGGACGGCCCCGTGGAGATCAAGGAGGCCGCCGAGGCCGCCATCGCCGCCGGGGCGAACCAGTATGCGCCCGGCAAAGGCATCCTGCCGCTGCGGGAGGCCATCTCACTCCACCAGCGGCGGTTCTACGGGCTGGCTCCCGATCCCGAGACGGAGGTCATCGTGACCACCGGCGCCACCGAGGCCATCGCCGCCTCGCTGCTCGCTCTGGTCGGTCCCGGGGACGAGGTGCTCACGTTCGAGCCGTTCTACGACTCCTACGGCGCCATCATCGGCCTGTCCGGCGCCACGCACGTCACGGCCCCGCTCCTCGCCCCGGATTTCATGCCCGACCTCCACGCGCTGGCGGCGGCCTTCAGCCCGCGCACCAAGGTGGTGCTGCTCAACAACCCGCACAACCCCACGGGTGCGGTGTTCCCGCGCGAAGTGCTTCAGCGCATCGTCGACCTGGCCGCCCGGCATGACGCCGTGATCGTCACGGACGAGGTCTACGAGCACCTGACGTTCGGCGTGCAGCACCTCCCGCTGGCCAGCCTGCCCGGCGCGGCCGAACGTACCCTGACCATTTCCTCCGCCGGCAAGACCTTCTCCTTCACCGGGTGGAAGATCGGCTGGCTCTCCGGCCCGGAGCACCTCGTGGCCGCGGCACGGACCGTCAAGCAGTTCCTGAGCTACAGCTCCGGCACGCCGTTCCAGGCCGCGATCGCCGTCGGGCTGGGCCTTCCCGACGAGTTCTACGCCGGCATCGCCGACACCCTCCGGTACAAGCGCGACATCCTCAGCGAGGGACTCCGCGCCGCCGGCCTGGACGTCCTCACACCGCAGGGGACGTACTTCGTGAACGTGGACACCTCCCCGCTGGGAATCACCGATTCCGTGGAACTGGCACGGCGGCTTCCCGAACTGGTGGGCGTGGCCGCCATCCCGGTGCCGGTCTTTTGCCATGCCGAAGGCGCCGAGCGCACCCGCAGCCTGCTGCGCTTCGCGTTCTGCAAAAAGATGCATGTGCTGGAGGAGGCCGCCGAGCGGCTGGCGACCCTGCGCGACAGGCTCTGAGGATGGCGGATCAGCTGGGCTCGCGTTTCCTGCGGACCACCGGACAGCACGCCGCGATCGAACCGGATCCTTTCACCGATGGCGGCTTCGTGCTGAGCATCGGCGGCGCGGAGCAGTCCCATGTGAACCTGGCCGATCCCGCGGATATCTTTTACGAATACCTGCGCCGGATCGGCCACGTGGTGGACCTCGCCGCTCCGTGGGGCGAGCCGATCACCGCGCTCCACTTGGGCGCAGGGGCCCTGACGCTCGCCCGCTACATCCAGGCCACCCGGCCCGGTTCGGTCCAGTACGCGGTGGAGCTGGAGCGGGAACTGCTGGACTTCGTGCTGGCGCAGCTGCCCCTGCCCGAGGGAACGCGGCTGAGCACGGTAATCGGCGATGCCCGCGACGCCCTCGCGGAACTTCCGGCGGAACTGCTGTTCGACGTCGTGATCCTGGACATCTTCTCGGGCCCGGAGGCGCCGGAACACATCGCGTGCACCGGGTTCTATCAGGAGGCGGCGGCAAGGCTGACGCCGCATGGCGTGCTCATTGTCAACGTGGGCGACGAACCGGGGCTGACCCTGGTCCGCAGCCAGGTCGCGGCCATGCGCCGGGCCATGGCCGACGTCGCGGCCTTCGCGGAGTCCGGGATGTTCACCGGCCGGTATCCCGGCAACATCATCCTGGCCGGGACGCAGGGCCCATGGCCCGAGTCGTGGACGGCGGCGCTCACCGCACGCGGTCCGCACCCGGCGAAGGTCCTCGCCGGCGTCGAGCTGGACGCGCTGTCCACCTAGTCCCCGGCCCACCTAGCCGTTGCCCGAGGAAGACCACGCTGCTCGCCGTCGTTTCCGGTCCCAGACGGTCCAGGTAATGAGAGCGGCGAAAACGGTTACCGCCAGGGCGGCTGAAACCCCCACCATGACGTCAATAGGCAGCAGATAGACCAGGACGGCCCGCGCGCTGGCTTCGGCAATCAGTCCCGCACCCCATATGGCTGAAATCTTCAGGTGCCAGCGGTGCACGGCCGCGCTGCTATGGAATTCCCGGTCCATTTCCCCGGCGCGCTCCGGACTCCAGGTCTTGGCCGCGTCCAAAGTCAGGGGATGTCCCAGAGCGGCCAAAACCAGGAACGAAACACCAAGGCCGCCGGTGATGGCCGAGTCCTTGAGCAGCAGAAACCGCGGGTCACCGGTGAGGAAAGACAGGCCCAGGCCGAGTCCGAAGACGATGACCATCAGCATCGCAAACGGGTTCAGGGAATGTCCCTTGAACGCGGTCCACAACAGCCGGCAGCCAGCGGCTCCCGCCGCCGCCAGCAGCGCGGCCCAGTCCGTGGCGCCCGCCAGGTGCAGGACATAGTAGGCAGCCAGCGGTAGCCCTACATCCCACGCCAGACCGCGGACCAGCGCACGCGTCACCAGACCCGGACGTTCGTGTCCCGACGCCTGCTCAGCGTTCATCGGGGTGCTCCATCCCTTTTCCGGATGCGGGTTCAAGATCCTGATCTGCCCATTATGCCCAGCCTCGCCTAGTCCGCGGCCTCCACTCCGGGCTCGGCGAACCAGAGCCGGGTTTCCCCGTACTTCTTCTCGGCAAAACGTTCCAGGCCCTCGGGCCAGGCCGGTTCGGGGGCCCTGGATGAGCGCTCCACGACCACCACGGCTCCCTCGTCCAGATGCGGCACCAGCTTGGCCAGCACGGCGGCGAGGGCCGGCTCGTCCAGGGGGTAGGGCGGATCCAGGAACACCAGGTCCCAAAGCACCGTGTCGAGGGTCCGTTCCAGGAAGGATTCGACCTTGGAGCGGTGCACGGAGACCACCTTGCGGGCCGTCACGGTGTTGACCAGGTCAGCGTTCCGCTGGCAGACGGCGCTGGCCTTGGCATCGAATTCGACGAGGTCGACCGTGTCGGCGCCGCGGCTGCCGCTCTCTACCCCGAGCGAGCCCGATCCGGCATAAAGGTCCAGCACTCGGGCGCCGGCGATGACGTTGAAGGCGTCGAGGCGGGAGAACAGTGCTTCCTTGACGCGGTCCGTGGTGGGCCGGGTCAGGTTGCCGGGGACGCTGGCCAGCGGGCTGCCGCCGGCGGCGCCGGCAATGATCCGGCTCACCGCCGGTGCCCTTGGGGTATGGTCCTAGCCGCGTTCAAGGAACGCCTCCTTCTCGGGGTTCAGGTATTCGTCGATGGCTGCCGCGAGCCGGGGCTGGCCGCCCAGCGAGGGGTCGGCGGCCACGATCCGCTGGGCGTCCTGCCGGGCCCGTGAGATCACGTCCTCGTGTTCGAGCACGCGCAGCAGCTTCAGCGTCGAGCGTCCGCCGGACTGCGAGGCGCCCAGGATGTCGCCTTCCCGGCGCAGTTTGAGGTCCTCCTGGGACAGTTCGAAGCCGTCGGTCGTGGCGGCCACGGCGTCGAGCCGGCGGCGGCTGGGATGGCCCGGTTCCAGGGTGGTGACGAGCAGGCAGGTCCCCGGCAGCCCGCCGCGGCCCACCCGGCCGCGCAGCTGGTGGAGCTGGGAGATGCCGAAGCGGTCCGCGTCCAGGATCACCATGAGCGTGGCGTTGTGGACGTCGACGCCGACTTCGATCACCGTGGTGGAGACCAGCAGTTTGGTCTCGTTGGCGGTGAACGAGGCCATGGTCCCGGACTTCAGGTCGGGGTCCTGCCGGCCGTGCAGCGGCGCGACGGGCACCCCGGCCAGGGCCGGTTCGTCCCGGAGGTGTTCCACGACGCCGGTGACGGAGGCGAGCTCCCGCGAGCCGTTCTCGCCCTCGAGGTCCGCGTCGGACGGTTCGGCCTCGCCCGGGGAGAAGTCGCCGTCGTCGTCAGCGCCGATCTTGGGACAGACGACGTAGACCTGGTGGCCGGCGTCGATCTCCTCCCGCGAACGGGACCAGATCCGGCTCGCCCAGGCGGGGTGCTCCGCCAGCCCCACGACGTGGGTGGAGATCGGCGCCCGGCCGGCGGGGAGCTCGTCCAGCACGGAGGTCTCCAGGTCCCCGAAAACCGTCATGGCCACGGTCCGCGGGATCGGGGTGGCCGTCATGACGAGCAGGTGCGGCGGTTTGCTGGCCTTGGCCCGGAGGGCGTCACGCTGTTCCACGCCGAAGCGGTGCTGTTCGTCTACCACGATCAGCCCGAGGTCGTAGAAGGACACATTCTCGCTCAGGAGGGCGTGCGTGCCAATCACGATGCCGGCGGTCCCCGAGGCGGCGTCCAGCATGGCCTGCCTCCGCGCCGCCGTGGGCATCGAACCGGTGAGCAGGGTGACTTGGACGGCGTCCGGGCCGAAGCCGCCAAGGAGCCCGTCCCGGGCGAGCGGACCGAGCGTGCGCCGGATCGATTCGTAGTGCTGGGCGGCGAGGACTTCGGTGGGGGCAAGCAGGGCCGCCTGTCCCCCGGCGTCCACTACCTGCAGCATGGCGCGCAAGGCCACGATGGTCTTGCCCGAGCCCACTTCGCCCTGCAGCAGCCGGTTCATCGGCGAGTCCTGCGCCAGCTCTTCGGAGAGGGTCTTGCCGACGGCGGCCTGGCCGGCGGTCAGCGTGAACGGCAGCTGGCGGTCGAAGGCGGGCAGGAGCCCGTCCGGGGCCGGGCGGCGGGCCGTGGCTTCTTCGGCCGCCAGTTGGGCCCGGCGCCGGGCCAGGGCCGACTGGAGCACCAGGGCTTCCTGGTAGCGGAACCGGTCCCGGGCGCGTTGCCAGTCCGCCGGGGTTTCCGGGGCATGGATGAGCCGGTAGGCGTCCGCGACCGGCAGGAACTTCTCCCGCGCCGCGATCTCCGCCGGCAGCGGGTCGCCGAGGGCCTCGAGTTCCACCGTGTCCAGCAGGGTGGAGATGACTTTCTGGATGGACCAGCTGGTCAGTTTCGCCGTGGCCGGGTACACCGGGATCGGCATGGCGGCGAGCTTTTCCGGGTCCATGCCCGGCGTGTCAGAGTCCTCGTCAAGGAGCAGGAAATCGGGGTTGGTCAGGCCCAGGGAGCCGCCGTAGCGCGTCACCTTGCCGGAGAACATGGCGCGCCGGCCGGGCTGGAGCTCGGTCTTGGCCCGGAAGCCGTTGAAAAAGCTGACCTTCAGTGTGCCCGGAAGCGCGCCGCCGGCCCGCCCGGAAGCGGATCTGTTCGTCCCGGTTCCGGGGCTCCCGGCGTCCTCGGAGATCACAACGTCGGTGAGGGAACCGCGGCGGGCGCGCATTTGCCGCGTGCTGCTGGAGATCACCCGGGCAATGAGGGTCACGTCCTCGTCCAGCGGGACCTCGCTGATGGGGGTCAGCTCACCGCGGCTGAGGTAGCGGCGCGGGAAGTAGTTCAGCAGGCCGCCGACCGTGGTCAGGCCGAGGTGTTTTTCGATGACAGCCGCGGAGCGCTTGCCGATCCGGCGTTCCAGGCCCAGGTCAAGTTCAGCGGTCATGTCCGTCGGGGGTCGAGGTTTCAGTGGCGAAGCCGGCGTCGGGGTCACGCGGCACGGCCAGCTCGCTGACGGAGAGGTCCGCGGGCTCGCCGAGGGAACGGATCAGCGCGACGGCCGTTTCGACGTCCAGGACATGGACATGGACGCGCCAGCGGTAGAGCCCGGCGGCATCCGCGGCTCCGCCGACCTGGCTCATGATCACCGAGTCGCCCATTTCGTCCAGACGCTGCCGCATCATGGCAGCGTCCAGCGGCGAGAGCGAAATCGTGCACATGACTTCCACGCCGTCGTCGCGGGGCATGTCGGCATGGATGTGCGGATCCTGGACGTCGTAGCCGTGCAGGCCGTCCAGCAGCTCGCTCTGGAGCTCTTCGCCCAGCACGGCAGAGCGGAGGCAGTCGAGGATCAGGAGCATGCCCACGCCGCCCGCGTCCACCACGTGCGCCGCGTGCAGGGCATCGAGCTGGTCCTCAGTGTGCACCACGGCCTCCAGGGCTGCGGCGACGGCGGCATCCAGGGCCAGGCCGAGGGTCTGGTTGCTGTCATCGCCGTCGTGCGCGGAGTCGACGGCGGCCGCGGCCCGGGCGGCGGCCTCCATGACGGAGAGCATGGTGCCGGGCACCGGATCGCTCAACGCGGACCAGGCCCGGATCTGGGCGCGGTTCAGCGCCGCGGCCAGCAGCGGCGAGCTGATCCGGGCGTGCCCGGCCAGCGGTTCGGCGGCGGCGCACAGGAAGACGGCGAACAGCGTTCCGGAGTTGCCGCGGGCCTGTTCCATGGCGGCCTGGCCGGCCCGGGACAGGACGGAGCCGACGTCGTTGTGTGCCGGCTGCGCGGGGCCCGCCGCCTGCACCGTCGTGTCGGCGCTGATCCGCGGCATGGCGGCAGTGTCGGTCACGGTGTCGTGGAGGGCGTGGGCGGCGGCGCGAACCGTCAGGTAGAGGTTGGTGCCGGTGTCGCCGTCGGCGACGGGAAAGATATTGATGGCGTTCAGGCGGTCGCTGTGGTTGCCGAGCGTGGTTTCCGCCTTGCCCAACCACCGCTTCATCGCATGCGCGTTGGCGGCAATCTTAGTCTGCAAAGTGATCCCATCCCACAGCGTCAGCGGGCCTGCCCGCGATCTTCACGCCCGTGCTTTGCATTGGTGCAGGGGCCTCTACCGAGCCTATCGCAGTGAAACCGGGAGGGAGCTGAACGTCTGGGGGAAACGCGGCCAGCAGTCCGTGGTCCTCGCCGCCGCCGAGCACCCAGGACATCGGGTCGGTTCCCAGCAGCTCCGACGCCGGCAGCAGCGGAACGGCGAGTGCCTTCAGGGCCGCAGGGTCCAGGTTGAGGATGGCATGGCTGGCTGCGGCCATACGGTTGCCGTCCCGGACGAGTCCATCCGAAATGTCCATCATGGCCGAGGCGCCTGCCCCGAGGGCCGCGGGGCCGGCCGCGAGCGGCGGGGCCGGCCTGCACTGGGAGTCCAGAAGGGCACGCTGCCCGGCAGTGAGGTCGCCCACGCGGACGTCCGATTCCAGCAGTGCCAGTCCGGCGGCGGCGCGGCCCACTGTCCCGGCGAGCGCCACCGTGTCCCCCGGCCGTGCGCCGGAACGCAGAACGGGCTCCTTGCCGTCCAGGGTGCCCACGATCGCGACGCTGACCGAGAGTTCGCGGCCACGGCCGAGGTCGCCGCCGGCCACCGTGCAGCCCGTTGCGCCCAGTTCCCGGATGCCGGCGATGAGGCCGTCCGCGAAGTCCTCCACCCAGGACACCAGGGTCTCCGGCGGCATGGTCAGGCTCACCACCAGGGACGTTGACCGGGCGCCCATGGCGTTGATGTCGCTGAGGTTTTGGGCGGCGGCCTTCCATCCGACGTCGAACCCGCTGGTCCGGTAGCCGTTGTTCCATTCGAGCCGGAAGTCCTGGTCCGCCACCTGGGTGTCGATGCTGAGCACGGTCCGCCCGTCCGGCGCCGCGACGATCGCGGCGTCGTCGCCCGGGCCCAGGAGCAGGGACGTCGCCGCCTCCGGACCGCTGCCGGGCTCCTGGACCGTAAGCCGCGGGAAGATGCGCGCCAGAAGCTGAGCCTCCGAGAGCCCGGCGACGGTCAGGGCGGCATCGGCCGGCACGGCTTCCCGCAGAGGGATTTCAGAGGCGGCGGTTTCAGGGGCGGGGGGTTCAGAGGCAGCGGCTTCCGGCCCAGGAGATTCAAGCACAGCCCTACGCTACAGCGGTCCTGCGCCGGAGCCTCGCCGCCGGCCCCTGAACTGGTGATCTCCTCAGCTGAA
Source organism: Arthrobacter sp. NPDC058192 (assembly GCF_042883665.1). NCBI lineage: Bacteria > Bacillati > Actinomycetota > Actinomycetes > Micrococcales > Micrococcaceae > Arthrobacter > Arthrobacter sp. NPDC058192. The sequence continues at coordinate 74,390 of NZ_JBHVVJ010000004.1, read as the reverse complement.
AATCTCCTCCAGCCACTGCTCGCCGGTGGGCCGCATGTCGAAGCGCCGGACATACTCGGCGGCGGCCAAAGATTCTTCCTCAAACGCTTCCGGGGAGCTGTTCAAGGCGGAGACAAATGCCCGGACTTGGGACGTGGACTCGCGGGTCCAGCGGTTGCTGAAAATTTCATCCACCCCCGGTCTCTGCCAGAACAGCGGGATCGAACCGGATGCCATCCCCTCAGCGGGGGCGAGGTGGAAACTTTCATCGGAGCTGGGCGAAAGGATATAGCCAATCTTGCGCATCCAGCTCGCCATGTCTGCGCCAAACGGTTCGAAGACCACGGCATCCCGCAGGGCCGGGGATTTTCCAATCCGGTCGAAGATTTCCAGGTATGCCTCCCGCTGGAACGGTTTTTTCCACTCGTAGGGATATTCCCAGGGCATTCGTCCCCGCACGTGGAGCGTGTACCTGGGGTCCTCTTCCAGTAATTGCTCCAGCAAGTCCACGGCCCGGTCCAATCGCTTGCGCATCGGGACAATGCCCACCAGACCCAGCCGGAACCGATGATCAGGTGCTTTGGGCCTGCAGAGATCCACGAGGTCAACGGCGTTCGGGATCACCCGGAACGCTGTGTTGTCCCAGGCAGTACTCGCCAGGGTGCGGTCTGCGTAGAGCTGTGAGACACAGATCAGCGAATCAATGTTTTCGGCGGCCACCTTCTCCATCCAGGGCCCTTTGAGCTCAAACATGTGAAGGCGCACAATAAGTTTCTGCCTGCGCCGCTTGTTGTTCGAGTACCAGACGGCGTTGGGTCCGCACCATTCACAGATGATGACGTCGGCCCAGTCCCGGAGCCGCTCCGACTCCTTGACATCGTGGTGATGCAGCGACGCCCAATGGTCGAAGGCAAGGTCAACGTCGTCTCGCATTTCGAGGACGGCAACCAACTCCCCCGCAAACTTGAGGTCATGGCCGGCAATCAACACCCTCGTTTTTTGCCTGGCCCGCGGGCTGCGGACGTAGTCGCCCTCGGAACGCTCGAAATAGGCTTTGAGCCGCGCTGCTGATGCTGAAATCGAATAGTGGCGGACACGGCTGCTGACTTCCTCCCTCAACGCCCCGAGGCTGTCCTTCGCGCCCACCAGGAGGCGGACGACGCCGTCTGCGGAGTCGTCGTCGACGTAGAGCGGGTAGTCGGGGCCGAATAGTTCGAGATGCTGCGCGTTTCGGCTCACCACCGGCGGTATGCCGAGCGCGGCGTATTCGAGCACCTTCGTCGAGATCTCCAGGCTGGAGTCCATGCTTGCATCACGCCAGCTCAAGCCGACGTCGTGCCTGCTGACCTCCGTGGCGGCCTCATCGCGGGACATCCCACCCAACCAGTCAATGCCGGGAGAGCTGACGGCATCCTCCATGGAGACTGACCATGAGGGGTCTTGGGGATCATGCTGGAATTTGTCGCCGATCATGGTCAGGGCCAGGGGAAGGCCGTGCTCCTGGGCGGACACCGGCAGCGAGCACATCTCCAGGGTGCGCCATTTCTTGGCGAACTTGCCGGAGTAGACGGCGCTCACTTTCCTTCCGCTGGTCCCGGGCCTTCCGCGCAGCTCGAAGTACTCGTCGGGCACCATCGGGGTGAGGACAAGTGTTTTTCCGGCAGCTTCGGGAATGGTCGCCTCAACGAAGGAACGTGCGGCCTCCGTTTGCACGAAGAACCGTCGGCACTGTCCGATGGTCCGCCTGAGGCCCGCGAGGTTGTCCTCCGGGAGCCGCGAACCGGGAGGTGCGATGTCCGTGATGTAAAGCCACGATTTGGGGCCAAGGCTTTCGGAGTTGGCGACGTGCGCCGCTACTTGGGTTCCGCGGGCGATCACAACGTCGAACGATCTCTCGGCGTCGAGCCGGGCCATGACCTGCGCCGCCGTTCGAGGGCTCAGCGCCGCATCGTCCATGCCGCCGCCGGGCTGCACGATCTCCACGCCCGGCAGGACAGCAATCCGATCAAGCAGCCGTCTCGTCATGACCGGGGCCTTGAGCAGCACGCATACCTCGGATCCCGTCCGTGACAGCGCTTCGGCCATCGAGACAAGCCAGACGGCCGATCCGTCGATGATGTTGAGGTCAACGTCTCCGTAAAGGAGGATCGTGCGTGCAGCCCTCGTGGTGTCAGTGCGAGCCAATGAGTGCCCCCGGTTTCATCTTGACAAAGGTTTCCAGCGAACGGAGCAGGCCGAATGTGTAGTCTTCGGTCCACTCATCCATGGTTGAACGGTCCGAAAACACGACATCCGAGGCAGCCTCAAGAGCTGGGGTGTAGATGTCGGACTCCCGCCGCGTTCTCACGAAGTAAACGGGCGTCCCTGCGGACCGGCACGCTGCCAGCGCCCCGAGGATCTCCTCCGCAAGCAGCGTCCCCGCTGCGGAATCGGCTCCAAACCAGGCTCCCGAGGTGAAGGCGTTGTCGTCCACGACCAGCGCGCTTCCGCTCCCGCCCGCGATTTGGGCAGCTATGGTGCTCGGCCGCAGGGATTCAAGCGCGTGGGCATCGCCGAGGTGCCGGTGGAGTTCCCTGCCCACGATGGTGTAGATAATCCGCCCGCCCCATGGCGCCGCGGAAGGCACTCCGAGATAGCCATGAATTCTGGACTGCCTGGAAAGGTCATCTTCGACCGCGGCGGCCTGCCGGCCAATGGCCCGGCCGGCCGGTGCAGCAGCCGGCGGGCCGGCCTTTCGGTTCTCCGCGGAGCCGGCCGAATTCTTGGTCTGTTGGGCCGGTCCCTGGATCGGATGGACCGGCGTCGAAAGTCCCCTCACCAGGTCCCGCAGCTCGCGGAAACGCGAATGGGCTTTCCTGGCTTCGGTTTCCTGCACCCACCGCAGTTTCACCAATTGGGTGAAAGCCAGTACCGCCATGAGGGTGAAGAAACCGAGGGATAGTCCGGCCAGCGCCGGATGCCCCACGGAAAAATAAAGAGACCCACTTAGTAGCGCGAGGATCCCGAAAAGACCGACCGTGAGAACTCCACGGCTCTTGAAGGCTGTGCGCATGGACTGCAGGACCCGGAGAATCATGCGCTGAATACCCCTCTGGTGTCCACGAGGAGCTTGCCCGCAAGGTCTTCGACGGGGAGCGCGCGAACACCGTCATGGTCGACGAGCACGACCACCAGAGAGGACCGGCTCACGGCCTCCTCCAGGGACGCCAGCCGCACGTTTGCCCGGCCCTGAAGGGGCTCGGGCAAACTCTCGATGTGCGGCTCGGCTATGTTGATCTGCGCAGCCGGCATCGATTCGGCAATGGCTTGGGCGATTTCAACGGCCGGTGACTCACGAAGGTCGTCAATGTTGGCTTTGAAGGCCAGCCCGAGGACGGCAATCTCGGAATTCCTGGGCAGTTGGGCGAATGCTGCACGGACCTGGTTCAGGACCCAGCCCGGCTTGTCGTCGTTGACGGTCCGTGCCGTCCTGATGAGCCGGGACTCCGCGGGCGCGGCGGCCACGATGAACCAGGGATCGACTGCGATGCAGTGCCCGCCGACACCGGGTCCGGGCTGCAGAATGTCGACCCGGGGGTGGTGATTTGCCAGCCGGATCAGCTCCCACACGTTGATGTCCAGCTTTTCGCTGATCACGGAAAGTTCGTTCGCGAAGGCGATATTGACGTCGCGGTAGGCGTTTTCCACGAGCTTGGCCATTTCCGCTGTTACGTCGTCGGTAACGAGTATCTGTCCCTGGCAAAACACCGAATAGAGATCCTTCGCGAGCTCGGACGCCCGGCTGGTGATGCCTCCAACAATTCTGTCGTTGGTAACAAGCTCGATCATGACCTTGCCGGGCAAAACCCGTTCCGGGCAGTGGGCCAAGAGAATTTCAGGTCTGCCATCGGCGCCGTCCAGGGACAAGTCCGGCCTGAGCGCGACGATGCACTCACCCAAGTGGCGCGTTGCGCCGGGAGGCGACGTCGACTCGAGGATGATCAGTTCGCCGCCCTGGAGTACCGGAGCGATGCCGCGTGCAGCTGCCTCGACGTAGCTCAGGTCGGCGCTTCTGTCGCCCTTGAACGGTGTCGGAACGGCAACTATGAAGGCATCTGCCGCCGGGGTTTCGGTGGTGGCCTTGAGCCGGCCCTGGCTGACGGCTCCAGCAACGTGGATCTCCAAATCCGGCTCAACAAACGGCACCCGTCCATCGTTGACGGCGTCAACGGTCTGCTGATTTACATCGACGCCGATGACATTTAGACCGTTGGTCGCGAAGATCGCGGCGGTAGGCAGTCCGATGTATCCAAGTCCGATGACGGCAACGGTATGGATGTTTGTCAATCTGTTGACCTCTTTTCAAAGCGTGATGAATTCACGTGGGTTTCCGAAGAAATGAATTTTGTCGCTCGTTGCGCGGGATACACCCCGCGGCTGCCCGGCGCCTGCGTGCATCCGGCAGTAATTGAATCTGTCAGCGGAGTAAATGAGACCTTTGGCAGTCCTGACGGAAGCGAGGAAGGCTGTGTCCTCCCCGCGGCTCACGGCTTCAAAGGGATGAGCCTCGAAGACCTCCCGGGGTGCCGTGATGGTTGGTCCCAAGACACTCCGGCCGAACCTGTGTTCTTGGTGAGCGGCGCGGAGCACTGTCGCCCGGCGGGATTGCATGTGCATGTAGTGGGACTGTTTCCCCACCACATCCGCGCCGGAATAGCTCAAGGCGTGCAGCAAATCGGCGAGGTAATGCGGCCCGTAGTAGTCGCCGCCATCCATCCGGGTGAGGACTTCGCCGGCCGATTCCTCAACGCACAAGTTGAGGCATTCCCCGACGCTCAGTACCGCGGGCGCGACGATGACTTTGTATTTGGCGACGCCGCTGGCGTCGGCCAGGTCAGCCAGCAGCGCCTCCTGGGCTGTGAAACCGTGTGTCAGCAGAACCAGTTCGACGTCCACCCCGCGCTGGCTTCCCGCGGTCTGAAATATGTGGCTGAGCTGCTGGGGACGAGCGGTGCTTACCAGCGCACTGACGGTGGGGAGACGGACCATACGCACGCGCCCGGGTGAAATCGCTTGGACAACGGATTCTGCCCGATGCGCGTAGGTGTGCTCCCGCCAAATTCGGCGCTGCGCCTTATGGACGGCCCGTTCATTGAATTCGTCGTCGGACGTCAGCCTCCGCAACATCCTCTGCGCCTCAGCCTTGGCCCCGGCCACCAGAACCTCATCGTCCGCGAAAAAGCGCGAAATCGCGGCGCTTGGTGTCGAAACCACCGGCGTTCCCGATGCCGTGATCTCAAATAGCCGGCGGGCGCACATGCTCGGCGAATCGATCACGGAATTTACATTCAGGAATGCCTTGTACGCCCGGTAGGCGGTCAGCATCTGGGCGTAGCTCAAGGAACCGACGACGTGCTGGTCAAACGGCTCCGGGAACTGGTAGTTCGCGTTGCCTCCGAGCTGGCGGGAGAATATTTCCAGCTCGGCGCCGCCGGTTTCTTCTTCGACCATGGCCGCGCCCAGGAGCATGTCCATCTGCGCGCGCCGCTGCGGATACTTGTGGGCAAAATACATCCCCGCGAAGGCCACACCGCGCGAGTGCCATCCAAGGCCCGGCCGGACCGGGTTGTGAATGGCCGGCTGCGCGGCAAAAGGAAGGACAGCCACCCTGTCGTGGCCCAATTCCCTCACGTAATCGGGAATGCGGCCCGAATCACTGGTGAAGACGTAGTCAAACAGCTTGGCCGCCGCAAGAAAATCTTGATAATGGGGAGGGTCCTCCTTGTTCCAGAAGACTGTCGGAATTCCGTGAGAACGGCACCACGCCACGAGTCGGACAAGCTCCACCCCCGGACCCGAAGTGCCGGTGAGCTGGTATTGCCAGGATCCCGAATTCCCGTTCCAGGCAGATTCCACAAAGAGGAAATCGATCCGGGTTTTGCCGAGCTGGTCACGCCACAGATCACGGCGCAGCTCGAGTAGATTCCATTCGTAGGACAGGGCAGTCCGCGAAAAATCATCGAGGATCACGCCCACGGTCAGATCTTCACGTCGTGGTCTCCGCCGGGAGGTCTCGTACGGGGCGAACTGCAATTTGCGGTCTGGCCCCCAGCCCGTCCATTCACCGGCGGAACCCTTGGCCCGCAGCGAAACAAATCTGCTTAATCCCGTCCTCTGGCGCGGCATCCACCTTCGGAGCCGGGCAGTGGCCACCGCCCAGAACGCCCGCGCCTTTTGCCGCGCGGCCGCATCGGACACAGCGTCTAATTCTGCACGCACTATGCGGTTCTCCTCAGGATGCGTCTCATTAGGCGCGGTGGGTATCGGGGGCCGGGCCATTCGCGGCGCCCGTCCGTCATTCGGCCAGGAGGACGTCGGCCCCCTGCCTTCAGCGAAGGTAGGGGGCCCAAGTGAAGAGAATGTCGATCCAAGGTGAACGACGGCCAAACAACGCGGGGCAACTCACCATCGCGCGGCCAATTTTCCGATCGAATCCACCACCATTTCTCCCAGTCCCGGGCGGCGTGAAAGACTCTCAGCCGTGCCTCCTTCCGTCGCCGCGGTCAATACCGCCACCCGCAGGGTGCTCGCCTTCGCCGTCGGAGGCCTCCTGCTGTGGCTGATCATCGCCGTCCAACTGTTCGTCAACGTGGATCCGCTCAGCCTGCACCGGACTGACGCCGTCATCATGCTCGGCGGTGCAGCCTCTGAACGCCTGCCGGCAGCCCGGCAGATCCAGGACGAATTCCACATCCCGGTCCTGGTGATCTCGCACACGGACACGTTCGGCAACCGCGCGGCGGACGAGGCGTGCAATGCTGCCGCCTTCCCCAACCCGGAACTCATCTGTTTCCGGCCTGCGGACCTGGACACCCGGGGGGAAGCGCGGGCAATTTCGCGGCTGATCGAGGCCAACGGCTGGAAGTCCGTCACGGTGGTGACCTCCAGTTACCACGTCACACGCGCCGGACGCTTGATCGGCCAGTGCACGACGGCGGAAGTACAGATGGTTGCCTCGCATCCGGCTCTTGATTTGGGACAGTGGATCCGGCGGTTTGTGATCGAAACCGGAGGCCTCATAGACGCCTCGCTCCGGCCCGAATGCGCCAACTAGCGGGCGAAAATGTAACAATTGAACCTCATCCGGTTGAATTGGCCAGCCGGTTCGGGTCTTTACGGTAGGAGGAAAACACGTTGGAATACCCTGCCGACGCCGCTCCCCCACTGGTTGCCGCGCCCCGGCATCTGCGTCGGCGGCGCCTGCACGAGGACATCCCGGACACCCTGCTCGTCCCGGGAGCCGAGGCGATTCCGCTGGCGCCCGGGCGCGGCTCTTCCGCCAAGCGGGCAGCCACTCAAGACATCGACGACGCGGAAGCCATCTACCGCCGCAAGCGCCTGGCAGCCCTCGTAACCGTTATTTTTGTTGTGGTCATCGTGCCATCCTTAATCCTCGCCCTGCTGTTGCTGGGCTGAGCCCGGCGCAGTCCACAATCAACCGTTCGCAATCCTTGGGGGAAACCTTGCACAGCATCATGCCGATCTTCGGAACCAGGCCGGAAGCCATCAAGATGGCTCCAATCGTCAGCGCACTCAAGGAGTCGCCAAACTTCCGCTGCATCGTGACGGTCACCGGGCAGCACCGCGAGATGCTGGACCAGGTCAACGAACTGTTCGGCATCGTGCCCGAACACGACCTCAACATCCTGCAGCCGGGACAGTCCCTCTCTGCCATCATGACCCGGACCATCGATGGCCTGGAGGCGCTCTTCGCCCACACAAGGCCCGACGCCGTCGTCGTCCAGGGCGACACCACCACCTCAACGGCCGCCGCCATCGCGGCGCTCTATCACGGCATTCCCGTGGTGCACGTCGAGGCGGGATTGCGGAGCGGAGATCTGCTCTCACCCTTCCCGGAAGAGGCCAACCGCAAGATCACCAGCCAGATCACTCGTCTTCACCTCGCTCCCACGAGCACCAGCCGGGACAATCTGCTGGCTGAGGGCATTGACCCGGCGGACGTGGTGGTGACCGGCAATACAGTCATCGATGCTCTTCTCGATACCGTGGAAAAGCAACTCCCCTTCACGGATCCGAGGCTTGAGGAACTTGCCGCCGATGGCCGCAAGATCCTGCTCGTCACGACGCACCGGCGGGAAAACCAGGGCGATGCGATGCGCGGGATGGGGCGGGCGCTGGCAAGGATCGCGGACGCCGAGCCCGACCTGACGATTGTCCTTCCCGCACACAAGAACCCGCTGGTACGCGAGGCTGTGCTGCCGGCGCTGGAAGGCAAAGCCAACGTCCTAGTCACGGAGCCGCTGGCGTACGGTGAATTCACCCGTCTGCTGTCCCTGGCCCACGTAGTCCTGACCGACTCGGGCGGCGTCCAGGAGGAAGCGCCCAGCCTCGGCAAGCCCGTACTGGTCATGCGTGACAACACTGAGCGGCCAGAAGCTGTGGAGGCCGGCACCGTTCTACTCATCGGCACCGACGAGGAACGGATTGTTGACGAAGTCACCCTCTTGCTCCGCGACCAGCAGCACTTTGCCTCGATGGCGAACGCCGTGAACCCCTATGGGGATGGGAAGGCGGCCGCAAGGACCGTGGCGGCTATTGAGGAGCTCCTCGGTGTGGGCTCGCGGATTGGCGAATTCGACGGCATCTAGGCTCCGCGGGATTGCCTCCACGACACCGGGAAGTTAACACAGGATTAACGCAGGGCAGCCACCCGCATTCGTGGCCCCGATGGCTCAACCCTTATGCTTGGACGCGGGGGAAGCGCCCTTTGGCCCGTACATATGGTTCCGGGCGACCTCGAGCGATGCAACGGCTCGCCGCCCCCGCCATCAGTATCGCTCGCAGAAGAGGAAGAAACACATGAGAGTCCAGGCCGTAATTCTTGCTGCCGGAATGGGTACGCGGCTGGCACGTCCGCACCCGAAGCCCATGACAGAACTCGGTGATGGCCGCACCATCATGCACCAGCAGGTCCAGAACCTGCAGAGCGCGTTCGGCAAGAAGGTCCGGCTCACCATTGCGGTGGGTTTCAAGCTCGAAATGATCCTCGAGCACGTGCCCAACGCCTCATTTGTGTACAACGAGAACTTTGACCAGACCAACACGTCCAAGAGCCTCCTGAAGGCCATCCGGAATTCGGCCAAGGGCGGCGTTCTCTGGATGAACGGCGACGTCGTCTTCGACCCGGACATTCTCGAAATGCTGGTGCCCTACATCAAGCGCGACGAATCTTTCATTACGGTTGATGTCTCGTCGGTTTCCGACGAGGAAGTGAAGTACACCACCGACGCCCAGGGCAACATCCTGGAGCTGTCCAAGACTGTCCCTGCGGACGTTGCCCGCGGCGAAGCTGTCGGCATCAACTACGTCAGTTCGAAGGACAAGAAGAAGTTCCTCAAGCGTCTTATCGAAGTGGATGACCAGGACTACTTCGAGGCCGCCATCGAGTTGACCATCAAGCAGGACGACGTCAAATGGACCCCTGTTGACATCAGCGCGTTCTACGCGGTTGAAGTTGATTTCCCGGACGACTTGGCCCGCGCAAACGCCAGCATCTAGGGTCGTTCAGCAGTGGTCGTGGAAAATCCGCCTACCAAAGCGCCCTCAGCCGACCGCAACAGCGAAGGGCCTCATTAGCAAGTGCCGCAGCAGAACAAGACGCAAGTATCACGACGAGGCGCCATACGTTGGTCGTTGGCAGGTGCGATCGGCGTCACTCTTTTGGGGGTTTCCGAATCGTCGTCCGAATCCTCGTCCGAATCGTCGGGCGATGATCGGGCGGCTCTACAGCCGGGCGCACCCAGAGAGTACTCTGATGCGTCGAGTTCGACTCTGGACGCCACGGTCACCTTAGGATCCCGGCCCCTTGCGCGCCTGCCGTACCGGCGCCTGGCGCGCGGGCCGGCCCTTGGGACCCACGTGCGGGATGACCTGTGCCCCCGGAACTCCGCTGTTAGTAACGGGCGGATTGGGCTCGGCACGTTCGGTCATCTGACAGATTCGCACGTTTTGGACGCGGCCAATCCCGGCAGGCTGTCCTTGCTCTGGCAGTACTATGACTTCTCCGACGGCTTTCCTTCATCCGGGCGGTTCCGGCCCCACGACCTTTTGACGGTCCACGTTCTGGAGGCAACTGTCCGGAAGCTCAATGAGATCCGCTTCGGGCCCCTCAGCCAGCGCCCGCTGGATTGCCTAGTGACCACGGGTGACCTCACCAACACCTTTGCCGTCAGTGAGCTGCGCGCAGCCATAGGGGTTTTCAAGGGTGGATCCGTGACCTCCCACCCCACGGGTGCCTATGAGGGCGTGCAGGATCACGGTCCGGCGCCCCTGGACTTGTCCAAAAGCATCTGGCATCCTGGTCCGGAAATTTCGTTGATACCGCCGGATGACTGGAAAACTGTTCACGGTTATCCCACGGTGCCAGGGCTTCTTGCGGCGGCCACCAAGCCGCTCAAAGCGCAGGGTTCCGATCTCCCGTGGTTTATCGGTTTTGGAAACCACGACGAAGCCGGGCGGCCGGCGTCCGGCTCCGCCTCAGCAAAGGCCGACTTCCTCGACGCACTCCGAATCGGTGACCGGCTTCCGATTCGCCTGCCGCAAGGCATGAACCCCACTGACTTCTGGGACGACGTCAATCATTCCAACGACAGCGAACGCCGGGCGCTGATCGCATCAATGACGTCCCGAAAGGTGAAGGCCTCGAAACTTCGCCGCCCATTCACCAAGGCCGAGTTCATGGATGAACTGCCCGAGGACGCAGGGAATTCACGGTCCGGCTCCGGCCCGGACTCCCAGGCGGACCTTTACTACACGTTCGACATATCGCCTCAGGTGCTTGGCATCATGCTGAACACGGCGAGCCCGGATGGCAGCACTGCAGCCGTCCTGGATGCGGCCCAAGCGGACTGGCTCGAAGAACGACTCAGGGGTGTTTCGGCAAGGTTTTATGATTCAAAGGGCAAGGTCATCAAGTCCCCGGCAGAAGACCGTCTGGTGGTGTTGTTCTGCCACCATCCACTCTCCACCTTCGATGAGGAAGAGAGTCCGGCCGACGGAGGTCGGCCGCCGTTGAATAGAGGGGCGGTCCTGGGTCTGCTCTCGCGCTATCCGAACGTGGTTGCCCTGATGAACGGCCACAGGCATAAGCACCGAGTAACCCCGCACAAAGGGAAGTTTGAAAATGGCGGTTTCTGGGAGATTACTACAGCGTCACTCATTGACTATCCGCAGCAATCGAGGATTGTCGAGCTCATGGACAACGGTGACGGAACCCTGTCCATTGCGGCGACGTTGGTGGACCACTCCGCCCCGGAAAGCGTGTTGTATGAAGGAAAGCAGACTGCCCAGTCCCTGGCAGCTTTGAGCCTCGAACTCGCCATGAACCGTCCCGGGCTGGACCACGCCGAGGTGATTGGCGGCATCGGGGACCAGAATGTTGACTTGATCCTCAAGAAGCCCTTCTAAGTTGAGCCCTCTTCTGTCGGCCTGTCGCAGGACGCCGTGCCATTATTGACGGATGGTTCAGCGGCCGGCGCGGAGGCTCCCCGCATCTACTTCCACCGATTGACGTATCAACCGCCAGTTGGAAACAGACGAAAGAAGCGAATCCAAGAATGCAAGGTCGCAGAGAGAGCGAAGCCATAGCTTCGTTGAAAGCCGCTGCTAAGAGAAGTCTGCGGCGCGCGTGGCGGGCGCTGCCTCCGGAGCGGCAAACGCAGATCCGGAAGTTGGCCCATCCGGCCAATCTGGCCAAGGTCCAACGTACGCTCAACGCATCGCCCCTTAGTACCCTTCAGCGGCCACAGCTCGCCGTCGTCGTACTGGTGGCAGATTATGCTTCCGTTCCCGATGCGACGCTGAGAAGCCTGGTTGGCCAGAAGCCGCCCGCCTTGGAAATGATCGTCGTTGACACGTCGTCAGCCGGCTTGGGCAAAAGCGCGGTACAGCCGTTCGTCAAGCGTGACCGCCGGGTGAGGTACCTCGAACTTTCCGGCGTCAGCGAGCAAGAAGCCCGGAACCGCGCCGTGGCCTCTTCGCGGGCCCCGTACCTGATGTTCCTCACGGCAGGAGACGTTCTCGAGAAGGGCAGTCTGGATGTCATGTCCCGCTCCCTGCGTGAGACGGGCTCGTCCTTCGCCGTCGGTATGACCGGAATCGTGAAGGGCAACGTCAGCTCCACGTCCGCTTGGCAGCAGAAAATTCACGCCGAAACCCGGCGCGCTGCGACCGTTGCGGGATTCCCGGAGATACTGCTGGACGGTTTCCTGGCGAACAAGCTATTCAGCCGTGAATTCTGGGTTTCGGCAACCGCCGGCGTCGCGCTCGATCGCGAACACTGGCAGTACGAGGCACTTGCGACGCTGTATACGCGCGCCAAGTCATTCGACATTCTGGATCTCAACGTCGTCAACACATCACTGGACTCGGCGCTCCGGCCTCCGGCCCGCGAGCTGATCTGCCAGACAAGATACCTCGAAGACCGCCTGCACCGGCTTGAGTCTCTTGCCGCCGCGATCCACGCCGCCTCGGCTCCCGCAGACTATCGGCACTGGCTTTCGGAAGAGCTGGGCAACGGGCTCTTCCGCTATTTCGAGGTGGTGCCCCGTACCGGCACCGAGTACTGGAATTTGTTGCAGGCCAGTGTGCTGCGCCTGAGCGAAGGCCAGGAGCTGGACTGGGACCTCATCCGGATCCACAATCGACTGATCCTTTCCGCCGTCATCGCGAACAAGCGCGAGGACGTTGTCCGCATCTGCAACCACCGGAGCGACTACGCATCCAGCTTTCCGACGGAGGTGACGGACTCCGGGATCCTCGCCCGCCCCCGGTACCTGGAGGAACTGTCAGGCTACGATCCGGAGCTCCTGGCCTGCCGTGATATCGACCTCCAAGTCATCAGCAAGATGACCCATTTCGACTGGCGGGCCGACGGCAGGCTGGAAATCGGCGGATATGCGTACATCTCCTCCGTGGACCCAGCCCGGGGCGGGCTCACCATCCAGGCGTCTCTGGTCAACGCCAACACCGGCGCGACTGTCCCCTTGCCGGTGGAGCGCCATGCGGACAAGTCCATCGACTGGAATTCAAACGATAATTGGACGTCCTACGCCGAGGCGGGGTTCAGCACCATCATCGATCCCGCCGTCATGCTGCTGGAACAAGCCACGACAGCAGGGGCCGCCCGCTGGCACGTACTCCTGACCGTCAGTGCCGGCGGCCGGACACTCACAGCGCCGTTGACGCGCCGGGATCTCACCGGTTCAACCGGTCAATTGGCTGTGGGACCGATGTTGGGCTCATCGAGGATGGCCGTCGAGATGCGTGCCTCAACCGGGCTGACTTTCATTCCGGTCACACCACGGTACGTGGCATCGTCGATCGAGGTGGCAGGGCGAACACTGACGCTCACCATCGCGGCCGAATCTGCCCCCGCAGCGAGGATGTCCATTGAGTCCCGGAAGTTCGGCGTTCGGAAGACGGCCACCCGCCAGGATCAGGACGGGAGCCTCGCCGTCTACGTCATTGACATCCCGGCGGTGGGATCAGGCGCCGGCGCAGCTGTCGAGTGTGAATGGCAGCTTCGACTGGACAGCGGCTCTGGCGCGCCACAGCCGGTGGCGTGGCCGAAGGGAACCGCCGAGCTGCAGTCCCACGCGGATGAGACCCGAAGCCTCAGGCTGGGCCTGACGGGGTACGGCTTCCTCAGGGTCGAGGAGCGGAAGGGCCGGGTTGTTGCGTCCAAAGTCGAAGTTTCACCCGACAAACGCATCCTTCGGATCGAGTGCACTGCAGACCTGCCGATGACCCCGCTCCCCCGGATCGTCCTCGCCAGTGGGAAGGCCGTCATCCCTGCGGCTGGCGTCACCTTTGCGGTCTGTACCAATGGGCAAAGCAATGTCTTCACTGCCGACTTCCTGCTGCCCCAGCGGCCCTGGGGCGGTGACGAAGTCATGCCGGAAACCGGAGCTTACAGCGTTCGTTACGTTCCGCCGGGGGTCGACGACCACTTGGGCTACTGGATTCCGGCCTCATCCGGGCTTCAGAAGGAGATGCCCGCGCGGATAGCGGCAGGCCGCCTGGAAGTCGGCGTCAGCCGCACCCCCACGAACCCTGCTGCGCTAACCATCCATCTGCGGCCCCCCTTTGCAGAAGACGAAATAGGACGGTTCGACCAGCAGACGCTGCGCACCCCGGTGACGGAAGGCGTGGATGCTGACCTCCGCGACGCCGTCTTGTTCATGTGCTTCGGCGGACGCCGCGCCACCGACAGCCCCAGGCGCCTCCTCGAGGAGTTCCAGCGCCGCGGCAGCCAGTGGCCCATGTACTGGGCCGTTGCGGATTTCTCGGTGCCGGTGCCCGCCGGCGCCGAACCGGTGCTGATCGGTTCCCGGCTGTGGTACCAGCTCCTGGCTGAAGCTCGGATTCTGATCAACAACAACAACTTCCCGTTCTACTTCCGCAAGCGCGAGGGACAGGTCTACATCCAGACCTGGCATGGAACTCCCCTCAAGAAGCTCGGCAACGACGTCGCCCGCACCAGCTTCTCGCTGTCCTACTGGAACCTCATGTGGCGGGAGGCAGAATACTGGGACGCCCTCCTGGCGCAGAACGACTACGCTGCCGGGGTCCTGGCCAATTGCTTCGGATTCAAGGGGCCGGTGGTGGCCGAGGGTTACCCACGGAACGACAGCCTCACCCACGAGCGGATGGCAGAGAATCGGGCCGCCATTCGGACCAGGCTCGGCATCCCGGAGGGCAAGACCGCGATTCTCTACGCGCCCACCTGGCGCGACGACGCCAAGAACGCCTCACAGCAGTACGAGATGGTCACCTATCTGGACTTCGAAAAGGCCCAGCAGCAGCTTGGCGACGACTACGTGCTGCTCCTCCGCGGACACCACAACATCGCTGGCCAGCGGCAGACGGCGGCAAATAAGTTCGTCATCGATGTGACCGAGTACCCGGAAGTCAACGACCTCTACACGGCCGCGGACATACTGGTAAACGATTACTCGTCCGTCATGTTCGATTTCTGCGTTACGGGCAAACCCATTGTTTTCCTCACGCCGGACATCGCTCAGTACCGCGATGCAACCCGCGGCTTCTACTTCGATCTCGAAGAAAAAGCTCCTGGTCCGCTGCATAACACCACGGAGGAAGTTGTTCTGTCCATCAAGAACATCGCTGACGTGTCCCGCCGGTACGCCCTCAAGTACGAGGCTTTCGTCAAGATGTTTGCCCCGCACTGTGACGGTGAGGCAACAAGCCGGGTCTTTGATGCGCTGTGGCCGGACAAGGAAGCCATCGGCATCACCTCAAGCACCCACTGAGGGGGCTCTTCGTGGTTGGGCGGGAATTAATCTCGTGTCGTAGATAAGGAATGAACTGGTCCCCGGAAGTTGGACTGGCCAAGTAAGATCCTAAGCCGCGAGGGCCTGGGCACGGTATTGCACCGGGCTCAGGCCCTCGAGCTTTGTCGAGATTCGGTCCCTGTTGTACCAGCGGATGTACTCCTTCGGGTGCGCGACCAGGGCGTCGGTGCTGATGAACCGGACGCGGTGGAACATCTCTTCCTTGAGGTGGCTGACGAAGTTCTCCATCACGGTATTGTCGTAGCAGTTCCCCTTGCGGGACATCGATTGGACTGCGCCGGCGCCCTCGAGGAGCGCCCTCCATGAGGCGTGCCGGTACTGGAAGCCCTGGTCTGAGTGCACGACCGGCTGTTGACCGGGCTCCAGGCAGGCGAGAGCTTGCTTGAGCGAAGCGTTGGTGAGCGCAAGGTTTGGGGACGGGCTGATCGAATGGGCGATGATCTGCCGGTCAAAGAGGTCCATGACCGGTGAGAGGTAGAGCTTCCGGTCGCCGACACTGAATTCGGTCACGTCCGTCACCCACTTCTGGTTCGGGGCGGTGGCGTCGAACTCCCGGTTCAGCAGGTTAGACGCGACAGCGCCTTGTTCGCCTTGGTAGGAGTTGTAGCGCACCCTCCGCCGGACCTTGCAGGCCAGCCCGAGGGTGCGCATCAGCTTCAACACGGTCTTCTTCGCGAGCATCCAGCCCTGCTTGAGCAGTTCCGTGTGGATGCGTCGGTGCCCGTACCGGCCCTGGTTCGTCGTGAAGATCTCTGTGACTGCGGTCTTGAGAGCCTCTTGGGGGTCTGGAGCCTGGAGGCGGGCCTGATGATAGAAGAATGTCGATCGGGCAAGACCGGCGACCTGCAGCAGAACCGGAAGTGTGAAGTCAGCCTTGAGGGCAATGAGGGCCTGGACCTTCACCGTTGTTTTTGAGCCCTCAAGGCCCGCAATTTTCCCAGATAGGCCACTTCCGCCCGTAACCGTTCGTTCTCCCGGCGCAGCCGCTCCAGCTCGGATGTCTCCGACGGCGGTGGGGTCTCGGGCTTCCGAGGTCGGCCTTTAGGCTTCGGGCGCAAGGCGTCAGCACCCTCGCGACGATACACACGCACCCACGTTTTCAGTAACAACGGAGAAGACAGGTCAGCCTCGGCGGCGAGATCCGGAGCAGTCTCGCCGGCGAGGAACCGTTCGACCAACGCGAGCTTGAAGTCGAAAGAATATGACTGTTTTGTCGGCTTGGTCACCAGCGCTCCTTGACCATGAATCCTCCACCGCCGATACAACGCCTTAACCGGCCAACGGGCCACGCCCAGCAGGTGAGCTGTCGCCGTATCTGCAAGGCCTTTCTCAAACCACGCTACAGCGGCCTCGCGCTGGACTTCAGACAATGAACTACTTGAACGCAAAAAACTGCTCCCCGGGAGTCGGAACTGAATTTCTCAGTCCAACTTCCGGGGAGCAGTTCAGAATGGCCCGGGGCCCTGCTGCGATGAGTGTGTCCAAGTAATCACCAGCGTCGCGACGATCCCTCGGCCGCGTTCAGAGAGGCGTTGAGGACCTGGCTTCCCCCGTAACGCGGTGGCCGTTGATCACTTCCATCTGGTCTCGCTGGCTAACCAGGCGGCGACCGAGGCCCGGCAGAACTTGTCCCAGCAGGTCAAGGGCCGCCGCGGCCGGCCCGTCGACAGGGCCTGGGCGCACCGGATGCTGCTTCTGCGCCCCGGCGGCACACCCTTCGAACAGGCCGTCCACCGCCTGGCCGAGGTCTTCGCCGCCGACGACAGGAGAACAACGTGCTCCTAGCGCATCGTGTGCCGGTGGTGGAAGGAGATTGAAGTCCTCACCGTCACCGGCGCCACCACCGGCAAGGTCGAAGCAAACAACATCGGAGTCAATCACACATCAAACGCAACGCCCGCGGCTACCGGAACGCCGGGAACTACAAATCGAATATCCTCATGAGAAGTGCCCTCCGGACGACGGCACGACACTCATCCGGGAAACCCCGTTCCTCACGAACCGCGAAGAGGCCGCAAAGCACTCGTCGGCCCTAACCGCTGAAGCTTCCATGCTCATCCGGGTTTGTCGGTTCTGCGACGAAAAGAACGCTGATCGGGATGTATTGATCAGCGTTCTCTTCGTGGCTCGACGGGACCTCTGTGCTCTCTCGCGGGCCGTTTTCCTCGACGCCCTTCGCACTCTACGAGGAGGGTCCATCTAGGCTGACTGCTACGACATCGAATCCATCAAAGCGCTCCACTGCTGGTAGATCGCATCATCGTTATAATTCTCGACCATCATTCGGCGGCCCTCGCGGCCTAGAGATGCGGCTCCGGCTGGGTCATTCAGTAGAGTGACGACTGCGTCGGCAAAGGCCGAAAGGTCGCGGTCCTTGATCAGGAACCCATTACGGCCGTTATCGACCAGGGATGCAGGGCCGTACGGGCAATCAAAGGCCACTACCGGGGTTCCGGCACTTAACGATTCAGCAATCGAAAGCGAAAATGCCTCGTAAGTCGACGTCATGAGGGAACAAGCGGAAGCAGCAAGCACGCGTCGAGAGTCTGTTGAGTAGTCCTCAAGAAAAACATGTGCACCCAAGCCCAATTCAGAGATAAGACTGGCATAGTTCTTCTTTTCGGCGCCGCGGCCATAAACGCGAAGTACCGCAGTCGGGACTCGGGATTTCACCAGTGCAAACGCGCGAATAGCATCATCCACCCGCTTTTGCGGATGGAAGCGCACGAGCATGCTCACTTCGTGAGGCTTCTTTTCCACAGACGGAACGGTTCCAACATCGCAGAAATTCGGAATCACCGAAATTTTCTCGCCGTGGCCGAAATCAGCAATGATGTCATCACGCTGCTGGTCAGTGAGTACGACTACTTGGTCGAGATCGCTCATTCTCGAGAAAATCAATCGATGGTCGTCCTTCATCGGACTACCGAATTCGAAAGGCGCGAGGAAATGATTTATGTGAATCTGATAGAAGCGGCGCGCGAGCCCTTCTTCCATACCCATCACGGTTGGAGCACTCCCGGGCCCATCGCAGATGAAGACAGGCATAGTAGTTTCCTGCCGCGCCAGTCTATTCAGCCAGTCGATCCGCCACTGTCTGTTGTTCCTGAAACTCTGGGTGGGAGAGCCATCACGAAAATGAAGATGCAGAGCGAAGGGAATACCCGTTTCCAGGCTCAAATGCGTCGTCAGATAGCAGAAGCCGTCCGGTGTAAAATAGCGCTCAGCCAAGGGCTTACCCGAAACGCGGTCTATTGTCAGTTCCCGAATCTTGTACCCGGTCGAATGAAATTGCTCCCGGAGTCGATACCCATCTTTAGTATGCCCGAGCTGGATGTCTTCCGCTGGGCGTTCTGGGCTTTGGAAGATGGGCCGATCCAAAGTATTCATCGAGGAGTAATATTCGTGAATATTTACCAGTTTAACACCGGGGGACATGCGGCCTTGGTCAACAAGTGCAGCTATCTCGGTGGAATAGTCGGGATTGTAGTCGAAAGTTACCAAATGAGCCCGGTGCCCTTTGGACTCAAAGACCCGAGATCGATTGAGCATTGCGGTGGTCATCCCACCTTTTCGGGCATTTATATCGAATACGACCATAAATACTGATTGCACTGTTGACCTTTACGACTTTATGGCTGAAGACTTACTTCAGGCTCGGGGGAACGGAAATCTGCGGACAATCTCACTTTTGCGGCAGGCCTCGCACAACGGCGTTAATTATTCTACTTGAAGCCCCACCGTCTTCGAGTGGCGCAAACTTCCTTAAGAACGTCGAATATTGCTCGGCATACTGGCCCGTCCAGGACTTCCAGTCCCGGATGCGTGAAGTCAGTTCTCCTTCGTCGTAAACTAGTGGGCCCGGAGCCGAGTCTTCATAGGGGAAAAGCCATCCCCTTTCATTCTCATACAGCGAGAAGTCGGGGACATAGAAGATCATGGGCTTGCCGGTCACCGCATAGTCGAAGCGAATCGAGGAGTAGTCGAAGAGGCCAATGTCCGACGCGAGACACAAGTCAGCCGAGTCTGGATACGATGTGACATCGACGATGCGTGCGGCGCCACGGTCCACTGGCCCGGCCTTGGCGCTGTACCTGTGGCCCCGCATCAGCAGCACATAGTCGGGTCCAAGGTCCTCGGCGATTCTTTGGGCGTCGAACAGGTCCGTGACCACAGTCTCTGTTGTTGCCTTTTGGTCCGATTCCCGCCAAGTGGGCGCGTAAAGCACAACTGTCTTGGTTTCGTCGATGCCCAGGAGTCGCCGGGTGTCGGCGGCCGTCTGCGCTGCTTGGGGCCCCTTGAACACGTCGTTCCGCGGATAGCCGAGTTCGAGCATCTGCCCCCGGAACCCGTATTCCTGGACATAGAGCTCCGTAGCTTTCGGGCTCTGACTGACGATGTGGCTCCACTGGTCGTTCTTGACCTCGATCCGCTGGGCGATCCGTTCGGGGCCGGCTCCAAGGCTGAGCCACCGGGAACGGCCCATCCGCTTAAAGGGGTGCCCGTGGAAGGTCTGAACCACGGTTTGGCCGGGACGCTTGAGTTTCCACCAATCCGCGTCGTTGTTGGAGAACGTGTAGGTCGCCGTGCTGCGGGCCACATACCATGCTTCCGAACGCTTAACCACCGGGATACCGCCCTCAGGCAACGAAACAGAGAAGTCCGAAACCTCCCAGTACAACTTCGCCTGCGGCCAGCGGCGCCGTGCCTCCTTATGCAGCTCCACTTGGCTGTCATTGGCGACTTCCCCGAAATAGCACCGGAAGAAAAATGCCTCCGGATCCAGCGGCAGCGCCGGATCCTCGACGTGACGCTCGTAGAGCGCCAACTGTCCGCGTTGGCTCTTTTCCTCGGGAGTCAGTGCCGGTTGGAACGTCACGCGGAACGTACCAGTGTGGCTGGCTCCCAGGTGCACCCCGACGCGGCTGCAGTCCATGCGGTTACCACGTGCCCCGAGTTCCTGCGCGGTCCGGGTTACTGAGGAATATGAACTGACGCCGTCTGTCGTAGCAACACGCCGTAGGTAGTAGCGCGCGCTCGGCGGAACAGTGCGCTGGCGGCCCCAATCGGAGACAGTGAGGCCGAAGGTCAGCTCGAATAATCCCGTTGCCATGCGCTTCACGGCAATCCCGGTGAACGTATGACGGTCACTGGCCAGTTCAAAGGCAGGCAGCACATCCGGAGAGTTGGTGCGGACGTGGAACACCAGAGAGGCGAAGTCGGCACCGAAGCGCACGTCGACGATTTCGGACCACAACGGATCGTCTGTCAGAGTGATGTTTCCCTGGTTGGTCCGGGTAAGCCGCAGGCTCCCCTCCGCGGAGACAATTTCCCGTCCGGCGCCTGACCCGCCGGCCAGAGCCCAACCCACGCGTCGCGTTCGTCCGTCTGCGGTCACAGCGTCCAAAGTCCAGTGCCTCAGCCCTGACGAGTCTGTCCACACTCCTTCAGGCACCTCGATGCTGCCGTAGAGCCCGTCGGTGTCCCTGATCAACTCTGACTGAACTGAGTGTCCCGCTGCAGTGAGACGGACGTAGCGGAACTGCAACGTCGAGCCATATTCCTGCATAGCGAACCACAGAGTGCGATCCACGAAGCTGGCCTCTGTGGCCCAGATGGCGCTTCGCCGAACCCGTATCCGCAAACCGTCCGTCTTCGTGAACTCAGGTGTGATCCAGAGTTGGTCTCTGTGCTCTCGGGAAATCGGCGTTTGCATGATCCTGAAGTCGTGCCGCCGCTCTATGGAACAGATGCGCTCCGTTTCGGGGCATTGGAGAGTTAACCGGACGCCGTAGGTCTGCAAAAACCCCGGCCGGTCCGGAAGTTTGGCGTCATCGATGACATCGTCGAAGTCGATGCTGGCCCGGAAACACGCTTGGGCGTAACTGTGGTGAGGGTCTTTGGTGAATTGATCCATCCGCGGATCGACAGTTCGTTCAAGTTTCGCCGGAAAGACGTGGCCGCCCGGTCCGACAAGTTCCAAACCGATTCGCAGAACCTCAGGATCTGCCGAGAGACCTTCAATGTACGCGGCGCCCTCAATCAGCAGCCTTCCATCTTCAGCCCATCGAACCGATGTCAGGAGCGAAACAGCCGGAAGTGAGGAATAGGGCCGCACCAGTGTGTCCTCTGACAGGTACGGTGCGATTTCCTCGATTAGGGGGGCGCTATAGACCACCCCTTCAGCTGTCTGTTTCAGTGGCGCAAAAGCGAAAGCAGGTGCATTGTATTCCAGGAAGCGCGCCAGCAGCTCGAACTGCCCGGCGGCAACAAGATTGAGCACAATCCGGTCGTGCAGTGCGATGCCGAACCAGGATTGTTTATTCACCCCATCGAGCACTTCGCGGAAGTTCTCCTGGGCCAGCTGCCGGAGTGCGGGGAAATCGTGACTGACAGCCAAGAGTGCATTCTTCAGGAGAACGTGCTCGAGGAAGTGTGACTCAAACTCCTGCAATCCTTCCGTGTGTCCTGCCAGTTCTTTCGTGGTGGCGCGCCAGCCTGGCAAAATGCCACCCATACGCTCAACGAGGATCTGCTCATCCGCCTGCTTTTCGCGTTGGGTCCAGAGACGCCAGCGGTAGACAACGTCCGGAAGGAGGTCGAACGTCCCGGCCTTGTACGCCTTCAGCATGGGCTGGTCGCTTTCGAAGGCCCGGCTGGCGCCGAAACGGAGGCCGTTGGCGCTCCAGAAGGTCGTGCGGAAGACTGCCCCCACAACGGTCATGTGGCGAAGTGCAACGGGCGCCGCCTGCAACGTCTGGCCTGAGAGTGCGGAATGCTTTAGCAATTCCTGCCATGGAACCGGCATCAGCTTCTGCCCTTGGAAGACTTGGACTCCAGCGACGGCGAAGTCAGCGTTCGATTTGGTGAGGGAGTCCATCAACCGCGCAAAGCCGTCATCGGCAACCACGTCGTCCGAGTCGACAAAAGTAAGGAATTCGCCTCTGGCGGAAAGTACGCCTCTGTCCCGGGCAGCGCCCGGACCGCGGCGGTCCTGAGTGATGATCCGGATCCGGGGGTCTCGCGTGCGGAAGTCGCGGACAATTTGCGCCGAGATGTCTGTGGACCCATCGTCGACGACGATGATCTCGATATTCCGGTAGCTTTGGCCGGTGATGCTCGCTAGACACTCGCGGACGTATACATCCGCGTTGTGCATTGGCACGACCACGCTTAGGAGACCGGGGATAAATTTCGGGTTCGAGGACGCGGACCTGGGGCGGACTGCCAAGGTCAATCCCTGCTGTGTCCTGGCGGCAAACTCGATCTCTACGCTGGTGTTGCCCAGAAAGGCGCTGCGGGCCGCCAAGGAGTGCCCCACACGGACAACGGAGGCGTTACCTGCAGTTCCGGCGTCGGGCACGCACTCCAGCCGGTAGTTTCCCGGGCCGGGAACCGGCAGGACTATCTCGAAGCGACCATCAGTCGTTGGCTGCACTGACGTCGGCCGCACAGAGTTCTTCCCGTTAAGGTGCACGCGCGACGCCGCGGCAGGGTCGCTGGTTTTCACGACCAGAATCAGCGACGTCCCCTCCTGGTCGAGTGACGCAGACTCGACCAATAGGAAGGCCTCGCTGTCCAGGACGCTGAGATTCCCGGCGGCGTTGGCGGCGGCCACCAGCGGCGATTCTCCTACCAAAACGTGACTGCCGGCACTTGAGGCGGTCAGCCCCCAGCCCAGGCCCCGTTCGACGTCCTTATCAGTTACAGCGCGGAGTGTCCACTGCGGAAAATCGATTTCTTCCCCGGCGCTGACCGGCAAGTCGAGGACCGTGCGGCCGATCCCGTCAGGTCCAGTTGTCACCGCTGCCTGCGCCGTCAACCCACCCATACGGGCGATCACCTTGGTGAATATCCGCTTGGCAGCTATTTGACGCAGGTTCAGGCCGATCCTTCGGCCGGAGATGTCAACTCCTTCGGCCATCACGGCTGAGCGCCTTAGGACTAGCCGAAATCCGGCCTCAGCGGAGAACTCCGGGGTTGCGAAAATATCTCCGAGTAGCCGCTCGGACAGAAGCGTGCGCATGAATTGGCCGTACGTGCGCTGCTTGAAAGGGACCCGGCGCGTGACACCGGCAACCTTCAAATCTACTGCGACATCCCAGGTGGGGAGGGTTCCCGTCCAAGGAAAGTCAGCGAAGACTTCGGCGACGTTGATCTCCGCGGAAAAGCGGGCCGCTCCGTAGTAGCCCCACGGATCTTTGTCAGTAGTGTCGGAATCGGGCTTATTGGCCCGAGCGACACTAATCGTTCGACTCGTCCCCGCTTGGTCCGTGAGCACCAGCGTCACCTCAAGAGATTCCGGGTCGGCAGGCAGCCCAGCAATGAAAGCGATGCCGCCGACTTCAAGCATGCCGTTTTCAAGCCAGGTACATGACTCCAGGACGGTCACATCGGTCAAAGCTTCGACGTCCCACAGCGGCGGACCACTGAGCTCCAGCGGCCGCTCACTCGGCGATTTAACGGGTTCCATGCTTTCCAACAACTATCTCCAAACCAATCTGCACGTTCTCATCCGGGGCAAGTAGCCAACGTCAGTGTTCCAGGACCGGTTCCGCCATTTGGAATTCGTCCTGGACGTCTGGGCTGTCCATCACGGCAACGTTCAGCGGGTCCATTTTGCGGACGTCGATGACGTGACCAGTCGTATTAGTGATGAGAACGTCCAGCGACCGTCGAGCTACCTCGAGGGAATCCAGCAGATCGGCAGCGGGCTCCGATCCGAAGGCGTTGGTGCGCATCGGGGTGGCTGTTCTCTCGGGGTTCACGCAGTTAACCCGGATGCCTTCATGAGACCACTCGTCCGCCAGCGCCTGGGTGAGGTTGACCGTTGCCGCCTTCGCGGAGCTGTACAAGCTGTATCCTCCCCGCCCTCGGGTGTAGGAGCTCGAAGTAAAGAGCAGCAGTGCGCCCCGCGTCTTCGCAAGTTCGTCGTGAAAAGTCTGGGCGATGAGCATCGGAGCGATGTAGTTGACTTCCGTTGCGAGGTAGATCGTTTCCTCGGATGCGTCCGCCAGGGCACCCATCGGGAGGACGCCGGCGGTGTTGACCACATAGTCAATGCGGCCGGTATCAGCCAGCACTTCGTCGCGCGCCTTTATGAGATCCGCTCGGCGATTCACATGAGTGTTTGTCAGCCCCCGGGAAAACACCTTGACCGTTGCGCCGTATTCGGCCGCCAGCGCGGCAATGTCCGCCCCGATCCCGTAGGACCCGCCGAAGACCACCACGGTCTTACCCGCCAGCTTGTCGCTGAACTGGAGGGGGCTGTGCTGAAGGCCGTCGTGGTTGCGGGCGAGCTGAAAGAGCTTGTCTGCCAAGTAGACGTCAATGGGCTGGGTGATCTTCATGTTCCGCTCATCCCCCAAGACCACCGCGATGGGGACGTCCGGCAGATAACGGAGGACGACGGTGCAGTCGTCTGTGGCTTTGAAATCGGGGTCTTTTTGGGCCACCTCGTATGCCTTCTTGATGGTGGCGAGGTGAAATGCCTGGGGCGTCTGGCCCCGGCGGAGGTAGCCCCGAGGCGGTACTTCACGGATCTTGGCCAGATCTGACGTCTTGCCCTGCGTCGAATCATCTTCCGATACGACAATGATCGTGTCTGCCGACGGAATGGCAACGTCCACAGCTTCGTGGTCGTCCAAGGCGGCGATGACATCTGCGATGATGCGGACCGAGACGAGCGGCCGCACCGCGTCATGGAAGATGACGTTGACGTCTTGATCGCCGATTGCGTCCAGAGCCAGTTTGGTGGTCCCGTTCCGTTCCGCTGCGCCCTCCAAGATGGTGGTCACTTTGGTGAAGGAGCATTTCTTGACCATGGCGCGCACGTTATCGAGATAACCGGGGGTCATCATGACTATGATCTCGTCGACGAGTTCACACTCCTGCGCAACGGCAATCGTGTGCTCCATGATGGGTCTACCGGCGATTTTCACCAGCTGCTTAGGTACGCTCAGACCGACCCGGGTGCCCACTCCCCCGGCCAGAATTACCATGACATTGCGTTTGCGTCCCATAGGACCCCCTCTTACGTGCGACGTGTTCATGTTGCGACAACCGAAGAAACAAAGAAGTCTTCCCCGTCGGCCCGCCCGCAGTCGGGCTGGTCCGCCCCCGCACGGGGAGCAGAGCGAAAAAAAGGCACCCCACCGCAGCGACTTAGCTGTGCAGGCGCCCTCATACTACCTAACGAGTTTACGGCAGTTGGGACGCGGAGTTCGCCATCTCTCACGTGCCGCCGCCTACGCGCGCCCACACCGCAGCATCTTTGACCACGCCAACCTGTAGCCGAGGCACCCAGAGAGCGGCGCCGGGTCCGGCACCGCCCTCTGGGTGCTCCAGCGCGTTTGCCGCACTCGCCGCTGTCAAAACGCCAGAGTCAAGGAAATAACCTCGAAATCCATTTCCCGACCAGGACGGGTAGCTGCTGGATTCTGCCATCTCAAGACCGTGCTTTCGAAAAGGAACCATCCAATGTTGATTCCATGTGTGCCCCTTCTATGCATGGCCATCGGCCGGTCGCCCGCCTGCGTTAGGCCTGCGGGGCAAGAACCCTCCACTAGGAGATAAATCACAGCAATAGTCCTGCGCGTTGTACAAATGGATTGGCCATGCCAGACTATGGTGTCCCCCGGCAACTTCTACCGTGAAAACGCACCTTTTACTCGTACCTTTGCCGCTTTTCCGGCGCAGAAGGTCTCACCGATAAGGTCTCGCATGCCAAAAAACGGTCGTGGCTCAACATTCCGTGTTCGCCCGCTCCCCATTTTGATCCTTGCAATACTCCTCCTCCTATCCGGTGCTCCCGGGGCCTCTGCAGCCACTGCGACCCCGTCCGGCCTTAAGTCACCCGCACAAACGAGCACCTCGGTCTTCATTTCCTGGAACGCTGTCAGCGGCGCGCCGAGATATCGCGTCCAGTACTCCACTAAGGCCGACTTTTCGGACTCCACGTACAACCGCTTCACAACTACCTCCACCGAACTCCGGGGACTCAAAAGCAACACCACCTATTACCTGCGGGTGCGAGTCATCTCCGCAGACGGAACTACTAACCTGAGCCCGTATTCGGCTGCCATAACAACCAAGACGAAGATCGCCCCAGTTTTTGCGGCGGTCGTGAACCCGCTGTCGGTTGCGAGCTACAACGTGAAGTGTGCCAACTGCTTCTCAGGGGTCGCCAATGAACTGACCTGGGCCGGACGTAGGTCAGCGGTGGTGGCGAACATCAAGGCCCAGATGCCGGACGTCATCGGTATCCAGGAGGCCTCCCAGGGATGGCTCAAGGATGACGCCCGCCCGGGCGGCGTCTCCCAGTTCGAGGACCTTCAACAGCGACTCCAGGCCGCCGGGGCGAACTACCAACTGGCGAATTCAAAGCGCAATAACTGCGTGAAGGACACCACGCCCACTAACTGCGTTTACGCCTATAAGGGCGCCTCGCAAGGGACGAAGCTTTTCTACAACGCAACCAAGGTTTCCTTGGTCAGCCAGGGTTCTCTGGCCTTGCCGGAAATAAAGGCCACCGACAACCCGCGCTACTGGGCTTGGGGCATTTTCGTTCAAAAGTCCACAAACAAGAAGTTCTTTGTCGGGGACGCCCACCTGGAGCCCGCCAGCGGCACCGCCTACCAGTCCTTGCGCACGAAGCAGACCCAGGCCATCACTGCAGAAATCAAGAAGCGCAATCCCAGCAACTTTCCCGTGCTCTTGACCGGTGACCTGAACTCGCACAAGTGGACGGTACCGACAAATGCCCCGTACGACGTCCTGACTGCAGCCGGTTATATTGATCCGCTCGGCAACACGTATGCCTCCGATTTGCCCAGCGGGAAGGCGACTGCTGAGAAGACCGTTAATGCCAACTACGACAGCTTCAACGCATTCAAACGCCACGCCAACGCCCGCAATGCCTGGGGCAACGGGACCTATTTGGATTACATCTTCACTTCCAAGATGCGCGTCGTTGAGTGGCGCACCGTGGTGAACGTTGATTCAAGTGGGAATTTCATCGGAACCATCCCCTCTGACCACAACATGGTCAAGGCAACGGTCCAGCTTCCCTAGGAGCCGGCCCGTTCGGAATAAATCAGGGACCCGTGGTTCTGTTCGGTCGGACGTCACTGCATGTGAGCCGACCCAACAGAACCACGGGTCCCTTGTTTCCTTGCTCTTGAATCTAAGAGGAGAAGGACTGCGCCATCTGGTCAAGTTTCCGGTCGGCAGTCAGCGACATCACGCGACCCCATTGGGTTGTCACTGATCGGTCGTCGAAGCGCTCCGCAGTAGCCCTGGCGGCCTGCCTCATGGACTCGACGTCGTCAGTCGAGAGGGCGCCCAGCCGGACGATCGACTCGGCCAAGCCTTCAATGTCCCCCGCCTCGACCAGATAGCCATTCACGCCGTCAACGATGATGTCGGCCGGCCCATAAGGCATGTCGTAGGCGATTGGAATGCAGCCGAGGCTCATCGCTTCCAGAAGCACCAGGGGAAGACCTTCCATCCGGCTTGTTAGGAGGACGAAGGAAGCCTCGGAGAGTCGCTCCCTGGGCTCGCTGTCGAAGCCCCCGAGGTGAACGCTGTCGCTCAAGCCAAGCTTGGAAACGAGCGCCTCCAATTGTTCCCGGGCCGGCCCGTGTCCGTAGATGGTGAGGTCGAATGGCGCTCCGGCTAGGGCGTTTGCCTTGCCGATTCCCCTAATCGCGTGGTCCACCCGCTTGCGGTACGTAAGACCTGCCAGCATCACTCCACGGGTCAGGGGACGGTCGGTCGACGTAGGCAGGCTCTCAGGGAGCTCAGTGCTGTTCGGTACGACGAAGGTGTTGCCGGGGTTCCCGAAGACCAAGTCAACATCGTCTTTTTGACGCTTGGTCAGGAGTACTATCCCGTCATAAGTATCCAGCCGTTCGAAAACGTAACGGCGGACGTTGCTGAGCTCACCGTGTGGGGGAACGTGGCCCGATGCCATGTGGGAATTGTGTACAAGGTGCAGGGTCACCACGTTGTCCCGGCGGAATCGCGTGATGAAGTTGGCCGACGACTTGCTGTCGACAATCATGAAGGTTTCCTGGCTGCCCACAACAGTGTCCAACCAAAACAAATAGAGGGGCCATATCCTGTTCCAGGCGGCAACGGGTTCTCCCTCAAGGTCACAAAGGGTGATCAACCGGCCGCCCTCTGTGCCCCGTTCGTGGATGTCCCGCTGATCCGACACGAACAGACTCCCGTCGGGCCGGAAGTAGTCCACTTGAAGGGTTTTGTCCGACGCTGCATCCAGGCGCACACGACGCCCCAGTGACCCCTTCGCGATTTCCTCGGACTGCTGCTCGTCTACGGGGATGGGAGTGAAAGTCCCCGTAATGTTTTTGTCTCCGCTAACGGTGGACAGCGCTTGTTCCGGCAGGGTGGACAGCTCTTCCCAGAGGTTTCGCAGGCGCATACCGGAAACCATCTGGCCGGAAGTTTGCAACTCCCGCCGGACGCGATCGAGCCCGGCGTCGTACTCGAAGGTCAGGACGTCCACAGGTACCCCGGCTTCGCGGACAAAGGCCCTCGAACGCCGAAGGAGGGCGCTGGTCATTCCACCGAAGTTCGCCGGTATCCCCCACGTAACCGCGAGCTGCCTACCGGCCGGAAGCAGCCTGCCTGTTGGATCAGAGTTCAACTTGTCCTCATTTTTATGCAAGGCAGACCGCCCGGTCCACCGCTGTCAGTCAATTCTGCCTGTTTCTCAGCGCCAGAAACCGCGGGTGTCGATGACCCGCTTACCTTCGAGGCTGGCGGGATCAATCTCACGGAATTTGTCGTGGTCGACCAGCAACGCCACTACATCGGCGGCCTCAACCGCTTTGTCCGTCTCCACGTGACGGACGTTCGGCATCGCGGCCAGCACCTTTGGCAGGTGGTCCTTGTGCGGTGCCGCCACGAGAATTTCAGCATCCGGATGCAGCTCAGCGACGCGTCCGACGATCTCCAGCGCCGGGGATTCCCGGACGTCGTCGATGTTGGCTTTGAACGCGAGGCCCAGGCAGGCAATCACCGGACGGTCGATGCCGCTGGCTGCCTTCCGCACCTGCTCCACAATGTAGCCGGGCTTACTGTCGTTGACCTCACGCGCGGTCCGGATGAGGGACGAATTTTCGGGATCGGCGGCAACGATGAACCACGGATCGACGGCGATGCAGTGGCCGCCGACTCCCGGACCGGGCTGGAGAATGTTGACCCGGGGGTGATGGTTCGCCAACCGGATCAGTTCCCACACGTCGATGTCCAGGTTGTCGCTGATTACAGACAGTTCGTTCGCAAACGCAATGTTGACGTCGCGGTAGGCGTTCTCGACGAGCTTGGACATCTCTGCCGTTGCCGCGTCAGTGAGGTGGATCTCACCCTGGCAGAACACTGCATAAAGAGCAGCGGCGGCCTCCGCGGCCTCAGTGGTGAGACCGCCCACCACGCGGTCATTGGTGACGAGCTCGATCATGATCCGGCCCGGCAGCACCCTTTCCGGGCAATGCGCCACCAGCAGCACCGGCTTGCCGTCCGCACCGTCAAGGCTGAGGTCCGGACGCAGCCCCAGAATCAGCTCGGCGAGCCGACGCGTGCTGCCGGGCGGCGAGGTGGATTCCAGGATTACCAGCTCGCCGCCACGCAGCTTGGGCGCAATGGCCCGGGCTGCGGCAGCAATATAGGACATGTCGGCCGACTTGTCCGCCTGGAACGGCGTGGGCACAGCCACAATGTAGGCATCCGCTGCGGGCGTTTCGAGCTGCGCCCGGAGCCGGCCCTGGCTGACGGCGCCGGCGACGTGGACCCCCAAGTCGGGTTCCACGAAGGGCACGTCGCCGTTGTTGATGGCGGCCACCGTGCGTGGATTAACGTCGACGCCGATCACGTCGAGCCCGTTCGTCGCCAGGATGGCGGCCGTGGGCAATCCGATATAACCCAATCCGACGACGGCGACGGTCGTGATCGGGGGTGCCGTCTCGGCGGTCTTAGATGTCGACATGATCATTCAGCTTTCCGTAGAACTTGAGGTCACCTGACGCGAGCAGTTCCGCATCATCAACCTGCCAGGTGTGTCCGTTTCCAGTGCGGACCTGGAAATAGTTGAAGCGGTCCGCCGAGTAGATGGTTTTCCCGGCACCGCGGGCATCGCGGAGGAATCCGGTGTCCTCGCCGACGGCAACGTGCTGGAAGGGGTGTTCAGTGAAGACGTCCCGGCGACCCATAATAGTCGGCCCCATCACGAAGTCGGTAAACCGATGTTCCCGGGCCGCAAATCGAAGAATGGCTGCATTGGAGGTCTCAAGGTGCATGTAGTGTGCCTGCTTGCCGACGACGTCCGCGCCCGAGTAGGCCAGTGCCTGGAGCTGGTCGCTGAGATAGTGCGGGCCGTAGTGGTCGTCGTCGTCCATCTTGGTGAGGACCTGCCCGCTGGCCGCGGCGACGCACCGGTTCAGGCACTCCCCCAGCGACACTTCCCGAGGTGCCTCCAGGAGCACGACGTTCCTCAGCCCGGACTTTTCGGACAGCTCTGACAAGCGTTCGGCGGAGAGCTGGAAGCCATGAGTGAGCAGCACCAGTTCTGGCTCCACGCCCCGCTGTCCGGCGATGGTCCGGAAGACACGCTCCAGGTTCTGGGGCCGGATGGTCGGCAACAGAACGGACAGGGACGGTTGTTCCACGCCCGCGGCCATGTCCGGAACGGCGTGCTGCAGCACGGTGGCTGCCCGATGGGAGTAAGTGTGGTGCGCCCAGATCGTCCGTTGCGCCAGATGGGCGGTCCGGTCGTTCAGTTCCGGATTGGTAACCAGGGCGCGTGTGAGGTGCTCGGCTTCCTTGCGGGTGGCGGCCACAGGCACGGCCGCGGGCGTGAAGAACTGGCCCATGGCCTCACTGGGCGCGGTGATCACGGGCGTCCCGGACGCCGAGATTTCAAAGATGCGCCGGGCGCACATGCTTGGCGAATCCACGACGGAATTGACGTTGAGGAAAACCTTGTAGGCCTTGTAGGCGGATAGTGTCTGGGCATACGTCAGCGATCCGACCACGCGCGAGTCAAGCGGTGCGGGGAACTGGTACTCGGCGTTACCGCCAAGCTGGCGCGAGAATATTTCCAGCCCCGTCCCCATCCGGGCGGACGCGTCCAGCGCCCCACCGAGGAGAAGGTCCATCTGGGCACGGCGTTCGGGATATTTATGGGCAAAGTACATTCCGGCGAAGGCAACGTCCCGCTGGTGCCGGCCGTGTCGGGGCCGGACAGGGTTGTGGATTGCCGGCTGGGCCGCGAACGGAAGCACGGAGACGCGATCATGCCCGAGATCCGCAGTGTACTGCGGTATGCGGCTGGAATCAGACGTGAACACATGGTCAAACAGCCGGGCGGCCGGCAGGAAGTCCGCATAGTGCGGAGGATCTTCCTTGTTCCAGAAAACTGTGGGAATTCCCTGCTCCCGGCACCACTGGACCAGCTCGCGGAACTCGTCGCTGGGTCCGTTGGGGCCGGTCAGCTTGCCGCGCCACAGTCCGCCGTTTCCGGCCCAGGCCGACTCTACGAACAGGAGATCAACGGCACCGGACGCCAGGTCGCTGCGCCAGGTGTGCGGGTGTACGGCGCTGGTGGTCCACTCGTAACCGAAGGCGAGGGCAGAGAAGTCGTCGAGGATCACCGCGGCGCGCACGTCTGGCCGGGTTGGCTGTTGTTGGGGAAGCGTGGCCGGCATCAGGGACAGCCGCCGCTTGGCCCCGCGTCCTGTCCAGGCCGCTTGCACGCCCTGCACGTTGCGGGGTGCGGCGAAGCCCTGATCGATCCGCTGGCGGGCCCGCCATGACCTGTACTGCGCCGGGCCGCCCCTCCGCAGATGCCACAGTCCTGTCCGGATCGTCCCGAGCCCCGCCATCAACCTCGGCTCCGTCGCGAGGACCGGCCACGGACCTCGGTGGCCACCAGGTTTGCCTTTGCGTCCTCGAGGATCTTGGCTGCTGTTATGTTGTTGCCCTTCGACAGGTGACGGGTGAAGTCCTGATAGGCCTTGATGGCCACCTCCGGGTCGCCGTCCATGATGAGGTCACCCTTGTCCAGCCAGACCACTCGCGTGCACATGTCCTTAATGGTGTCGAGGCTGTGGCTGACCACGAACACACAGCCCGCCTGCTCGCGGAGCTCGTCCATCCGCCGCTTGCTGCGGTCCCCAAACTGCGCATCGCCGGTATTGAGCGCCTCATCCACCAGGAGAATCTCCGGATCGACGCTCGCCGCGATCGCAAAACGGAGACGTGACGCCATGCCCGAAGAGTAGGACTTCATCGGCAGGTGAATGGACTTCTCAAGTCCGGACAGTTCGACAATGCTATTGAATTTCTGGTCAACCTCGGCCCGGCTCATGCCCATTGCAAGGCACCCCAACACGACATTCTGGTCGCCGGACAGGTCCTGGACGAGGGCCGCGTTAACGCCGAGCATGATCGGTGTGCTGGAGGCATACACCGCCCCGGATGTTGGTTTGGACTGGCCGCTGATGATCTTCATGAGCGTGCTCTTTCCGGACCCGTTTCTGCCGATGATCCCCACCGACTCACCGCGTTCCACCACCAGGGAGAGCTCGTTCAGGGCGTGCACGGTCACCATGTTGGGCTTGTTGACGGCGCGGCGCAGGAACCGGGGCTTGGGCGTATCGGGATCTGCATCCGAAGATGCGGTCGAGGCGACTCGATAGCGCATCCGCACGCTATCTACCACGACGCACGGATGTCCCTCGATGAAAATTTCCTGCTCAGCCGCGTCCATAGGATTCCTCCCCCTTCCAGAAGTACACCATTCCCACAGCCAGAGCCCCTAAAGCCCAGGCGGTGAGAATGGCCCAGGACTGCCACTGGGGCACCCGGGCGTAGAGAACACAGTCCCGGACAATATCGATCACGTTGAACAAGGGGTTGAGCTTGATAAGGGCAAGCACCTGGGGATGGGTGATGAAGTGGTCATAGGTGTAGAAGATGGCCGAAACATACATCCAGGCCCGTATCACGAAGGGAAGCAGGTGGGTGACGTCGTGAACCCGGGAAATAATCCGGGCAAGAATGAGTCCGATACCAAGGTTGAAAAGTGACTGCAGAAGTATGGCCGGTACAACCAGGATCCAGAGCCAGGTGATGTCCTCCGCCGGTGGCAGCACCACCACGATCAGCAGCATCGCCAGGACCAGTGGAACGGCTGACAGCAGTTCCCGGACATTGGCCCCGATGGGCAGCGCGGCGCGCGGGAAGTTGAACGCCTGCACAATGGACTTGTTGTTTCGGATGGAGCGTGCACCGGAGGTGATAGCCCCGGAGCTGAACTGGAAGATGAAGATTCCCACCACCAGGTACCCCACGAAGTTCTCAATGCCCTTGCTGGTCTTCAGCAACAGCCCGAAAATCAGGAAGTATGTCAGCCCGTTGAAGATCGGGTTCAACAGCAACCATGCGCTGCCGAGGCGGTCGCGCCTAGTGCCGCTTTGAACGCGGGCGCGGGCATCGTAGAAAATGAATTGCCGGAAGTCCCAGAGCTGAACAAGATAGTCCAGGAAATTGGGCCGCGAACCGACACGAGTCAGCCGCCGCATATCCACGGAGAGTGGCTGTACCGCCACCGGCTCCTCGTCTATTGCACTATCAGCGGACACTAGTCGATCTCCTCATGTTCATGGTGCAGCCCGGCGTAACGCGCGGCCAGTGTCTTGGCGTTGGCAGCCCAGGTCCTCTCGGCCAGAACTGCGGCCCGGCCTGCGAGGCCCATTGTTGCCCGTCGGCTCTCATCGCGGAGCAACGCCGAGATCGCGCGTGCAAGCTTCTCAGGTGAGGCGGCAGGAACCAAAAGTCCGTTGCCGCCGTCGTCTATTATCTCCCGAAGTGCGGGCAGGTCGCTTCCCACCACCGGTCGTGAGCTCGCGAGTGCCTCGACGGGCTTCAGCGGAGTCACGGCGCGGGTCACATCCAGGTCCTTCCGGGGTACCACGAACACATCCAGTGCTTGGTGATACAGCGGCGCCTGATCCCGCGGTACCCGCCCTGTAAATATCGCCCTGTCGGCCAGCCCATGGCTGCGCACTTGCTCCTGAAGGGCGGGGGCGGCCACGCCGTCGCCCACGATCAGCAGCCGCAGCTGGGGAAATTCCGGCGCAAGATGCGCAAAGGCTTGAACGAGGTCATCCAGGCCCTCATACGCGACAATGCTGCTGACCGTACCGATGTAGAAGCCGTCCTCGGGCAGGCCGAGTTCGCGGCGGGCGTCGCCTGCACAACGCGGCTGCTGAAGGAAGGCTCCGCCGACGGCGTTGGGTGCAATGATGATTTTCTCGCCGGGGATACCCGCGGCGACGATGTTGGCTTTCATCGCGTGCCCCAGCGTCACCACCAAATCGGCGTCCCGCATGACTTCGGTCTCCCGGTCCTGAAACAGCCGGTACTTTTCGCTGGCCGTGGCCTGCGGGCCCCGTGTTGCGGCCCACGTGTCTGCCAACTGGCCGCGGACCTCGTACACCCAGGGAATGTCCAGTGCCTCCGCCACAGCCCGCACCACGAGTCCGTTGACGAAATGCGTGGTCGTGTGAAGGACGCTGGGCCTAAATTCCAGCGCAACCTTCAGCAATTCCTCGGCCTGTTGCTGGAGGCGGGCATCCATCGTGGGTGCCAGCCGGGGCGGAAGGAGGCGCCGGTATTGAATACCGTCCACGACGTCACCGGCCTGCGCCAGGAGCTTCCCCACCTGCACCGGATACGCGAGCCGCGTGACGGCCAGCACGTCCCACCCGGCTTCCTGTTGGGCCACCATGATCGAGTGTGACCTCTGGGCGTATCCGCTGGCGGTGTGGGGCAGCGAATTCGTCAGCAGATGCAGTACCCGCCCGGGGACAGGGCTGAACTCCTGGCGGCTGAGCCGGGGTGCCGAGCCCGTGTAGACGGCCAACTCGCCGGCCAGCCGTTCCTGCTGGCGACGTCCCGCCGGGCCGCAATCTCCGAGGACCGCGACGGCGGAGCTGAGGTTTCCGTCATGCCACAGCCTGCGGGCCCGAGCGGACTTGAGGCCCGGCGCGTTCCCTGCTGCGGATAGCAAAACATCCGAGAGTTCGGGTCGGTTAGCGACGAGCGCGATGTCTGCGAGCTTTCGTGCCTTCTCCCCGGTGACGTGTCGGTCGACGGCGAGCCGCAGACGGCGGGAGACGTCGTCGTCGTCTCCACGCATGAGCGATGCGAGCAAGACGGGAACGGCCACAGAGCCGCTTGGTGCGACTGCGGCGGTGAGGCGGGCAAGCGGACGTACCACGGCGGACGGCAGACGCCGGGACAGTTGCAGGAAAAGCACCATCGGATCGTCCGTGAGGTGTTGTCCCGCTGTCTGTGCAGCGAGCCGCAGATTTCTCAGGGGCTGGATCATCGGTTGGCTACGGGAGTCCTGCCCAGAAGCCCGGTGATGAGCTCCATGTAACGTCCGGCGAGCTGCTCATACTCGGCATGGGTCTTGACCCACTGCCGGCTATCGCCGTTGCGGACCAGGCGCCCGCGGTCGGCGGCGAGTTCGCGCCATAGTGCTGCAAGGGCCTCCGGATCACTGGCCACGATGTCCCCGGCTTCGGCGTCAGCAACGACACGTGCCGCCTCGCCCTTCACAACAGCGGTCACGTGGCGGCCGACGGCGAGGACCTCATAAGTCTTGGACGGGACAGTGGTTTCGAAGGACGTCCAGTCATCGCGCAGGGACACCAGGCAGGTGTCAGCCGACGCGTAGCGTTGCAGCATGGCATCCCCGGTCAATGGCGCATGAAAAGTCACCGGTGCCTTGAGTGATCGGGCTAGTTTTTCCAGCATCGGCCGTTGCGTGCCGTGGCCGACCATGTGTAGATGCATTGCGTCCCCCACCAGGGCGCTGGCCCGGATGGCTACGTCCAGCCGCTGGCTCTCTCCGTGGTTGCCCAGATACAGGGCTTCGAAGACCGGCCGTTCCGTTGCCGGCGGGTCAAGGACGGGGATTGCGTCCAGGTGCACGCCGTTGCTGACAGTAGCCACATTGCGGACGCCCCGCGCACGGAGAGTGGCGGCAAATCCGTCCGTCACGGTGACCACAAGGTCGGCCCCGTGCTGCACGAAGTCCACCACATGCTCAACGACGCTCTTGACGCTTCCCTCAACTAGTCGGGCGTCCCGGGCAAGATCCGGCCAAGCGTCCCGCATCTCCACGATGAGCGGCACCCGGCGCACCTTGGCCAGGACATACCCGGAAATCAAGGACGGGAGCCCGGGCGCGGTGACGATTACGACGTCAGGCTTCCGAAGCATGAATCCGGCCGGGATGGACAACGCGGCGGAAAAGCACTGGTCCAGGAGTCGTGCAGCCCTGGAGTTGCCGTGGCGCAGGTACGGCACACGCAGAACCTTCTCGGTGAATTGGCCCTTTTGGAGCTGAAATGGCCGCCCGGCCATCCGGCGGGGCAGGGCCCGCCGGCCGAAGGGATAGTGCGCCACCGGCGTGACGACGTCGACGTCCCAGCCCGATCGGGAAAACTCCTTGATCATCGCTGTCCAGCGCCGCTGCGGGGGGCTCTGCTCTGGCCAGTAAGAATGGGTCAAAAGCATGACCCGCAGACTTTCAGTCTTCGCGGGCCGCGATGCGGATTTTGCAGCGACTTCACTTTGCATTGCTACGACTTACTTTCCCGTCTTGACGGTAACGCTATGGCTCTTCCCGCCCAGGAAACGGAAGTAAGCAAGGCCAATGCCCAAGAGGCCCAAGGCAACCAACAGTTGCACGACCAGCGGACTGCCGGTAGCTACCGCAACGGCGGCCTGAACTTCGGACTTCACCATTACGGGCGGCTCGCTGGGCGTGGCGATGACGGCAGGGGCCGTAGAGGTGACCGGCGTCGGGGTGGCCGAGGGGGTGGGTGTCGCCGACGGGGCTTCCTGCACGGGAGCCGGGACTACGGGCGCCATGGCTGGCGTCGTTTCAACCACGGGCGCGGGCGTCACTGCCTGCGGAGCCGCCGGCGCCGCGGGAACGACGGGCGGTACTGCAGGCGCCGGGACGACTTTGACCGGCGGGGCCGGCTGCTGAACAGGCGGGGGCGGGGGCGTGATCTGTACAGGCGGCGGAGAGTAAACGGGTTCGCTCGGCGGATCCACCGGCGCCGGGTCTGTCGTCGGCTCTGTCGGCCCCGGATCGGTTGGCCCGGGGGCCGGAATAGTCGGGATCGTCACAGTTGAAGGCGCAGCGGGAGAGCTTTCCTCGGCGTTGGCGGCGGTGGCCGTGCCAATGACGGAGGCCGCCAGGAGCAGTGCTCCCAGCCCGGCGCGTGCTGACTTTAGTTTTCGGCTGCGCGACGTCATCGACAGTCCCTCCCCCAGTGCGAGATTGATCAAGCGTGCTTATTGTAGGCATCACTGACGTCGTTGTCCGCAGAACCAAACAGTTACACGAGTTCCCATTGTACTCGACGACAGATATCAGGATGTTCATCTCGTGTTCACCGTGGCTTCCGGCGTGGCCCCTCCGGCCGCGGGGCCACACGGGCCGGGCTAAGCTGGATAGATGCTCCGTTTTAGCCGCTTTCTTCCCGCGCGCCTGCCGCTCGCGGCGGCGGCGGCCGCCGCAGCGGCGCTTGTCCTGTCCGCGTGCTCGCCGGCAGTCGACGTCACGCCTGCTAAGGATGCCGCCAATGCGGCCTGCGCACCGATGATGTTGGCCCTTCCGGACGCCATCGGCGACGCCAAGCTGCGGAAGACCAATGCCCAGGCCACGGCGGCTTGGGGCGATCCGTCCCAGGTGATCCTCCGCTGCGGCGTCAACGTTCCGGGCCCCACCACGGACCGCTGCGTGAGCGTCAACGGCGTTGATTGGGTCATCAAGGAAGGCAGCCCCGTGTGGACGCTGACCACGTTCGGCCGGGAACCGGCCACCGAAATCCTGATGGATCCGGACAAGATCAGTTCCGCCACCGTGCTGGCGGACCTTTCCCCCGCGGCGCTGAAAATCAAGGCGACGCGGAACTGCGTGGGCCAGGAGGACCTTCAGAACCTGCCGACCAGCAAGTAGGCAGGTGCCGGTGGTGGGCCCACGCCGGCAGGGTTCCCTGGCCGAAGCGGAGCAAGGTTAGGGTGCAGGTGGTGGGCCCACGCCGGCAGGGTTCCCTGGCCGAAGCGGAGCGAGGTTAGGGTGCAGGTGGTGGGCCCACGCCGGCAGGGTTCCCTGGCCGAAGCGGAGCGAGGTTAGGGTGCCGGTGGGGACTAGCGCAGGCCCATCTTCCGGTGCAGTGCGAGGTGGATCAGTTCGTCGATCAGGTCCGCATAATCCAGGCCAGAGGCCTTCCACATCTGCGGGTACATGCTCTTGGGCGTAAACCCGG
The DNA here is from genome assembly GCF_042883665.1 of Arthrobacter sp. NPDC058192. Classification (NCBI taxonomy): domain Bacteria; kingdom Bacillati; phylum Actinomycetota; class Actinomycetes; order Micrococcales; family Micrococcaceae; genus Arthrobacter; species Arthrobacter sp. NPDC058192. The sequence goes on along the minus strand of NZ_JBHVVJ010000004.1, from coordinate 35,659 downwards.
GCATGGTGTTGATTTCGTTGATGATCAGTTCGCCCTCTGGCGTGTAGAAGAAGTCCACCCGGCTCAGCCCCTCAGCGCCGACGGCGTCGAACGCGACGGCGGCCAGCTCCCGGACCCGGGCGATGGCCTCTTCGGGGAGGTCGGCCGGGCAACTGAGCGCGGCGGCGTCGTCGACGTATTTGGCGTTGAAGTCGTAGAACTCATGCCCGCCGCCGGCTACGGAAATCTCGCCCGGCATGGACGTGCGGGGAGCATCGGTCCCCCGTCCCTCCAGTACCGCGCACTCGATCTCGCGGCCTATGATGCCAGCCTCGATGACAAGCTTGGGATCGTGCTCGCGGGCGGCCTCGATCGCCGCGTCCAGGCCCTCGAGGGAATCCACCTTGGAGATGCCCATCGACGAGCCCGCCCGGGCCGGCTTGACGAACACCGGGAAGCCGAGCTGGTCCACGCGTTTGCGGACAGTCTCGGCGTCGTTGCGCCATTGCCGGTCGGTCACGGCAATGTACGGCCCCACGTGCAGCCCGGCCGATTCGAAGACCACCTTCATGAAGTGCTTGTCCATGCCGACTGCGGACGCCAGCACGCCGGCGCCCACATAGCGCGTGTCGGAGAGCTCCAGGAGGCCCTGGATGGTCCCGTCCTCGCCGAACGGACCGTGCAGCAGCGGGAAGACGACGTCCACGGTGCCAAGCTCCTGGGGAACCTGGTTCGGAGAGGCGACGATCAGCTGGTGCTCACCGCCGATTTCTGCCAGGGCCACGGTCTGTGGGGAGGGTGCCACTTCCGGCAGCGACGAAGCGGAGAGCGACCATTCGTTGGTGTCGGCCGAGGCCAGAACCCATTGGCCGGTCTTGGCGATGCCGATGGGGATGACGTCGTACTTGTCCTTGTCGATGGCGCTCAGGACGCCGGCGGCGGTCACGCAGCTGACCGCGTGTTCGCTGGAGCGCCCCCCGAAGAGCACCGCAACGCGGGGTTTGGGCTGGCCTGCGCGGCCTTCTGTTGTCATGGTGTTCGCTGGCACTCTCAGTAGTCGCCTTCGGGTTTCAGGTCCCGGGACAGCAACAGCGGACCCAGTTCGTCTACGGACAATTTTCCTGCCAGCACGGCCACAACGGCCGCCGTGATTGGCATGTCGACGCCGAGTCTTTCGGCGAGCTCGTTGACAGCCTGGCTGGATTTGATGCCTTCGGCAGTTTGTTTCATTTCAGCGGTGACCTGTTCCAAGGTCAGACCACTTCCGAGGAGCCGCCCGGCGGTGTGGTTTCGGGACAGCGGCGAGGAGCAGGTGGCCACAAGATCGCCCAGTCCGGCCAGTCCGGCCATCGTTCGGGCTTCCCCGCCCAGTGCGAGCGTCAGCCGGGACGTCTCCGCCAAGCCACGCGTCATGACCGAGGCCTTGGTATTGTCGCCCATCTTCTTGCCCTCGCAGATCCCGACAGCAAGGGCGATGACGTTCTTGACGATCCCGCCAATTTCGACGCCGGTCACATCGGTGGTGGTGTACGGGCGGAAGTAAGGGGCGGTGCAGCTGCGGGCGATCCAGCCGGCCGTGACCGGGTCCGCGCAGGCCACAACGGACGCCGTCGGTTCCTCCCGGGCGATCTCCATGGCCAGGTTGGGCCCGGAAACCACGGCGACGCGGTCGCCGGGCAGGCCGAGCTCCGCGCAGATAACCTCGCTCATGCGGGCATCGGTGTGGAGTTCCAAGCCTTTCATGAGGGACACGACGACGGCGCCGGGCGCCAGATGTTCCTTCCAGGCCTCCAGCTGCGGCCGCAGGGTCTGCGCAGGCACAGCGAGGATTACCAGTTCGGCGCCGGCCAGGACCTCGGTGACGTCCGTGGAGGCGGTGATGCTGGGGGGAAGCTTCACGCCTTGGAGGTACTGCTCGTTGAGGTGGACGTTATTGATCTGGTCCACGACTTCCGGACGCCGGCCCCAGAGCCGAATGTTCCGTTCTACCCCGGAGGCAGTGGCGGCGTCGGCGACGACCTTGGCGAACGTGGTGCCCCAAGACCCGGCCCCGAGGACGGCGACGGTGGTGGCAGACGATCCCCGTTCAAGTGTGTCGGTCATTCGGTGTTGTCCCCAATATTCTCGTTAAGTACGTTGCCGCGCTCGACGATGCGTCCGTGCGTGGACTGGTTGTGCGCCGCCGGATCCCAGCGCTCCGCGGGCGGCTGTTCGCCGCGAAGTCCGGCGAGGAGGCCGGTAATGGCGTCCATGATGACATTCGTGGCCCCGGTCAGCGTCGCCCGGTCCAGCGGGCGGCCCTCGAAGGCGCTCAGGTCCACGGGATCGCCGACCACCAGGCGGGACGTCTTGCGCGGAAAAACGTACAGGCGCTTGGCGTACCGGGGCAGGACCTCCTGGGCACCCCAGTGGGCCATGGGCACAACGGGGATGCCACTCTCCAGCGCCATTCGCGCGGCGCCGGTGTGCCCCTTCATCGGCCACAGGTCAGGGTCCCGGGTCAGGGTCCCCTCGGGATAGATGATGATCGCGCCGCCTTCACTCACGATCTCTTTGGCGAGCTGCAGCGACCGGTTCGCCCCCGTCGTCGAGCGTTCCACCGGGATCTGCTTGGTGGACCTCAGAACCGCGCCCAGTACCGGCACTCTAAAAAGGCCAGCCTTGGCCAGGAAGTGCGGCATCCGCTTCTGGTTGTAGAGCATGTGCCCCACCACGAGCGGGTCGATCTCCGTGCAGTGGTTGGGCACGGCGATGAAGCCTCCGGCGGGCAGCTTTTCCAGGCCTTCCCACTTCTTGTTCATCAGCAGATTCATCACGGGCCGGACGATCCCGGCGACCGCCACAAAGGTGGCGTGGCTCTTGGCCGATTCCTTCACCAGGCCCCCGCTACTTGGCCGACGTGATGTCGAAATCGGCGCCGAGCCCTGCGAGCTTCTCCGTGAAGCGCTCGTAGCCACGGTTGATGATGTCAATGCCCGTGACGCGGGAGGTGCCGGTGGCGGCCAGTGCGGCAATCAGGTGGCTGAAGCCGCCGCGCAGGTCCGGTACATCGATGTCGGTGCCCTTGAGCTGCGTCGGTCCGGAGATCACGGCGGAGTGCAGGAAGTTGCGCTGGCCAAAGCGGCACGGCACACTGCCGAGGCACTCCCGGTGGACCTGGATATTCGCACCCATGCGGATCAGCGCATCGGTGAAGCCGAAGCGGTTTTCATACACAGTTTCATGGACGATCGAGACACCCTCTGCCTGGGTCAGGGCGACGATAAGGGGCTGCTGCCAGTCCGTCATGAAGCCGGGGTGGACGTCCGTTTCGAGGACCAGCGGGTTGAGCTTGCCGCCGCGGTGGTAGAAGCGGATGCCGTCGTCGCCGATGTCCATGCCGCCGCCAACCTTGCGGTAGGTGTTGAGGAACGTCATCATGTCGCGCTGCGTGGCGCCTTCAACGAAAATATCGCCGCGCGTGACAAGAGCCGCGGACGCCCAGGACGCCGATTCATTGCGGTCCGAGAGGGCGCGGTGGTTGTACCCACCGAGGTGCTGAACGCCTTCAATCCGGATGGTGCGGTCCGTCTGGACGCTGATGATCGCGCCCATCTTCTGCAGCACCGCGATGAGGTCCACGATTTCCGGCTCTGTTGCCGCCCCGGTGAGCTCGGTGATGCCTTCAGCGCGCGTGGCGCTCAGCAGAACCTGCTCGGTGGCGCCGACGGACGGGTAGGGCAGGGCAATCTTGGCGCCCTTGAGCCCGTTGGGGGCGGAGATGTGGATGCCCCCGGGGCGCTTTTCCACCACGGCACCGAACTGGCGCAGGACATTCAGGTGGTAGTCGATCGGGCGGTCGCCGATCTTGCAGCCGCCGAGGTCCGGGATGAAGGCCTCGCCGATCGCGTGGATCAGCGGCCCGCACAGCAGGATAGGGATACGCGAATCGCCGGAGTGGGCATCGATGGCCGTGCTGGACGCGGTCTTGGCATTCTTGGGGTCAAGTGTCAGATCGCCGGATACGGGGTCCTTGTCAACCCGGACGCCGTGGAGCTGGAGCAGGCTGGTGACAACCTCGACGTCCTTGATTTCAGGGACGTTCCGCAACAGGGACGGCTCGTTGCCCAGAAGGGCAGCAACCATGGCTTTGGGGACAAGATTCTTGGCCCCGCGAACGGTGACGCGGCCAGTTAGCGGGACGCCTCCGCGGATTGTCAGAACACTACTCATTTACCGGTTTCCTCACGACTACTCGCCCCCAAATCCTTACAAAGGCTCCAGCTAAGCATAGGAGCATCCGTTACCGATCCGAAATACGGAACGGTTCGGTTGGCCTCACACGTGCCCTGCCTGCATGAACACGGCAACGCCTGCTAGGAGCCTCCGAGTTGCCGACGTCGCTGCCCATCTCATTGTCCCCGGCCCAATGTCATCGGCGTGAAGGAATGACGCAGGAGGCGTGCCGGATCCTCCGCTGTGGGTGGCGCCCGGCTACAATCACGAGGTCCGCCGCTCGCGGACCCATTCACTGCGGCCATTGGCCGCACGACCCTTGGGGGCCGTTGGTGATCACCAACATGAAATCAAGAACTGCCGTCATAACCTTTTGTCTGGCGATCTTCACCATCCTTTCGCTTGTCACGGCGCCTGTCGCCAGCGCAGCCTCCGATATGACAGGGCCTGTCATGGTCAGTTCCACCGTCACACCCACGTCCCTGAATATCGCCACGGGACCGGCCACCGTCAAAGTCACTGTGCGCCTGACCGACCGGACCGGGGCCAGCGAACCTGCCGTGACCCTGGGCCACGACGCCACCGGGCAGAGCCAAGGCTTCGGCACCATGACACTGGTCTCCGGCACCCCCAAGGACGGCACCTGGGAATGCACGATGACCATCCCCAAAGGCTCCGCCACCGGAACCTGGAAGGTCACGCTCTTCCCGCTCGACGACACCCTCGGCAACACTTCGACAGGCTTCCGAACCCTCGCCACGCTCAACGTAACCGGCACTCCCTCCGATGTGACCGGGCCCGTCATGGTCAGTTCCACCGTCACACCCACGTCCCTGAACATCGCCACGGGACCGGCCACCGTCAAAGTCACTGTGCGCTTGACCGACCGGACCGGGGCCAGCGAACCTGCCGTGACCCTGGGCCACGACGCCACCGGGCAGAGCCAAGGCTTCGGCACCATGACACTGGTCTCCGGCACGCCCAAGGACGGCACCTGGGAACGCACCATGACCATCCCCAAAGGCTCCGCCACCGGAACCTGGAAGGTCACGCTCTTCCCGCTCGACGACACCCTCGGCAACACTTCAACAGGCTTCCAAACCCTCGCCACGCTCAACGTAACCGGCACTCCCTCCGATGTGACCGGGCCCGTCATGGTCAGTTCCACCGTCACACCCACGTCCCTGAATATCGCCACGGGACCGGCCACCGTCAAAGTCACTGTGCGCTTGACCGACCGGACCGGGGCCGACGAACCTGCCGTGACCCTGGGCCACGACGCCACCGGGCAGAGCCAAGGCTTCGGCACCATGACACTTGTCTCCGGCACCCCCAAGGACGGCACCTGGGAACGCACGATGACCATCCCCAAAGGCTCCGCCACCGGAACCTGGAAGGTCACGCTCTTCCCGCTCGACGACACCCTCGGCAACACTTCAACAGGCTTCCAAACGCTAGGCAGCCTCAATGTCACGGCAACCCTGCCCGTTCTCACAGCAGCACACACGCCGACGGTGTCGGGGGCAGACAAGGTCGGCAGCACTCTCACGGTCGTCCCGGGAGCCTGGTCGCCGGCCCCGGTGGCACTCACCTACCAGTGGTACCGCTCCGGGGTCGCCATTACCGGCGCCAGTTTGCCGAGCTACAAGCTCACGGCCAGCGACACCGGAAAGACGATCACGGTCCGCGTGACAGGCAAAAAGGCCGGATTCACCACCACTTCCAAGACTTCCGCCCCCACAGCCCCCGTCACTGCGGGCACATTGAAGGCGCCCACTCCCACTTTGTCGGGCACCGCCAAGGTCGGCAGCACTCTCACGGTCGTCCCGGCAGCCTGGTCGCCGGCCCCGGTGGCACTCACCTACCAGTGGCACCGCTCCGGGGTCGCCATTACCGGGGCCAGTTTGCCGAGCTACAAGCTCACGGCCAGCGACACGGGAAAGACGATCACGGTCCGCGTGACAGGCAAAAAGGCCGGATTCACCACCACTTCCAAGACTTCCGCCCCCACAGCCCCCGTCACTGCGGGCACATTGAAGGCGCCCACTCCCACTTTGTCGGGCACCGCCAAGGTCGGCAGCACTCTCACGGTCGTCCCGGCAGCCTGGTCGCCGGCCCCGGTGGCACTCACCTACCAGTGGTACCGCTCCGGGGTCGCCATTACCGGGGCCAGTTTGCCGAGCTACAAGCTCACGGCCAGCGACACCGGAAAGACGATCACGGTCCGCGTGACAGGCAAAAAGGCCGGATTCACCACCACTTCCAAGACTTCCGCCCCCACAGCCCCCGCCGGCCGCTAGCGGCAGGGTTTCCGCTAAGCGCCTGACGCACGGACCAGACCATCCCGCCCATTACTGTCGTAGGTCGCGGGGACACTTGACTCATGGACGGCAAGCAGGAGCCCGACGTGGTTCAGACAGGACACGACGACGCGGAAAGCTCCGCGGCCGCGCACCGTTGCGGGTCCTTCGCGGCTGTCACCGCCCAGCTGACCGCCGTCCCGCTGTCCACTGACTGTGTCGGGATGATTGACGAGCTCCGGGAGCTGGAAGACATGAAATCCGCCCTGGGCGCCCGTCAGGCCCGGATCGCCGTGGCCTTCGACCTGTCCCAGCGCCGCGGGCAGGCCGCCGCCGGGGTGCCCGCGGCGGACCTCGGCGCCGGCGTCGCGGCGCAGATCGCCCTGGCCCGGCGCGAATCCCCCGCCAAGGGCGGCCGGCTCCTCGGCCTGGCCAAAGCCCTCGTGACCGAAATGCCCCACACCCTCGCCGCCCTGGAAACCGGGCAGGTCAACGAATGGCGCGCCACGCTCCTGGTCCGCGAAACCGCGTGCCTGTCCCCCGCGGACCGGGCCGGCGTCGACGACGAACTCGCCCCCGACACCGGCACCCTCTCAGGCATGGGCGACCGCGCCCTTGTGGCCGCGGCCCGCGCCGCCGCCTACCGCCGCGACCCCCGCTCCGTCACCCAGCGCGCCGCGCACGCCGCCACCGAACGGCACGTCAGCCTCCGCCCCGCCCCCGACACCATGTGCCACCTCACCGCGCTGCTGCCCGTCAGCGCCGGCGTCGCCGTCCAGGCCGCCCTGACCCGGCACGCCGACACCCTCCGCAACGGAGGGGACCCCCGCACCCGCGGCCAGGCCATGGCCGACACCCTGGTCGAACGCACCACCGGCACCCCGGGCGGGATCACCGGGGTGGAAATCCAGGTCGTCATGACCGACCGCACCCTGCTCCAGGCCGACGCCGAACCCGCCCGGCTCCCCGGCTACGGCACCGTCCCCGCCCAATGGGCCCGAACCCTCCTCACCACCGCCCCCGGAACCAACCCGGCCCCCGGAACCAACGACACCAGCCGCCCCGGACCCCCACCCGAACACCACACGGAACCGGACATCGGCGGAGGCGCCGGTCCCGGGACAGACCCGCACACCGGCGGGCGCCGGCCAACCGGATCCGGATCACGACCGCCCACCGGCCACCAGGGCACAGCCCCGCCCGGCACGGACCCACCCGGTATGGCCCCGCCCGACGCGGACCCGGGCCAGGCCGCGTTCAACCTCTGGGTCCGCCGGCTCTACACCCACCCGCACACCGGCGAACTCACCGCCATGGACTCCCGCGCCCGAATCTTCCCGCCCGGCCTCCGCCGCTTCATCGAAGCCCGCGACGACACCTGCCGCACCCCCTACTGCGACGCCCCCATCCGCCACCTGGACCACATCATTCCCTGGCACGCCGGCGGCAAAACCACCGCCACCAACGGCGCCGGACTCTGCGAAGCCTGCAACCACACCAAAGAAACCCCCGGCTGGAACGCCCAAACACCAACCGCACACGGGACAGACCACGAAGGCGCAGCCGGCCCGGAATCAGTATCTGCACCCCAGCCCCCGCCAGCGACGACCACCGGCTCCAGGCACACCATCGAACTCAGCACCCCCACCGGACACGTATACCGCTCCACCGCACCACCGCTGCCGGGGACACCGCTTCGGGGGGCACCGCTAGCAAGCGCAACGTTGTCCCGGTCCCCGCAGCGACGACGGCTCCGGCACCTTGCAACGACGAAGGTTCGAAAGACCAAGCACGTTGCCGTTGGCGTGCTGATGTCCTGATCCAGGTATCCCGCTTACCGCCCTGGTGGCTGATTCGATAGCCTCTCTCCACCCGAGGGCGAGAGCACACCGTCTTGGAGCGTCGGCGAATCGGTGAACGGTAGCGCACCGAGGGACGGCACTCCTTGCGCTTTCAGTTTCCGAGAACTGGCCACATGCGTCGAACTACGGAACCAATGACCGGCCCGCACAAACACGAGTGCCGCCGTCGAGTCTCACAACTCGACAGCGGCACTCGCCATTCAACGCCCTACGACGGCCAGAACCCTAGGACAGCCGCGCCGGCAGCGTCTTGGGCTTGAAGGAGGGCCGGGTGGCCTCGTATGCCGTGATGTCCTCTTCGTGCTGAAGCGTCAGCCCGATGTCGTCCAGGCCCTCCAGAAGGCGCCAGCGGGTGTAGTCGTCAATCTCGAACGGCGCCACAAGGTTGCCGCACTGCACGGTCTTGGAGACGAGATCGACCGTGACCTCGGTACCCGGTGCGTTCTCGAGCTCTTTCCAGATGAGCTCAATGTCGTCCTGCGCCACCTCGGCGGCGAGCAGGCCCTGCTTGCCGGAGTTGCCGCGGAAGATGTCGGCGAAGCGGGAGGACAGCACCGTCTTGAAGCCGTAGTCCTTCAGCGCCCAGACGGCGTGTTCGCGGGACGAGCCGGTGCCGAAGTCCGGCCCGGCCACCAGGACCGAGCCGGCGTTGAACGGAGCCTGGTTCAGAATGAACGACGGGTCTTTGCGCCAGGCTGCGAAGAGAGCGTCCTCGAAGCCGGTGCGGGTGATGCGCTTGAGGTACACGGCGGGGATGATCTGGTCCGTGTCGACGTTGCTCTGGCGCAGCGGGACACCGATTCCGGTGTGGGTGGTGAACTTTTCCATGGCGGGTTCTCCTAGACTGCTGCGGTTCCGGTAAGCGAGGTGGCTGCGGCCGGCTCCAGGTCCGACGGCGAGCTCAGAGTGCCGCGCACGGCGGTGGCTGCAGCCACCACCGGGGAAACCAGGTGGGTTCGGCCGCCCTTGCCCTGGCGTCCTTCAAAGTTGCGGTTGGATGTGGAGGCGCAGCGCTCCCCGGGTTCCAGCTGGTCCGGGTTCATGCCCAGGCACATGGAGCAGCCGGCGAAACGCCACTCGGCCCCGAAGTCCTTGAAGACCTTGTCCAGTCCCTCTGCTTCTGCCTCGAGCCGGACGCGGGCGGAGCCGGGAACCACCAGCATGCGCACGGCCGGATCCTTGGCGCGGCCCCGGATGATGTCCGCGGCGGCCCGGAGATCCTCGATCCGCGAGTTGGTGCAGGAGCCCAGGAAGACCGTGTCCACCCGGATGTCCTTCATTGGCGTGCCGGCCTTGAGGTCCATGTACTGCAGGGCCCGTTCGGCGGCGGCCTTGGCGTTCTCGTCGCCGAAATCAGCCGGCGACGGTACGTTCGCGGACAGCGACACGCCCTGGCCGGGGTTGGTCCCCCACGTCACGAACGGTTCCAGCGTGTCGGCGTCGAGGTCCACCTCGACGTCGAACACCGCGTCGTCGTCGGTGCGCAGAGTGTTCCAGTATTCGACGGCGGCATCCCACTCGGCGCCCTGGGGCGCGTGCGGGCGGCCGTGCATGTAGTCGTAGGTGGTCTGGTCCGGAGCCACCAGTCCGGCGCGGGCGCCGGCTTCGATGGACATGTTGCAGATCGTCATCCGGGCTTCCATGGACAGGGCGCGGATGGCGGAACCCCGGTATTCCAGCACGTAGCCCTGGCCGCCACCCGTGCCGATCTTGGCGATGACAGCCAAGATGATGTCCTTCGCGCTCACGCCGGGACGCAGCGTGCCCTCGACATTGATGGCCATGGTCTTGAACGGCTTCAGGGACAGCGTCTGGGTGGCCATGACATGCTCCACCTCGGAGGTGCCAATGCCCATGGCCAGCGCACCGAAGGCGCCGTGGGTTGAGGTGTGCGAGTCGCCGCAGACCACGGTCATGCCGGGCTGCGTGAGACCCAGCTGGGGACCCACGACGTGCACGATCCCCTGTTCGGCGTCGCCGAGCGAGTGCAGGCGGACGCCGAACTCCTGGCAGTTGTTGCGCAGGGTCTGAATCTGGGTGCGGCTGGTGAGATCGGCGATTGGCTTATCGATGTCCAGCGTGGGAGTGTTGTGGTCCTCGGTGGCGATCGTCAGGTCCGGCCGGCGCAGCTTGCGGCCGGCCAGCCGCAGGCCTTCAAATGCCTGCGGCGAGGTCACCTCGTGCACCAGGTGGAGGTCGATAAAAAGGAGGTCCGGCTGGGCGTTGGCTCCTTCGCCGTCCCCCTTGCGCACCACGTGCGCGTCCCAGACTTTCTCGGCCAGTGTCTTTGCCACGGCCTTCTCCCTTCACTGCGGTGATTCGTCCCTGCGGGCTGTTGTTTCCACTGAACCAGCAGAGTCAGGCAATACGCCAGCGCAACAACTTGCATCTCAGATAATGAGACGTCAATATCAGTACATGGACAATTCTAGTGGCGTCGGCGTCATCGATAAAGCGGCTCATGTGCTTGACGCACTTGAGGCCGGGCCCACCACCCTGGCGCAGCTGGTCGCAGCCACCGGGCTGGCTCGGCCCACCGTGCACCGGCTGGCCCTCGCGCTTGTGCACCACCGGTTGGTCAGCCGCGATATCCAGGGCCGGTTCGTCCTCGGCAGCCGTCTGGTGGAGCTGGCCTCCGCCGCGGGTGAGGACCGCCTCATCGCCTCCGCCGGCCCTGTGCTCATGCAGCTGCGCGACGCCACCGGTGAAAGCGCCCAGATTTTCCGCCGCCAGGGCGACTGGCGCGTCTGCGTGGCCTCTGCGGAACGGCCCATCGGCCTGCGCGACACCATTCCGGTCGGCACCCAGCTTTCCATGAAGGCCGGTTCCGCCGCCCAGGTGCTGCTGGCCTGGGAAGACCACGACCGCCTCTTGGAAGGCCTTCAGTCCGCCCGTTTCACTCCCACCGTCCTTGCGGGCGTACGACGTCGGGGCTGGGGCCAGAGCCTTGGCGAACGCGAGCCGGGCGTCGCCTCCGTTTCGGCCCCCGTCCGCGGCCCCTCCGGCCGGGTGATTGCGGCCGTGTCCATTTCCGGTCCGATCGAGCGCCTGACCCGCCAGCCGGGGAGGCTGCACGCCGAGGTGGTCTGCAACGCCGGCCGTGTCCTTACCGAGGCGCTCCGCAAAACCAACGACTAGGCAAGACGAACGGCTAAGCAAACCAACGACTGAGTATGCTGTGCCCATGAATAGCTATGCGGTGTTCCTGCGCGGCATCAATGTGGGCGGTATCAACATCAAGATGGCCGATCTCAAAAAAGCCTTGAAGACGCGGCCCTTCTCAAACGTGGTGACCCTGCTGGCCAGCGGCAACGTCGTGCTGACGAGCGAGCTGGACCCTGCCGGCGTCAAACGGGAGTTTGAGGCCTGCCTCCGGGAGGCCTTCGGCTATGACGCGTGGGTGGTGGTCCTGACCGCGGACCGCGTGGCGGCACTCGTCGAGGCGTGCCCATACCCGGCCGACGACGCTTCCACTCACACCTATTTGACCCTCGCCTCCGATGAGTCTGCGCTCTCCGGACTCTTCGAAGCCGGCAGCGCCCTGGACGGGACCGAGCTCACCCGGCTGGGCCCCGAAGCCCTGGCCTGGCTCGCCCCCGCCGGCGGAACGCTGGACAGCCCCTTCAGCAAGCTCTCCGCCAAGGCCAAGTACAAGGCAGCGACGACCACCCGCAACCTCCGGACCATGGTTAAGGTCCGCGATGCGGCTGCAAGCGCCTGACTGCCTCGCAGCCGCCGAACAGTGCCCGACCTTAGGTTTTTCCAAAGCACATTGGTCCACAATGGTCGGGTAACGCTGTCAACCGGTTGAAAGGCCGAGCGTCATGTCCTTGACACGTAGAACAGCCATTGTTTCCGGAGGTCTCGGACTAGTTGCCGCCCCTCAGATTATTCAGGCCGTCCGGGGTCAAGCCGGAACGGCGTTGGATCCCCCGCTCGGCAATGGCGAACTTTTCATCAACGCCCGGGACTACGGTGTGACCGGCAACGGAACCACGGATGACCGGGCTGCTGTGGTGGCAGCGGCCAACGCGGCGGTCGCACTTGGCTGCCCGCTGGCCATCCCGGCCACCTTCACCATGGTCCTCGGCGCCGCGCTAGTCCTTCCCGCGGGGCTTCGGCTGCACACCAATGGCGCAAGGTTTCGTGCGCGTGCCCAGACGGGCCGCAACCCACAAATCAGGATCGGCTCAAATACGACCGTCACTGGCGGCATCTTCATCACGACGTTGGGCGGCGCCAGCGGCTCGGGCCTGTCCATCCAGGACGCGACGGACGTCCGGATCGACATTGTGGATGTCGAATCGACCCTCCCCGGACAAGGCAACGGCAACGTCCGCGACAATGGGCTGAACATCAACGGCTCCAGCTACATCACCATTGACCGGGTCCGGATCAAGAACTTCGACTACGCCTTGTTCGCCGAGACAGTTCCGAACCTGACGATCAATTGGCTCGAGATTCACACCTACGTCTGCGGCGCGCATTTTCGCGATGTATCGCACCTTCGCCTGGGCGGCGGCTGGATCCAGGGTGCTTCCCCGAACTCGATTTTCACGCCCGGACACAACGGCGTCCTGTTGGAAGCAAACAACCCGGCAGGGGACATACACATTGACAACGTCGCCGTGCACGATGCCGGCGAACATGGTTTCCGCACCTCTGGCCCGGCACAGATCAAGAACCTGTGGATCAACAACTGCTCCGCCGTCAACTGCACAGGCACCGGGTTCAAGGTGCTCGGTAGCCTTCGCGCCGTGGGCGTCTACAACGAGAACCTGTTCCTCCTGAACTGCCTTGCGGAAGACTGCGGCCTCGTGAACCAGAACACGTGTGGGTTCTTGATCCAAATGGCCAACTACGTCAAGATCGTCAGTCCCATCGTCCGCAACCGGATCAAGCCAAATTCGGGGCACTCCGGCATCCGGATCGGCGGCGTGACACACCTGCAGATCACAGACCCGGACCTTCGGAAAGCCAACAACTACGGCATCTTCATCGATTCCGAACTGGGGGACGTCTCCCATGTGAAGATCAACGGCGCGAACATCGACCAGACGACAGGGTGGGCAATCTACCTCGCCAACGGGCAGCCCGGCGGGGCCTCAAACAACTTCAACAACCTCGAGATCGACGCCACAGTCAGCATCACCGACACCAAGGCCGGCGGGTTCTACTCCGGCAAGGGTGCATACGCCGTTGAGGGATCCTGGACAGGGTTCAACCGTGTAGCGCTCCGATTCCAGGATTCCGTCGTCAATACGGTCTCGGCGTCGGCCTCGTCCCGGCAGTTCCACGCCGACATCATCGGAATGAAGAACACGGCGGTGGTGTTCAAGAACGGTTCGCGCTGGACGGATACGGCCACCGGAAACTGCCTGCTGGCGCGATCCGGCGCCTGGGTCACGCTCTGACCGGACCAGGCCAAGGGCCCGCGCCGGTGCACCGCTGCCGCATCGCTTGCCGGATGGACTGGTGCCTAGCGGCCGGCGGCGGTCTTCACCGCCGCGTTGAACGACTTCAGGCGGCTGACCTCCAGTTCCACGGGATCCACCACCAGATCCTGCGCGACGACGGCAACGGCGGACTGCAGCCGCTTCCTGGCCAGCGCACCCCGCGACGCCGCCGCGGCGCGGGCAATGAACCCGGCCGCGACAGCCAGCAGGATGCCCAGCAGCACTCCCCCGCCGATCATCACGGTGGGGACCGGCCAGCCCTGCACACGCGGTACCTCGGGCACCGGCAGCTGCAGGTAGCCCAGCGCCGCGAGGACTCCGAGCCAGGCAAACCCGGCCAGCGCCGTCACCAGCGCCAGCCACTGGACAGCGTTAAACCCGCCCCACCACCAGGACTTCCGGCCCGCGGACAGGTCCGTGGAGGCAATCGCCTGGTCCACGGCGTCCGGCAGCCCGTTCCGTCCTTCGCGGGCGGCGCTACGGATCACTGCCCGCCACGGCCCGGGAGCGCCCTCGGACGCCGCATCGGCGAATTCCCGGACTGCCGCATCGGTCCGCGCCCGCTCCGGCGCGCCCGCGGGCGGAAGCGAGGTCCGGTTCAGCTCCGGTTTGGCGCCCTCGCGGCGCAGGTTCAGGCGCCGCAGCGGATCCGGCCGGAATCTGGCCAGCCAGCGGGTCACGGGCCAGCCCGTGCGCCGCGTCGCCTCGAGCCGATAGGAGCGCACGACGGCGTCGACCACCAGCGGAACGTTGGCGGCCACGGCGAGTTCCTCGGCCAGCCGGGCCTTGGAGGCAGCCGTCGCCCCGGCCGCCTTGCCGTTGCCGGAGACCCCGTTGCCGGACGCCTCAGCCAGCCGGGCAGCGGCCGTGGTGACATCTGCCGCGAGCCGCTGCGAGATCGCCTGGCGTTCCCTGGCCTTCTGCCGGATCGCGGACCGGACCGCGTCCACGCCGGTTCCCAGCACCGCGGAGGCACCCAGGACCTGGACCTTGCCCAGCCCTTCGCCCGCCAGGATGCCCGTGAGCGAATCAAGGACGGGACGGACATCGCGGTCCGGGAGCCTGTCGACCTGGTTGAGCACCACAATCGTCACGGCACCGTGGGCGGACAGCGGCGCAAGGAAGTCCTGGTGCACGGCTGCGTCGGCATACTTCTGCGGATCGAGGACCCAGACGAGGACGTCCACGAGGCCCACCATCCGCTGCACGACCTCCCGGTTCGCCGCCCGGGTCGAGTCAAAATCGGGCAGGTCCAGGAGGATCAGTCCGGTGCCGTCGTCGGCGAAACCCGGTACCGGGGCCGCCGCGTGGCGCTGCCGGACCTCCAGCCAGTCCAGCAGGGCTTCGCTGCCCTGAACGCCCCAGATGCCGGCCAGCGGTTCGGTGGTGGTGGGCCGGCGCACCGCCGCCGTCGCGATTTCCGCCCCGCTGACGGCGTTGAAGAGAGACGATTTGCCGCTGCCGGTAGCGCCGAAGAATCCCACCACCGTATGGTCCGCGGAGAGCGACCGCCGCGAACTGGCACGATCCAGCACATGCAGCACCTCGTCCAGGGTCTCCTCCGGGAGGGCACCGGCGGCGAGCTCCCTGGCCTCGTCGAGGGCCTCAAGCCTGCGGTCCAGCTGCGACTCCACCCGGGCGGCGCCATGGCGGCTCATGCTGACGCCGCCAGCCGGCGCAGTGCCGCCACGTGCCCGGCAAGGACGTCAGGCGGCACGCCGCCGTCGACGTCGAGCCTGCTGAGGAAACGCTCGCGCTCGGACGCCAACAGGACTTGGCATCGCTCATGCAGGTCTTCACGCGCCGTCCGGGCGAGCCGGCGGACGGCGTCTTCCCCAAACACCGCTTCCAGGAGCCGCTGACCCACGACGGCGGTGCCGCCCGCGACGCCGATCTCCAGCCCGGTCAGACCCGCCGTCATGGAGAACACCACAATCATGAGCGCGGCACCCAGGCCGTTGATGCCGAAAGACAACCAGCGGGCCTGGGTGCGCTTGCCCTGGCCTTCGGTACGGATGAGTTCCATCAGGCCGCCCTGCCAGGCGCGGATCTCTGCGGCGACGGCGTCCGCGAAGCCGGCGGATGTGCCGGCGAGACCATCGGTGCCGAGCAACTGCCTGCCCGCGGGGTCCGAGCGCCAGCGCTGGTCCGTATGTTCGGCAGCATTGGCGGCTTCATCGACAATGACAGCCTGCAGTCCGGTCTCGATCGCGGTCTCCACTCTGACTGCGGGCGCCGGCTCGCCCCGGAAAAACGCGCCCACGCGGTCGCGGAAGCGCCCGATGTTTTGTTCCATGGCCCGAAAGAACTCGCCCGTCCCGACGAAGTCCTGCCACCGCGCCAGCACCTCACCCCGCAACAGCGCGCCGTCCCGGGTGGCATCAAGGATCCTGGCCATGGCGTCGTCATAGGCTTGGCGGGCGTCGCCTGAGAGTACCTCGGCCGCGCGCTGCTGCTCGGACACCGCCCGCCCTGCCCCCTCGACGCGCTGGCTGAGGGCCGTGAGAGTGCCGTTGAGAGTGCGCCGGGCAATCCCGGCGCGTCCGGCGGCGTCCCTTGCCAGCTCGCCAAGCCATTGCCGCAGCGGTTCGACGGCCGGGCCCGGAAGCATGCCCGCGGCATCGAGCACCAATTCCGGTACGACGAACATCCGGGCCGTGCCGAGGCCTTCCCTGCTGAGCATTGACGTCAAATCCGCGCTGACCTCCGCCTCGGCGGCCGGCGGGACCCTGTCCAGCACCACGGCCACCGTGATGTCGCGCGAGGCGGCATCCAGGAGCAAGCGCCAGGGCACGGCGTCGGCATAGCGGTTGGCGGTGGTAACAAAGACCCAGAGGTCGGCCGCGGCGAGCAGCTGCCCGGCCAGCCGGCGGTTATCGTCGGAGACTGAGTCGACGTCGGGTGCGTCGAGAAGCGCGACCCCTCGCGGGACCGCCGGGTCGGCGACCAAGACGAGCGAGGTTACTGCGCCGGCGGCTGGAGCGGGTGGGGCGGGATGCGCCGGGGTTGGGCCGTCCACTACGGCGCCGCGGATGCGGCCTAGGGCCGGCAACACCCGTTGGCCTTCGAACCAGCCGGAGTCCTCCGGATGGTGGAGCAGGATCGGCTGGCGGGTGGTCGGCCGGATGGCACCGGCCCGCGTGACCGGGTGGCCTACCAGGGCGTTGACCAGGGTGGACTTCCCGGCACCGGTGGAGCCGCCCACCACGGCCAGCAGCGGCGCGTCGAGGCTGCGGTACCGGGGCAGAATGTAGTCGTCCAGCTGAGCCACCGCGTTGCGCAG
Source organism: Arthrobacter sp. NPDC058192 (assembly GCF_042883665.1). Classification (NCBI taxonomy): domain Bacteria; kingdom Bacillati; phylum Actinomycetota; class Actinomycetes; order Micrococcales; family Micrococcaceae; genus Arthrobacter; species Arthrobacter sp. NPDC058192. The sequence goes on along the minus strand of NZ_JBHVVJ010000004.1, from coordinate 18,564 downwards.
CTCCTGCCGGGTCTGCTCGGTTCCGGGCAGGGCAAGCGGCAATCGGAGTGCCGCGAGGTCCTCGCGCACGCTTTCAAGGAGCGCGACGCCGGCTGCGGCCTCGGAGGGTTCGTGGGAGCTCACAGCATCATCATGCCAGTTCAGCCACCAGTTCCCGCGAGCGGGGGCTGGCGCGGTGAGCTGCTGGGGCCCTTTAGGCCACCCAGTGGCACCATGCGGGGAATACAAAAAACGGCCCCGGGCTGATGCCCGGGACCGTTCCTGTTGTGACCCCAGCGGGATTCGAACCCGCGTTACCGCCGTGAGAGGGCAGCGTACTAGGCCGCTATACGATGGGGCCGCGTACTTCCAGAACTGCATTTCTGCCGTTCAAGCCAGATGATTCTTTCATACACTTGGCTTTGCTCCAAATCGGACCAGCCGATGTGAAACTTCCGAATGCCCGCGGAAATCCGCGGATTTTCAGAGCTGGGATACCAGGACTCGAACCTAGAATGACGGTACCAGAAACCGTAGTGTTGCCAATTACACCATATCCCAATGGCACTTCCGGACCGGATGTTTGGGCCTAAACCCTCGCTCCCGGCGCCTCAGCACGAGTAATTACTTTACCCGAGAGTTTTCACTTGCACAAATCGGCGAGCCGGCCGCATTGTGCGCAGTCTCCGGCAGGACGCTGCCCGGCGACTAAGACGCGGCTGCACCGTCCGAGGCCCGCCAGTGCAGGGGAAAACGGGTCCACGCGCGGCAAGTTAGCGACGATTTCCCCCTCTTACCGCTCACCGGCGGGCGGTTCGGGCGGTCGGGCCAGCAGTGTTAGGTGCATCACAAAGGCCGAGGGGCCGGGCCGTACGGCCCGGCCCCTCGGCCTTAGGTATCGGACACCGCAGCTACGCCAGCAACTCCAGCAGGGAGCCGACCTCGCGTCCGAGGAAGCCGGGAGCCGGCTCCCCACCGCGGTTCAGCCAGACGCCAACCAAACCGGCCGCCGTCGAACCTTCCGCGTCGAGGAGCCGGTTGTCACCGACATACAGCGTCTGGCCGGCACCGGTGCCAAGGCGCCGGACACCCTCGAGATAGATGGCAGGATCCGGTTTCGCGGCGCCGACGGTGTCGGTGCCCACGAGAACGGTGATCCGTTCCAACCCGGCCGCGTCGAGCTTCACGCGCTGGTAGTCGTGCACGTTGTTGCTTACGGCTCCATAGGGAATGCCGGCGGCGTCCAGCGCGTCCAGCAGCGGGCCGACGTCGTCGAACGCCCTGATGTAGCCGTGCTGGCGGCTCGCGTAGGAACTCACCCAGTGGTGGGCCTGCTCGCCGTCGGCCAGTTCGACGCCGAAGTACCCCAGCGCCGCCCGGCCGCGGAGCAGGCGCTGTTCGTTGAACGTGATCTCGCCGGCCAGGTAACGGTCGTAGAAATGGGTGGTCTCGTGCGTGAAGATCCGCCCGAACTTCTCCCACCCGGCCTCGTCCAGGCCGGGCAGGAGGTGCTCGCTGACGTCGCGGAGTGCAGACGTCATCGAGAATTCGAGGTCCACCAGGGTGTCGTCGATGTCGAACAGGACGCCTTGAAGTGCGCCTAGGCCCGCGTCAAGCATGTCAGCCGCGGAAAGCGCGCAGGCGGGCCAGGGACGAGTCCTTGCCCAGGATGACCATCGATTCGAACAGCGGCGGGGAGATCCGGCGCCCGGAGACCGCCGTGCGGACGGGCCCGAACGCAAGGCGCGGCTTCACGCCGAGGCCTTCCACGAGGGCTTCCTTCAGGGCAGCCTGGATGTTCTCGGCCGTCCAGTCATTGACGGGCTCCAGGGCGGCCAAAGCGGCGTCGAGCACCTCGGTAAGGTTTTCGGGCAGTCCCTTGCGGGCGTCGTCGGCGACGTCGATAGCGTCGTCGGCCTTGAACAGGAACGCGATCATCTCCGGCGCCTCGCCCAGCAGCGAGATGCGCTCCTGGATCAGCGGCGCGGCCTCGGCCAGGATCTGCTCCTCGCGGGCCGTGAGCCTCTCCCCCACGAAGCCGGCGGCCTGCAGGTAGGGCACCAGGCGGCCGCGGAAGTCCTCCGGGTCGAGCATGCGGATGTGGGTGCCGTTGATCGCTTCGGCCTTCTTGATGTCGAAGCGGGCAGGGTTGGCGAGCACGTCGTGGACGTCGAAGTTCTCGATCAGCTGCTCCACGGTGAAGATGTCCTCGTCGGCGGAGAGGCTCCAGCCAAGCAGGGACAGGTAGTTCAGCAGGCCCTCGGGGATGAAGCCGCGGTCCCGGAGCAGGAACAGGTTGGACTGGGGGTCGCGCTTGGAGAGCTTCTTGTTGCCCTCGCCCATGACGTACGGCAGGTGGCCGAAGACCGGCATGTAGCTGGCCACGCCGATGTCCATGAGGGCCCGGATCAGCACCACCTGGCGGGGTGTGGAGGACAGCAGGTCCTCGCCGCGGAGCACGTGCGTGATTCCCATCAGGGCGTCGTCCACCGGGTTGACCAGGGTGTACAGCGGGGAGCCGTCGGCGCGGACTATGACGTAGTCCGGGATGCTGCCGGCCTTGAACGTGATGTCGCCACGGACCATGTCGGTGAAAGTGACATCTTCATCGGGCATGCGGACGCGCAGCACCGGCTGGCGGCCCTCGGCCTTGAACGCGGCGAGCTGCTCCTCGGAGAGGTTGCGGTCGAAGTTGTCGTAGCCGAGCTTCGGGTCGCGGCCCGCCGCCCGGTGGCGGGCCTCGACCTCCTCCGGCGAGGAGTAGCACTCGTAGGCGTAGCCGGCGTCGAGCAGCTTGGCCACGACATCCTTGTACATGCCCAGCCGCTGCGACTGGCGGTAGGGCTCGTGCGGGCCGCCGACTTCCACGCCTTCTTCCCACGTGATGCCCAGCCATTTGAGCGCCTCCAGCAGTTGCTGGTAGCTCTCCTCCGAGTCGCGTGCCGCGTCCGTGTCCTCGATCCGGAAGACGAAGGTGCCCTTGGTATGCCGGGCATGGGCCCAGTTGAAGAGGGCGGTGCGGATCAGGCCGACGTGCGGGGTGCCCGTGGGCGACGGGCAGAACCGGACACGGACCGGGGTATCGGCGGTGACTTCACCGGAGGGAGCAGCAAGCGGGGCGGAGCTGGAGACGGCGTCGGACGCGGAAGCAGTAGTCATAGTGCTACCCACATTACCAATCTCCAGCGCCGCTGTTAGCGGCGGACCACCGGGTTGGAGAGGCGCCCGATGCCCTCAATCTCGACCTCGAAGCGGTCGCCGGCCTGTACGACGTCGACGCCGGCGGGGGTACCGGTCATGATGACGTCGCCGGGCAGCAGGGTGAAGGCCTGCGAGACGATCGAGACGAGTTCCCGGACACCGCGGATCATCTGGTTGGTGCTGCCGTCCTGGCGCAGTTCGCCGTTAAGCCGGCCCTGGATCTGCAGGTCCTCGGTGTCGAGCTCAGTTTCAATCCACGGGCCGAGCGGGGCCGAGGTGTCGAAGCCCTTGGCCCGGGCCCACTGCAGGTCCGTCTTCTGGACATCGCGGGCGGTGAGGTCGTTGCCGCAGGTGTAGCCGAAGATCACGTCGTCCACACGGTCCTCGGGAACGTCCTTGCAGATCCGGCCGATGACGACGCACAGCTCGGCCTCGAAGGAGATTTCCTCGGAGAACTCCGGCAGGACAATGGGGTCGTTGGGCCCGATTACGGAGGTGTTGGGCTTGAGGAACAGCAACGGCTGCTGCGGCACCTCGTTGCCCAACTCCCGGGCGTGCTCGGCGAAATTGCGGCCGACCCCCACCACCTTGCTGCGCGGGATGATCGGCGCCAGCAGGCGGACGTCTTCCAACTTGTGCTTCGTGGGGGTTCGTTCCACGCCGTGGAAGAAGGGGTCGCCCTTGATGACAGTGATTTCCTCACTGCCGGGCTCGCCTTCCACAACGCCGTAGAGGGGATCAGAATCAACGACAAACCGGGCGATACGCATGGGTCCTAGCCTACAGTCCCGGCAACCCGCCCCTGTTCCGCGGGCCAGCACGCAGGTAGTCCAACTGCGCGGCGACCGAGAGTTCCGCGGCGCGCCGGACCGAGGGGTCAATGTCCGTGTACACGGCATCCGTCACGGCGCCGACTCCGGCGTCGGCGCCCAGTGCCTGTAGGGCCGTCCGCACCTGGTCGAGCCTGCCGTTGCGGTGGTCGCGGTAGGCCCGGGCGACGGCGTCGAGTGCCGGGAGCACCGGGCCGTGGGCCGGCAGCACAGTGGCGGGTCCAAGTCGCTCGAGCCGGTCCAGCGACTCGAGGTAGTCGCACAGGGTGCCGTCGGGGTGGTCCAGCACAGTGGTTCCCGAGCCCAGGATCGTGTCCCCGGTCAGCACCGAGCCGTATGGGCCGTCCTGCGGCAGGTGGAAGCACAGCGAATCCGAGGTGTGGCCCGGCGTCGCGAGTACCCTGATGTCCACCCCTGCGGCGCGGAGGGTTTCGCCGTCTTGAAGCGGCGGCGCGCCATGGCAGTGCGTCGGGTCCGCGGCCCGCACCGGCGCGCCCGTCAGTTCCGAAAACCGCACGGCTGCCGCGGTGTGGTCCGCGTGCCGGTGCGTGATCAGGATCAGTTCGATTGCTCCTTGCCCGGCCAGCGCCTGCAGGTGAGGTTCGTCAAGGGGCCCGGGGTCGACGGCGACGCTGCCTGCCGCTCCCGGCGCGCCGATGAGATAGGAGTTGGTTCCGTCCAGGCTCATCGGGCCCGGGTTCGGGGCAAGGCGGAACCGGGTCAGGGAGCTGCTGCGGACGATGCCGCCGTAGGTCTCGGATGTCACTGTCCCATCCTTGCACTGAATCCGACGGCGGCCCCCACCCCGAGAGGTGGGGGCCGCCGTCGGACTACCTTCGGGGCATTGCGTGCCTAGGCGAGGCGGGTCAGCCAGCCGTGCGTGTCCTCGACCGTACCGGTCTGGATGCCGAGCAGCTGGGCGCGGATGGCCATGGTGGTCTCCCCCGCCTTGGCGTCCTCGGAACCGATGAACTCCGTGGCATCCTTGAGCACGCCGATGGGGGTGATGACGGCGGCGGTGCCGCAGGCGAACACCTCGGCAATCTCGCCCGAGGCAACGCCGTCGCGCCATTCATCCAGGGTGATTTTGCGCTCGGTGACTTCGCGGCCCATGTCCTTGGCCACCTGCATCACGGAGGAGCGCGTCACGCCCTCAAGGATGGTGCCGGACAGCGCCGGGGTGACCAGCGAGCCGTCCTTCATCACGAAGAAGACGTTCATGCCGCCGAGTTCCTCGACCGCGTTGTCGTTGAACTGGTCCAGGAACAAAACCTGCTTGCAGCCGTGGGCCTCGGCCTCCTGCTGGGCGATCAGCGAGGCGGCGTAGTTGCCGCCGCACTTGGCGGCGCCTGTTCCGCCGCGGCCGGCGCGGGCGTATTCGCGTGAGATCCAGATGGACACCGGCTTGAGTTCGCCGCCGAAGTAGTTGCCGGCCGGGGAGGCGATGACGCGGAAGGAGACCTCGCGCGCCGCCCGGACGCCCAGGAAGGCCTCGGTGGCGATCATGAAGGGCCGCAGGTACAAGGCTTCGCCGTCGCCGGACGGGACCCATTCCTTGTCGGCCGCCACGAGCTCGCGGATGGCGCCGAGGAAGTACTCCTCCGGGAGTTCGGGGAGCGCAAGACGCCGGGCGGACCGGTTCAGGCGGGCGGCGTTGGCCTCGGGGCGGAACGTCCAGATGGAGCCGTTCGCGTGGCGGTACGCCTTGAGGCCTTCGAAGATCTCCTGGCCGTAGTGCAGCACGGCCGCGGACGGGTCCAGGGAAATCGGACCGTAGGGCTCAACCCGGGCGTCGTGCCAGCCACCGTTGCCTTCGGCATCGACCGTGTAGTCGACAATGGCGGTGTGGTCGGTGAAATAGTCGCCAAACCCCGGGTTCGCCAGGATGGCGGCACGCTCTTCAGCAGGCTTCGGGGTCTCCGAGAGGTGCTGGGTGAATTCGACGCCATGGGCAGTCTGAGTCATGGTTCCTCCACGATCGGCTGCCTGGCGTGGGAACGTGGTTCACCGTCGGACCACGGCAGCATGTTGGTGATTCGAAACTAGCTTACGCCCGTTGACCGTGCCGGTTCCCCGGCACGGTCGGTGCCGCAAAACCAGCAGCGAATACAGCGCAGCGCCTACAGCGCTGCCGCGATGGCGTCGCCGATGGCGCTCGTGGTCCGGAAGGCGCCGTCGCGCGCTTCGACGTCGGTCTTGACGGCTGCCTCGATCTTCCGGGCGGCGCCGGCAAACCCGAGGTGGTCGAGCAGGAGGGCGGCGGAGAGAATGGCAGCGGTGGGGTCTGCCTTCTGCTGGCCGGCAATGTCCGGCGCGGAACCGTGGACCGGTTCGAACATGGACGGGGCGGTGCGTTCCATATTGATGTTGCCGGATGCTGCAAGGCCGATGCCGCCGGTCACCGCTGCCGCGAGGTCGGTGATGATGTCGCCGAAAAGGTTGTCGGTGACGATCACGTCGAAGCGGGACGGGTCGGTGACCATGAAGATCGTGGCGGCGTCGACGTGCAGGTAATCGTGGGTGACCTCGGGGAACTCCTGGGCCACGGCTTCGACCGTGCGCTTCCAGAGCTGGCCGGCAAAGACCAGGACGTTGTGCTTGTGCACGAGCGTGAGCTTCTTGCGGGGGCGCTCGTTGGCGCGGCGGAAGGCATCGCGGACCACGCGCTCCACGCCGTGGGCGGTGTTCAGCGACACCTCGGTGGCTACCTCGTGAGGTGTGCCGGCACGCAGGGTGCCGCCGTTGCCGACGTAGGGACCTTCGGTGCCTTCGCGGATCACGATGAAATCGATCGTGCCCGGGTTGGCGAGCGGGCTGCCGACGCTGGCGTACAGGCGGGAGGGCCGCAGGTTGACGAAGTGGTCCAGGCTGAAACGCAGCTTGAGCAGGAGCTCACGCTCGATGATCCCGGACGGGATCCGGGTGTCGCCGGGGGCAGCCCCGACGGCGCCGAACAAGATCGCATCCCGGGTCCGAAGATCCTCGAGGGTGGCCGCGGGCAGGGTCTCCCCCGTCTCGAGCCAGTGCTCCGCACCCAGCTTGTAGTGGGTCTGCTGAAGCTCGATCCCCTCGGCGGCTGCGGCCTTCTCAAGGACTTTCAGGGCCTCGGCCGTGACCTCCGGGCCGATGCCGTCGCCCGGGATGACTGCCAGATCAATCGTGGATGCGCTCATGTTTTCAGGGTAGCCAAGTCATCCACATTCTGGTCAAGTCGTCTCAGTATCCGAACAAGCCCTTCGGACGCTCCCTCACTTCCGGCTGGAAATCCGACGGCCCTCCCTCACTTTCCGACGGAAAAATAGAAACGCTCCCGCACCGCCTAGTGAGGCGTGCGGGAGCGTCACCAAAATGACGGCAGGATCTGCGGGAGCGTCACCAGAATGACGGCAGGATCTGCGGGAGCGTCACCAAAATGACGGCAGGATCTGCGGGAGCGTCACCAGAATGACGGCAGGATCTGCGGGAGCGTCACCAGAACCACCGCCGGATCTGCGGGAGCGTCACCAAAAGCGCGGCGCTTAGGCCTCGGCGGGCTCCTCATACTTCGGGAACACCGGGGCGGGAGCGGGCAGCTGCGTGCCGGCTTCGCTGGGCGTGCCAATGGCTGAGAACTTCCGCGCCTCGCCCTCGGGCTGGCCGAGTGTGTGCAGGATGGCCGCCGTCGCCGTCGGCATGACCGGCTGGGCTAGGATCGCGACGATCCGGAGCACCTCGAGCGTCACGTAGAGCACCGTGTTCATGCGCTCGAGGTCGGTCTTGCGCAGCACCCAGGGGGCCTGCTCGGCGAAGTAGGCGTTCGTGTCACCCAGGACGGCCCAGATGGCTTCCAGGGCCCGGCTGAATTCCTGCTTCTCGAACGCGGCGCGGACAACGTCCAGCAGGCCGTTGGCCTGGCCGAGCAGGGCGGCGTCCTCCGCGGAGAAGCCGCCCGGCGCGGGCACTCGGCCGTCGCAGTTCTTGGCCACCATGGACAGCGACCGCTGCGCCAGGTTGCCGAAGTTGTTGGCCAGGTCCGAGTTCATCCGGCCCACGATGGCCTCGTGGTTGTAGTTGCCGTCCGCACCGAAGGGGACCTCGCGCAGGAAGAAGTAGCGCACCTGGTCCAGGCCGTACTGGGCGACGAAGTCGGCGGGTGCGACAACGTTGCCGAGGGACTTGGACATCTTGACGCCGTTGTTCTGCAGGAAGCCGTGGATCATGATCCGCTTCGGCAGTTCCAGCCCGGCGCTCATGAGGAACGCCGGCCAGTAGATGGCGTGGAAACGGGAGATGTCCTTGCCGATGACGTGGACGTCGGCCGGCCAGAACTTCTTGAAGGACTCCGATTCAAGGTCCGGATAGCCGACGCCGGTGAGATAGTTGGTGAGCGCGTCGACCCACACGTACATGACGTGCCTGTCGTTGCCCGGCACCGGGACGCCCCAGTCGAAGGTGGTGCGGCTGATGGAGAGGTCCTCCAGCCCGCGTTTGACGAAGCTGATGACCTCGTTGAAGCGGGACTGCGGCGCACCGAATTCGGGCTGGGCCTCGTAGAGGGCCAGCAGCTTGTCCTGGTAGGCGGAGAGGCGGAAGAAGTAGCTCTCCTCGGCCGTCCACGTGACCTCGGTGTCCGATTCACGGGTGTAGCGGATGCCGTCGTCCTTGACCACGGTCTCGTCCTCAACGTAAAACGCTTCGTCGCGGACCGAGTACCAGCCCTCGTACTTAGAGAGGTAGATGTCCCCGTTAGCTTCCATCTTCTTCCAGATGGCCTGCGATGCCGCGTAGTGGTCGGCGTCGGTGGTGCGGATGAAGCGGTCGTACGAGACCCCCAGGGCCGCATGGGCGGCCTTGTAAATTTCGGCGTTCCGGTCCACCAGTTCCTTGGGCGTCACCCCTTCCTTCTCCGCGGTCTGGGCAATCTTCATGCCGTGCTCGTCGGTTCCGGTGAGGAAGTAGACGTCGAAGCCGTCCAGGCGCTTGAAGCGGGCCATCGCGTCGGTGGCGATGTACTCGTAGGCATGCCCGATGTGCGGCACGCCGTTGGGGTACGTGATGGCCGTGGTGATGTAGAAGGGGGTCTTATCAGTTGAAGTCACGGTCTAAATCTAGATCAGTTCGGTCAGGGTATCGCTCTGGCGGACAAGTTCGTGGTCATGTGAAGCGACCAGCACGGCAATGCCGTCCGACGTCGTGTCCTTGAGGATGCTGATGATGCGGTTGGCCGCGGCTCGGTCGAGGCTGGCCGTGGGCTCGTCGACCACCAGGACGCGGGTGCCGAGGATGAGCGCCCGGGCGATGGCGACGCGCTGACGCTCACCGCCGGAGAGCTGAGCCGGGCGGTGGCGCATGCGCCGGCCCAGGCCCACGAGGTCCAGGAGGTCCTTGGCCATGTCGCGGCGCTTCTCCACCTCGCCGTCGGGCACCGCCGGCAGCAGGACGTTCTCGAGCGCGCTCATGCCGTCGATGAGGGCGCCGCCCTGGTCGACGTAGCCGATCAGGGCCCGGCGGCGGTCGGCGATCTCGTCGTCGCCCATGGTCTCGAGCGAGTCGCCCTCCCAGAAGACCCGGCCCGACGTCGGCAGGGTCAGGCCCGCGCCGACGGTCAGGATGCTGGTCTTGCCGGAGCCGGAACGGCCGGCGACGCAGTGCATTTCGCCGGCATGCAGCGTCATGTTGAAGTCGTCGACGACGTTGACGGGCTCGGCACCGCCCTTGCCCCCGCCGTAGTGGATGGTGATGTTGCTCAGTTCCAGCGGCGTGGCGTGGTCCGCGGCCCTCACGATGGTGTTGGCGCGGGTCTTGTGTCCCCCACGACGGGTGCTGGTGGTCATCCGGTCGTGTGCCTCCCGGTCAAGGTTGAGCTCGTTAGTCATTGGACCACTTTCGTTGCAATCGGAATCCAGCAAAGTACAGCCACAAGGCCGGCAAGGGCGGCCCACAGCGCGGCATAGGGGGCAAGGAGGAGCCCGATGCCAAGGGCGCCCACCACACCCAGCGGCAACGCGATAGTTCCCACCATGGCGTTTTCAAAGAAGCGGACCTGGCCCAGCATGTCCGGGTTCCAGCCCATGGCCCGCAGGGTGCCGAGGTACTGCCGCTTGGCCTGCAGCTCGAACCGCCCCGTGACCATGGTCAGGAGCAGGCCGACGGCGACGCCGGAGACGGCCAGGATGATGCTCGGGAGCGCGATGCTGGCCGCGGCCACGCCGCTGAGCGCGCTGGCGCCGGCGGCCCGCGGAATGTCGATCAGCAGTGCGACCAGGCCGCCCACGGCCGCGCCGAAGACGCCGACGGCGACCGCCAGCGCGCCGGTGTTGAACTTGTTCGAGCTCAGCTGGCGGTTGGCGAAGGTCAGCGGCGAATCGACCGCGACGAGCCGCTCGTCGTGCTGCGGCTCCTGGTCCACTTCATCCCGGTGGCGCAGCTGCTGCGCCGCGAAGAACGCGGCGCCCACGTAGAGCACCAGGACCGACGCCGAGACGATCGCGGTCGCGGCGCTCCAGGTGATCAGGCTCAGTGCGCTGCCCACGACGGCGAGCAGCGCGGCGCCGACGCCGAATTCGGCCAGCACCCAGGAGCGGATCCTGCGCTGTGTCCAGCCCATGGCCCGCAGGGTGCCTGCCTCGCTCCGCCGTTTGCGCACGTAGCTGACGGTGGAGGCACCGGTCAGCAGGGCGGCGCCGCAAAGCGTCATGAACAGCAGCGTCAGGTTCGTGGCGGTCAAGGAGCCGGAAACGGCGTCAGCGGCGTCCTGGCGGACCCACGACTGCTGCACAGTGCCCAGCGGCGACTCCTTGCCGGCGTCGTCCTTGGAATAGCCGGGAACGGCGATGTTGGCGTCCTCGCGGGCGGAACCGGCCACCACGGTGGCCTGCAGGCCCATGCCGCGGATCTCGTTGGCGAGCTTCTCGACCTCTGGCTGCGCCTGCTTCCAGCTGCCCTGGACAGTGGCCCGGACGCGGACGGCGTCGATCACGGAGGCGTTCTTCTCGTAGCCGCGGGCGGCCGCCAGTCCGTAGAAGTCGGTGATGGCACCGGCGGACTGGCTGACCAGGCCGGTGGCGCTCAGCGACGGTTTGAGCTCGGTGTTGGCGTCAGCGCCGGAGGCGTCCTTGGTCAGGGTGAACGGCGCGGGGTCGTAGCCGCCCAGGGGCAGCCGGTTGACGTCGCCGGCGGCCTGCTTGACAGCCGCGGGGTCGAACGTGCCGTAGACCATCGCCAGCGGGGTGGCGAGTTTCTTGCCGGTCTCCAGGTTTTCGCGGTAGGACCTCTCGTCCACCGGGTTGCGCTGCGTCTGGTCGACGGCTTCGCCGTTCGCGGCCTTGTCCGGCAGCCGGTTCACGGTGACCCAGTCGCCGGGGGTGGCGCTCTTGTCCACGGCGCCGTTGGCGGCGGTCGCGCCGTCCGTGTACTTCGGGGCGGCAGCGAAATTCGTGGTCCAGGTGGCCGGGTTGTAGAGGCCCTGGCTGAAGGAGCCGGTGTCGCCCATGAGCTGGGAAAGGTCCTTGGAACCGGGCCACGCGAGGGCGAACGGGGACTTGGAGACGAACGGCAGGTAGTCCTTGTCCAGCGAGCGGGTCACGGTGCCGACGTCCTTGGTGACGTTGCCGGAGTCGTCGATTTCCTCGATCTTGACCGAGTACTTCAGGTCCAGGGCCGTGCCCGAGCGCACGATGAGCGGGATGGCCTGCGAATCGTTCGTGAGCTGGCCCTCGCGTTTGGCCTGCTGGTACTGCGTCATCAGCGGCGCCCAGTACTTGAGCTTCACGCCGAGGAAGTCCGGGCCTTCCTTGAGTTCGTCCATGCTGATGCCGTTGGTGAAGAGGCTCTCGAAGTGGCGGCCGATCGCGCCGGCGTTGCGGGCGTCGGCGGGCGGGGCCTTCTCCAGCGGGGCCAGGAAGTCACCGGCCGTGCCGAGCAGCGCGCGTTCGGAGACGGGGTCGACGGCGACGACCGACTCGGTCACCTGCGGCGCCATGGGCAGTGAGACGGAGAGGTTGAACAGGTTATGCTCGGAACCGCCGGCCGGGGTGGGGAACTTGACGCCGGTCTCTCCAGCCGGGCCCTGGATGCGGACGTTCTTGCCGCCCTCGACCTGCTCTTCGACGAGCTTGGCCTTGCCGAGGGAGCCTTCGGCGGTGGTCTTGAACAGGGTCTGGTCGGAGTGGCCGTCAGAGCTGACCGCACTGGCGGTGAGCCGGTACTTCTTCGGGGTGTCGCTGAGGACCGATTCCGCGGCCGGCCATTTGCTCGGGTCGGTGGCGGTGGGGTCCCCGGCCGTGCCGGCGAGCCCCGCGTTGTAGCCGAGGTAGTCGGTGGCGTCCAGGCGCGGCGACTCGAGGTTCTGGGTGACGCGGGAAACGAGGCTGATGGGCGCGGCCACCGAGGTGCCGGACAGCTTCCGGATCGAATCGAGCTGGTCGAAGCTGACGCCGCCCTGGCCGGTGGCGATATCCGGCTGCATCAGCCCGCTGTTGCCGTCCGCCTTGGCCTGGACCAGGATGTCGTAAAGTCCCCGGGAGTTTTGGTCCACGGTCCTGCTCAGCGCCGCCTGGGACTGACCCTGGACGAGGACGGACAGGCACATGGCCACGATCAAAATGGACGCGGTCAGCAAAAGCACTCTGCTTCTGATGAACCTCTGGACGGCGTTCATTGGGCTCCTGAAAGCTGGATTGCGTGCGCACGCCGCTGTCCATTTCCTGCGGAATTGGTGGCGTCCCGTGCCGGGCGTGCAAAAGTAAAGGCCGGTCTGCCGGCCAAGACCTGGAATTCGGTCCTAGCCATTGTACGCAGACCGGCCGCCCGCTCGGGGCCGCCGGCAGCTCTTCTGCCGCTGCCGGCGGCCCGCGTGAGGAATTTAGTCCTCCAGGTCAACCTCGCGGACCATGTCGGCGCCGATCCCGGCCTTGATCGCGTCAAGGACCTGCTGGGGAACGGAGCTGTCGATGGTCAGCAGGGCCAGCACCTGGCCGCCTTCGGTCTGGCGTGCCACCTGCATGCCGGCGATGTTGACGTTGTTCATGCCCAGGATGTGGCCGATCGTGCCGATCACGCCGGGGCGGTCCGTGTAGGCCACCACCACGAGGTGTTCGCTGATCGGAATCTCCACCTCGTAGCCGTTGACGCCCACGAGCTTCTGGATCTGCTTGGGCCCGGTGAGGGTTCCTGCGACCGAGATCTGACTGCCGTCGCTGAGCGCTCCGCGCAGGGTCAGGACGTTGCGGTACGACTCGGTGTCCGGCGTCGTGATGAGCCGGACGTTGATGCCGCGCTGTTCGGCGATCACCGGCGCGTTGACGTAGGAGACCTGCTCAGTCACGACATCGGCGAAGATGCCCTTGAGGGCCGAGAGTTCCAGGACCTTGACGTCGAGCGAGGAGATCTCGCCGGCCACCTCGACGTCGAACTGGCTGAGCGAGGCGTGGGTCAGCGCGGTGAAGATGCGGCCCAGTTTTTCCATCAGCGGGATGCCGGGACGGACGGCGGGGGCGATGATGCCGCCGGCGACGTTGACGGCGTCGGGGACCAGTTCGCCGGCGAGGGCCAGCCGGACCGACTTGGCAACGGAGACGCCGGCCTTCTCCTGGGCCTCATCGGTGGAGGCGCCCAGGTGCGGGGTCACCACGACGTTGTCGAGTTTGAAGAACGGCAGGTCGGTGCTGGGCTCCTTGGAGAAGACGTCAACTGCAGCGCCGGCGATCTCGCCGGCCTCGAGCGCGGTGTAGAGGGCCTCCTCGTCCACCAGGCCGCCGCGGGCAACGTTGACGACGTAGGCCGTGCTCTTCATCTTCTTGAAGGCATCGGCGCCGAGCATGCCGACGGTCTCCGGGGTCTTGGGCATGTGGATGGTGATGAAGTCCGACTGTGCGAGGAGCTCGTCGAGGGTCACCAGCTGCACACCGAGCTGGGCGGCGCGGGCGGCGGTGATGTAGGGGTCGTACGCGAGGATCTTGGTGTCGAAGCCCTTCAGGCGGGCCGCCACCAGGGCACCGATCCGGCCGAGGCCGATGATGCCGATCTTCTTTTCGAAGAGCTCGATGCCGGTGTACTTGGAGCGCTTCCATTCCCCGTCCTTGAGGGCGGAGCTGGCCTGCGGGATGTGGCGGGCGAGGCTGAGGATGTGGCCGACAGTCAGTTCGGCGGCGGAGACGATGTTGGAGGTCGGCGCGTTGACCACCATGACGCCGGCCTGCGTGGCCGCCTTGATGTCGACATTGTCCAGGCCCACGCCGGCGCGGGCGATCACCTTGAGGTTCTTGGCGGCGGCGATGGCCTCCGCGTCCACCTGGGTGGCGGAACGGACCAGGATCGCGTCGACGTCCGCGATCGCGGAGAGCAGCTGGGAACGGTCGGCGCCGTCAGTCTGGCGGATTTCGAAGTCCGGGCCGAGGGCCTCGACTGTGGCGGGCGAAAGTTCTTCGGCGAGCAATACTACGGGTTTTGACACGGCTGATCCTCTGCGTTGCAGTCCGGGGGATAAAAGAAGTCTAGGCCGACAGAAAGGCCGGGCTCACATTTGTTAAGTGTGAACCCGGCCTCACTGCCGCCTTGTGATGAGCGCCTGGCGTGCAGCCTTAGCGGGCTGCGGAGCCCTCTACGTAGTCCTCGTCCTGCTGCTGCCAGGAGAACAGGGAGCGCAGTTCGCGGCCGACAGCCTCGATCGGGTGCGACTCTGCCTTGGCACGCAGTTCCTTGAACTCGGCGCCGCCGTTGTCCTGGTCGTCGATGAAGCGCTTCGCGAAGGCGCCGGACTGGATGTCGGCGAGGACAGCCTTCATGTTTTCCTTCACCTCGGGGGTGATGACGCGCGGGCCGGAGACGTAGTCGCCGTATTCTGCGGTGTCGGAAACGCTCCAGCGCTGCTTGGCGATGCCGCCCTCCCACATGAGGTCAACGATGAGCTTGAGCTCGTGAAGCACCTCGAAGTAGGCGATCTGCGGCTGGTAGCCGGCCTCGGTCAGGGTCTCGAAGCCGTACTGGACCAGCTGGGACACGCCGCCGCACAGGACGGACTGCTCGCCGAAGAGGTCCGTTTCGGTCTCTTCGGTGAAGGTGGTCTTGATGACGCCGGCACGGGTGCCGCCGATAGCCTTGGCGTAGGACTTGGCCAGCTCCCAGGCGGAGCCGGTGGCATCCTGCTCGACGGCGATGATGTCCGGGATGCCGCGGCCGGCTTCGAATTCGCGGCGCACGGTGTGGCCCGGAGCCTTCGGGGCGACCAGGATGACGTCAACGCCCTCGGGGGCCTCGATGTAGCCGAAGCGGATGTTGAAGCCGTGGGCGAAGGCCAGTGCCTTGCCGGGGGTCAGCTTGTCCTTGATGGAGTCGGTGTAGATCGAGCGCTGGTGCTGGTCCGGCGCCAGGATCATGATGACGTCAGCCCATTCGGCAGCGTCGGCAACGGTCTTGACCGTGAAGCCTGCGTCCTCGGCCTTGGCGATCGACTTCGACCCTTCCTTTAGCGCGATGACAACCTCGACGCCGGAATCGCGCAGGTTCTGCGCGTGGGCGTGGCCCTGCGAGCCATAGCCGACAATGGCTACCTTGCGGCCCTGGATGATCGACAGGTCGGCGTCGTCGTCGTAGAACATTTCAGTCACTTGCGTAACTCCTCTTGAGTGGTTTTTGTGGGTGGTGTCTTTAGTGCTGCGGTAAAACGGGGCGTCTCCGGCCGCCTACGCGGAGCGGAGTGCCCTGTCACTCATGGAGCGGGATCCCCGCCCAACGGCCAAGGTGCCGGACTGCACGATTTCGCGGATGCCGAAGGGCTCAAGCACTGACAGGAGCGCCGTGAGCTTCTCGGGGTGGCCCGTTGCCTCAATGACCACCGACTCTGTGGAGACGTCGACCACTGAAGCGCGGAACAGGTCTGCAGCCTGGGTAACCTGCAGGCGTGTTGCGGCATCCGCACGTACCTTGACCAGGATGTGGTCGCGCTGTACGGAAGATTCGGAGGTGAGCTCGACGATCTTGATCACGTTGACCAGCTTGTTCAGCTGCTTGGTGACCTGTTCGATCAGCTCGCCGTCGGCGTCGACCACCACGGTCATCCGGGACATGCCCGGGACTTCGGTGGGGCCGACGGCCAGGGAATTGATGTTGAAGGCCCGGCGGGCGAAGAGACTGGCGACGCGGGTCAGCACACCGGGCTTGTCTTCGACCAGTACGGACAATGTGTGGCGGGTCATGTTCAGTCCTCCTCTTCCCATTCCGGGGTCATGTTGCGGGCAACCTGGATCTGGTCGTTGCTGACTCCGGCGGGGACCATCGGCCACACCATCGAGTTGGGGCTCACGACGAAGTCAATGACCACGGGGCGGTCGTTGATCTCAAGTGCCTTCTGGATAGTGGCGTCGATGTCCTCGTCGCGTTCGCACCGGAGCGCGGCGCAACCGTAGGCGTCCGCCAGCTTGACGAAGTCCGGGATGCGAACGGTGTCGTGGCCGGTGTTGAGGTCGGTGTTGGAGTAGCGGCCCTCGTAGAAGAGGGTCTGCCACTGCCGGACCATGCCCAGCGAGGAGTTGTTGATGATGGCGACCTTGATGGGGATGTTGTTGATCGCGCACGTGGCGAGTTCCTGGTTGGTCATCTGGAAGCAGCCGTCGCCGTCGATAGCCCAGACCACGCGGTCCGGTTCGCCCACCTTGGCGCCCATCGCCGCAGGCACGGCGTAACCCATGGTGCCGGCACCGCCGGAGTTCAGCCAGGCGTGCGGGCGTTCGTATTTGATGAACTGTGCGGCCCACATCTGGTGCTGTCCGACGCCGGCGACGAAGACGCCCTCGGGCCCGGTCAGCGCACCAATGCGCTCAATCACGCGCTGGGGGGCGCTGAGCCCGTCCTCGGGCTCGGTCCAGCCCAGCGGGTAGGTTTCCTTGAGGTTGTTCAGGAAGGCCCACCAGTTGGTCAGATCGGGGGTGCCGAACGCCTCGAACTGGACGCGGACGGCCTCGCTCAGCTCCGGGATGATTTCCTTGACCGAGCCGACGATCGGCACGTCGGCCGTGCGGTTCTTGGAGATCTCCGCCGGATCGATGTCGGCGTGGATGACCTTGGCGTGCGGGGCAAAGGACTTCAGGATGCCGGTGACGCGGTCATCAAACCGCGCGCCGAGCGTGATCAGCAGATCGGACTGCTGCAGGGCGGTCACGGCGGAAACGGTGCCGTGCATGCCCGGCATGCCGACGTGCTGCGGGTGCGAGTCCGGGAATACGCCGCGGGCCATCAGGGTGGTCACCACGGGCGCACCGGTCAGCTCGGCCAGCTCACGCAGTTCGGCTGAGGCGTGGGCCTTGACCACGCCTCCGCCCACATACAGCACCGGCTTGCTGGCCGCGGAGATGAGCCGGGCGGCCTCCCGGACCTGCTTGCTGTGGCCGCGGAGCACGGGCCGGTAGCCGGGGAGATCGACCTTGGGCGGCCAGGAGAACGTCATCTCGCCCTGCTGGGCATCCTTGGCGACATCCACGAGGACCGGGCCGGGACGTCCGGTGGAGGCCAGGTGGAAGGCCTCGGCCATGACGTGCGGGATGTCGTTGGGGTCGGTGACCAGGAACGAGTGCTTGGTGATCGGCATGGTGATCCCGACGATGTCCGCCTCCTGGAAGGCGTCGGTGCCGATCACCCCGCTGGAGACCTGGCCGGTGATGGCCACCATCGGCACGGAGTCCATGTGGGCATCCATGATGGCGGTAACGAGGTTGGTGGCACCGGGGCCCGAGGTGGCGATGCAGACGCCAACCCGTCCGGTGACCATGGCGTAGCCTTGCGCGGCGTGGCCGGCTCCCTGTTCGTGACGGACCAGAACGTGGTTCATTTTGGAGGCCATCAAGGGGTCGTAGGTGGGCAGGATCGCGCCACCGGGCAAACCGAAAATGTCGTCGACGCCGAGTTCTTCGAGCGAGCGGACAATTGCTTGCGAACCGGTCATCACCGTCGGGGGTACGACGTTGTTCGGTCCGAGGACAGGAGAGACGGCGGCAGTGTCGACGCCGGCGTCAGCCGGACGTTCGACGCGTTCCGGAGCCTTGTGGGCTCCAGTGGACTTTGTGGCCATCAGCGAGGGGCTGATCGGCGATCCTTTGCTCATCGGACTCTTCCTTTGTGGATCTTCGGTGATCGTTGAACTTCGAGGTGGTGCTGGTGGTGCTGTGGTGCGGGAAATAAAAAAACCCCTCAGCCGACTGGCTCTTCGAGGGGTTGCGCGTGACGGTTCGTTACCAGTCGGGCTAGCCAGCCACGCGCTTGGTAAGGACGACGACTGCAATTGCAGCGGCGCAGCTGGTAACGATCTCGGTCATGGGTTCAGTTTTCCCTCTGAGTGAGACGGGTGTCAACGAGGCAAGGCACCGTCTCACTATTTGGACTTCATTGTCCACGTTCTGAACGCCTAGCTTCCCTTGGTGAGCCTGCCGCCGTGGCGGCAGGCTCACCAAGGGAGTCTCCTACCCCAAGTGGGCGGCGCGGGCGCCCGCCACGTGGGGCCCCGCGGAGCCGCCCGTGTTATTCGGGGTCACCCCCGCCGGTCTCATTTAAACAAAAGACGCAGCCCACGCATTATGGGGTGTTG